>PLOR01000100.1:33421-60117 GCA_003142185.1 Bryobacterales bacterium
TTCTTGAGTGCGGCCCTGGCGTCGGCCGCAAGCCTGCCGGTCGCTTTTGAGCCAAACCGCGGCCAGGAGCCCGGACCGGCGGAATTCATCGTGCACACCTCCGGCGCCGCGTTGACGTTGCGCGCGGGCCGCGCCGAATGGATCTCGCGCCAGGCGCGTGTAGCCGTGGTTTTCGCTTCTGCCCGCCGCGACGTGCAGGGCCAGGGCGAAGAAGCGCTGCCCGGCGTGGTCAACTATCTCATAGGCAATCAACCCTTGGCTTGGCGCAAGAACATTCCCACTTACTCGCGCGTGCGCTACCGGCAACTGTATCCGGGCGTCGACGTGGTTTACTACGTGAACGATGGGCGTCTGGAGTATGACCTGGTGCTGGCTCGCGGCGCCGATCCAAGCCGCATCCGCCTGCGCGTGGAAGGCGCTCAGGGTTTGCGCGTGGATGATGCGGGCGACCTGGTGATCGCGACCGCGGGCGGCGAGCTCCGCCAGCACCGTCCCATCGTCTATCAGGAATCGAACGGCGAGCGCCGCCAGGTCGCCGGCCGGTACCAGTTGCGCGGAAACGAGGTGCGCTTCGCGCTGGGGCGCTATGACCGCTCCCAGCCGCTGGTCATCGACCCGGCGCTCACCTGGGCCACCTATCTGCTGCCCAGCAGTTCCGTCAATGCGCAAGCTTCGGCTGTCGGGCTCGATTCAGCCGGCAACATTTACATGGCGGGGACAGTCCTTGCCACCAGCGGTTATAACGATGGCTTCGTCGCCAAGCTGAACTCTTCCGGCACCGCGGCAGCGTACGTTACCTTGATCGGCGGTGTGGGCGGCGACAGCATCGGTTCCACCATCGCCGTTGACTCGGCGGGCAACATCTACATGGCCGGCGCCACCGATTCGGCCTCCTTCTATGCCGATACTACTTACCTGAGCTATTCCGCCGGTTACAGCGTAGACGGTTTTGTCATGAAGTTCGACAACCTCGCCCAGAACGTGTCTTTTTCCCACTATTTCGGTGGGTCGGGCTACGATGTGTTCAACGGGTTGGCGCTTGACGCGGAGGACAACGTTTACCTGGTGGGCAGCACCAATTCGCCCGATCTCCTGGTAGGTCCGGCGCTGACTACCCTTCGCGGCCCGTCCAACGCCTTCGTGGTGGGATTCACCTCGGCTGGCGTGGCGTTCTACTCAACTTACTTGGGCGGTTCCGGCAGCGATTTCGGCAACGCCATCGCGGTGGATTCCACGGGCGACGCATTCGTCACCGGGTCCACCACCTCCTCCAACTTTCCGGTGACCAGCGGGGCTTTCCAATCCACCCTCAAAGGCGGCGCGGACGCATTCGTCGCCAAGATCGGGGCGCCCGGGGGTGCGCTGATCTACTCCACCTATCTGGGAGGCAGTGGGAACGACGAGGGTAACGGAATCGCGGTTGACAAGAGCGGCGCCGTCTACATTACCGGCGACACGGCCTCCATCGATTTTCCGCTGCTCGGCGCGTATCAATCCACCTACGGCGGGGGCGCCACCGACGCCTTCGTCACCAGGCTGGCCGGCAGCGGGCAGACGCTGCTCTACTCCACCTACCTGGGAGGCAGCGGCGCCGATATCGGTAGCGCCATCGCCATCGATCCGACGGGCAACGCCTACATCACCGGCAACACCACTTCCACCAATTACCCCACTAGCGATGCATTCCAAAGCTCCAACCAGGGCACCACCAACGCCATCGTGACCGGCCTGAATGCGTCGGGCTCCGGGCTACTGTTTTCGAGCTACCTGGGCGGCAATGGAACCGCGACCCTACCCGCCGGGAGCACCAAT
The DNA here is from genome assembly GCA_003142185.1 of Bryobacterales bacterium. Classification (GTDB taxonomy): domain Bacteria; phylum Acidobacteriota; class Terriglobia; order Bryobacterales; family Bryobacteraceae; genus Bog-375. Next base: position 35,234 of record PLOR01000100.1, read on the forward strand.
TATGGGGATTATGGCACCGCCGTGGCGCTGAACTGCGCAGCCGGGCTGGTGGTGGCCGGAGTCACGACTTCGACCAACTTCCCAACCACCAGCGGGGCCGTCACGCCGTCTTACCCCGGCGATGCGCCGGACGCGTTCGTGGCCCAGATCGCGGCGGGCGGCGGAGTTCCCGACATCACGCCCGGCGGCATCGCGAACAACGGAGAGGCTGGACCGGTGGTGCCGGGAGCGGTGGTTAGCGTCTACGGAACAGGCCTCGCGCCTTTCACCCAAGTGTCCAGCGGGTTCCCGCTGACCACTTCGCTGGCAGGGGTGACGGTGAGCGTGAACGGCATTAATGCGCCCTTGTACTTCGCCAGCTCAGGCCAGATCAACATCCAATTGCCGTTTGAGATCGCGCCCGGCCCGGCGGCGATGACGGTTAACGATGCTTGCGGCTCCAGCGGGCAAGTGAGCTTCCAGGTGGCGCAGGCCGCGCCCTACGTTGTGCAGAGCATCACGGGACAGGCCGCCGTGCTGAACTATATTGCCGCCACCGGCGGGTATACCCTGAATGGACCCGACAACCCGGCCAAAGTAGGCAGCATTGTCAGCGTTTACTTGACCGGCGTCGGCCCCGTCACCAATCCGCCGGCCGATGGTGCGGCGGCTTCTCTGACCCAGCTATCGTACTCGACGCTGCTATCGACTGCGACCGCGACCATCAGCGGATGGTCGGCGAACGTCGGTTTCCTCGGCCTGGCTCCCGGCTGGGTGGGGCTGGACCAAGCCAACATCACGGTACCTGGCCTGAGCACCGGCTCATACGCCGTGGTACTCACAGTCGGCGGCGTGCAAAGCAACGGTCCAACCATGTACGTCACGCAATAGCCTCGTGGCGCGGGCCGTCCGGCCTGCAGAGCCGAGAGTCGTCTCGGCTTTTCTTGGTAACGGAGAGTGGCGCTCGCATCAAAAACAAAAACAAATGTCGAGATGACTCTCGACACACCAGGCAGGACTGCCCCGGATGGTGCACGGGCAAGCCGCGCCACGGTTCAAAACCGGTATCGGACTTCGAAACGCATAAACCGCGGCGGCTCGATCGCGATGGGTAATCGCGAGTTGAAGGTTGGCCCGGTCAGATCGGCCTGTTGAATCGCCAGGTCCGCGTTGGTCACATTGAGCAGATCGGCGGCAGCCGCAATTCGCCCAAACGCCAGCGGCCACTCGCGGCTGAGGCGCAGGTTCCAGTTCTGCACATGCTCCGCCCGATTGCCGCCGCCGGGACTGCCGCGCGGGGTGGTGGCCACCAGGAACGGCCCTTGCGGCAATCCGGTGACGAGCAACATGCGGGCGAACGCCAGGCCGTCGGTGTAATCGGCCACGGTCGAAATCTGCACGCCGCCCCAGCGCGTGGGCAGTCGATAGAGCGCCTCGATTTTGCCGGTAAAGGCGCGGTCGGTGAAGGCGCGGCCGGTCGAGTTGATTTGGGCGTTGGGATCGGAGAAGAGCGCGCCCACCACGCCGGGATCGTTCTCGAAGATCGCGTTGCCGGGGTTGGTGGGGCCGTACGATTTCTCCGCCACGAAGGAAGCCGACACCGTGATGCCGCGCCAGGCCGTGCGCAGTTGCGCGTTCACGCCGGAGTTGAGGGTGCGCAAGCCGGGCGGGTTGGTGAGCAGGTAGTGATCGTGGCCGAGGGTCGCTGGGTTCTGCGCATAGACGGTGAGCTGTTGGTCGTCGAAGGTGCCGGGGATGCCATCGGGACCGGGATCGAGAATGGTTACCGGCGTAAAATCTTGTGGCGTCACACCGGTGTCGATAGCGGCGATGCGGTCTTTCTCATCGCGCCGGAAAAGGTGGATGGAGGCCAGCGTGGAAAGTGGCAGCGGCATCTCCGCGCCCAGGTTCCATTCGTCCGCGTAGGGGCGGCGCAACGATGGCGAAATGGACGAGTACGGGCCGCCGAAACGCGCCAGCAGCGCGCCCTGCTCGCCCGGCTCAAACCAGCCGTCGCCATTCAGATCGTTCCATTGATACACATTCCCGCCGAGACTGTTGGGGTTGCCGTAGTCGAGATAGCGGCCAGCCAGCGGCGCATAGAGACGGAAAAACGCCCCGCGCATGACCAGGCCATGGGCGTGCGGGACCTGCCAGGCGAGGCCTGCGCGCGGTGACACGCTGTTCCACGCGATGAGATTGGATTGGGCCGCGACCTGCCGCGCGGGTGTGTAGATGCCGAAGGGGCTGGACTGCGCGGGAACGCCACCGCGGGAGAAATCGGCCATCAGCCCCAAGTCGAGCGTGAGCCGGCGCACGGGATTCATATGGTCGGTTGCCCAGACGGATGCGGACGTGATGCGCTCGCGCGAATCGAGCGGCGTGTCGAACTCGACCACCTCGGCGGGCAGGCCATCGGCCCTGATCAGGTTCAGATCGGACGGCGTGCGATAGCGGTTCTGCGGTGAGGATGTCCGCCAGCCGCCGCCAGCCATGAACTGATGATTCGCGCCCGCCCGCCTCACACTCCCAGGTTCCCACGCAGCCGCGATTTGCTGGCGCGCGCGCACCGCTAGATTGGTCAACGGCGGCTCGCCCGTCACCGCACCGCCAGCCATCTCGATGCTGCTCTGGTTGATGGGCGTCACCACGGCCGGGGCGGTATCGAGATGCGCGAACGAGTCTCCGTAGCGGATTTGTAGCGTACCGGCCGCACTGGCGGCCCAAACGTGCGTCCATCCGGCCTGGACGAAATCCAGGTGATCGGTCTCATTCAGGCCGGCCACGCCATCCGGCAACAGGAATTCGGGCGAAAGCCGCCGCGCGGCGAGAGCTTCCATCCCGGCTGGCTCGCCCCATCCGGCGAGATCGATGCGCGACCCGCTGTAGAGCGCGTCGAAACGGTCGTGAGCGCCGGCGCGAATGTGGCCGAGCGCGTTGCCGAACAGCAGGCGGCTGTTCTGGTTCGTGCCAGGCGCGGCCAGCGGCGCGGCCTGCGCGGCCCAAAGGCCAGAGCCGGAAACGAAGACGTCGGCCCAGCGGGAAAGCGGACCGCCCAGCTCGGCGTGATCGCGCGTGAACCAATCGTATTGTTCCGACTGCGTGATGGCGCCACGGCCAGCGGCCGGCGGCAGATTGTTCGAAGCCAGCGCGCCCGCGGTTCCAGCACTCGAGATGGCGGCGTGCCAGGAGTCGCCGGCCTGCGCCGGGAACAGGCCGATCTCAGCGCCGAACGCAGTCGAAGGCGTCAACCCAAACGCGCTGCGCACCACGGTCGCTGCGACTGCATCGCCATCGGGAAGAATTTGCGGGCTGCCCGGCTGGTAATCGTCACCGGCATCGAGGCCGTTGAATTGAATCGCGGTATCGGTCCAGGAAAATCCGCGTTGGGAGATGACGCCGAGGCGGTTGTCGGCGAGGCCTGTGAAATCGAGCGGCTCGGTAACAGTGCCAGGCTCGCGCGCAAACAACGCCGATCCGAGCGAAAAGCCCTCCGGATAAACGCGCGCACCAAAATCGCCGGTCCACACGCCAGGCTCGGCGGCGGTGGCGATCTCGATCCGAACTGGCGCGCCCGGCGTGACCACCACCGTGACGCGAACGGTTCCCAAGGGGGCGATATCGACCGGCGCTCCGGATTTCCGATCTCCCTCAAGCGAGATGCGGTATTGGCCGTAGGGCAACGCGAGCGCAAACCGGCCATTGCCGTCCGTGTGCTTCAGCAACCGCAGGCCCCCGCCTTCGATCACCACGCCGGCAGCAGGCACAGCGCTGCCGGCGGACGTGCGCACTGCGCCCTCGACGCGGCCGAGGGTTAGTTGCGCGCGCAGCCCTCCGCAGCCCAGCCACGCGGCCAGCAGCAGGAGGCTACTGTTGACGCAACACCACGAACCGGCTGATCGAGTACCCAAGCGCGCCACCCATGAACACGTCGGAGAGGAAATGTGCCGAAAGCGACATTCGCGAAAATCCCACCACCGCCGTCAGGCCATAAGCGACGTACGGAACCCAGCGATGCTCGTGCCCGTAACGGCGCGCTATCACGGTGGCGATGGCAGCCGCGGCGATGGTGTGGCCGGAAGGGAAACTGCCTTGGCCGCGCAGGAAGCTGCCGCCGCTTTCGAACCAAGTGTCGGAATAATTGCCGTGCGGGGCAATGGCGGCAGGCCGCATGCGCCGGTCAATGTCCTTCATCGCAGTGGTAAGGATTTCGGCGTCGACCACCGCTTCAGCCGCCAGCAGCGCCGTTTTCTTCGATTTTTCGTCCTTGCGGATCAGCCCCACCGCGTAGAACGAGAGCGGGGCCACCACCATCCCGATGGATGTGTTATTGCCCGAAACCACGCGATTGAAGCCATTGAAGGCGGTGGTGTTACGAAAGTACGCGCCTTCCTTCGGATCGAGCGCCACCAGCGCGGCTGTCGCGCCCACCACGGCAAGCGCCCCGATCAGCGCGGACCGATGCCGCAGGTGCGCCGGAAACAGCCAGATGTTTTTCTGATCGCTGAGGATGTTGCCAGGCAACTCTTTCCACGACACGTCGCGCTCGGGCGCGGCCGCCGGCGCGGGCTGGGCCGTGGAATCGCCCGTCGGCGCATCCTGCGCGCGGAGCTGCCAGGGAAGCGCCGCAGCGGCAAGCACGAGAAATACGAAAGCAGCGCGGCTCATCAGAAGCCCTCCCCCCGCAACAGTGTAGCAGTTGAGGGACCGCGGAACCTGCCGGTCATAACCGCCATAGACGCAGATCCGGCGGTGCGGCGTTTCGTGAAAATGGAGACTCAGTGTGCGCGCCCATGACGCTTTTGGCGCGTTCGCCCGCGTGCGAAAATGAAGGTGTATGGGTTCCCGTTTGCTCGCAGCCTTCTTCGTGGTGTGTCTGGCGGCGTCGGCGCAGACCATGTCGGTCGAGAAGTTGCGGCAATTTCTCGAATCGAACGTCGCCATGATCCAGAAGGGCACTTCGTCCGACCGGGAGCTGGCGGCGTTTTTGGACAAAGTGAAGCTCACCGAAAAGCTGGACGAGCGCCAAATCGAGGACTTCCAGGGCCAGATGCGAATTGGCCCGAAGACGCTTTTTGCGCTGCGCAAGCTGGCGGCGGAAAGCGCGTCGCTGGCCGCCGCCGCCGCGGTTGCGCCGCCGCCCAAGCCGAAGCCCATCCCGCCGCCCACCTCCGAAGAGCAGGCCGCCATCATCGACGACGTGCGCGAGTACGCCTTGAACTACAGCAACACCCTGCCCGACTTCATCTGTACCCAGGTGACACGCCGCCTCGCCGCCCCCATGCCGGGCACCAAGTACGGCGGCCCGGCCGACGGCAGCCCACGGTGGCAGGCGATCGATACGCTGCAAATCCGCCTCAGCTACTTCGAAAAGAAGGAGCATTACGTTGTGGTGCTGATGAACAACGCCATCGTGAACCGGGATTACGAGAAAGTCGGCGGATCGAAAGAGTTCGGCGCATTCGGCAGCTTGATGCGCCAGATCTTCGAGCCCTCCACCGAAGCCCGCTTCGCGTGGGACCACTGGGGCATGCTGCGCGGCAAGCTCGTGATGGCGTTCCAGTATCACATACGGCTGGATCATTCCCAGTACCAGCTTGCGGTGGAGGATGGCAAGCTGCGCATCACCACCGCCTATCATGGGCTCTTCGAGGTGGAACCGGACACGCACGCGGTGGTGCGCATCACAGCGGACGCCGAGAACATTCCGCCGGATTTCCCGCTGAAAGAGGCCACCGACGTTCTCGATTACGACTATCAGGAACTGTCCGGCCACACCTTCCTGCTGCCGCTGAAATCGCAGGTGATTATGAAGTCGATGGAAGGCATATCCCGGCTGGAGGAGGAATTCCGCCTGTACCGCAAGTACTCGGCCGATTCCGAAATCAAGTTCGACGCCGACCCCATCCCTCCGCTGCCCGACGACAAAACCAAAGAAACCAAGAACCCCGTCGCCCCGCCCAAGCAGTGAGGTAGGGCACGCTTTAGCTTGCCCGTGATTAGGGAAAACGTCTGAAAACATGACTGGCCACGGATCAACACAGATAAACACAGATATAAGAAAACAAGATTGTCCTATCCGTGTTCATCTGTGTTCATCGGTGGCTCAAACTTGAGGCACAATCAAGCCATGAGCGGAATCCAGTTCGTCACCGATGAGAAGGGCCGCAAGGTGGCCGTGCAGATCAATCTCAAAATACATCGGGAACTGTGGGACGACATTGAGGACGTGCTGGTCTCCCGGTCGCGGCGTCACGAGAAGCGGATTCCGCTGGAAAAAGTAAAAGCGAGCCTGATCAAAGCCGGCAAGCTGTCACGCCCTGACCTAACACTGCCTTGCTGAGCCCGGAGGGCGGCAGAAAATAGCCCAAGGCGTGAGCCTTGGGAAAGGGACGAACGGTCGGAAAGCCCCGGAACGGGGCGTTAGAACATTTCACCAGCAGCATTCTTACGCCCCGTTTCCGGGGCTATGTCGAGCGACGGGCGGACCCACGGCTAATACGCCGTGGGCTACTATCTTTCGCCCTTCCGGGCTTAGCAAGAACGCCAACGGCGAAACGCTTCTGGCTCTAAACCAGCTCAAGCCGAAGTTCGCGGCCCACCGCCGCGGCTGCTTTGCGCAGTGTGCCTAACGTGACCGCATCGTACGTTGGATCGAGCAACCTATCGAGCGCCGCGCGGCTGGTGTGCATCCTCCGCGCCATCTCCGCCTTGGAGAACTGTTTTTCCTTCATGGCAGCTTCCACCTGCCGGGCGAGGACCCGCTTGATCGCAGTCGCAGTGACTTCCGCATAAGTGCCGTCCTCGCGGAGCCAGCCATCAAAGGACGATCCTATGTTTTTCTTTTTCACGTGCCCCTCCTTTTTTTCGTTTGAGCGCCATGTCGATGTCACGTCGCGGTGTCTTCTGAGTCTTCTTGATGAAGCCGTGAAGCAGAACCATGCGTCCATCTGCAACACAGAAAATGATCCGAGCAATCCGGCCGTGTGGCAAACTACTCCGGACTTCCCAGAGTTCGCGCCCGAGCGAGCGAACCAGCGGCATTCCAAGCGGCCACGAGAACTCAACGTCCTTGACGTCTTCGCCGATCACCTTCCGGTCTGCGGGTTCAAGACCCTTCAGCCACTCGCGGACCGGCTCGCGACCATTGTCAGAGCGGTAGAAGTATGCCGGCAGGCGCTTCAAACCGGGGTTCATGGTGTAGGGTACCATTTTTGGTACGTATGGGTCAAGGTCAGCCCCTCAAGAGTTGGGCGACGCGCGGCCCTTAGCGTCCGTGACAGTACCACTCCTGAGGCAGTGGACAGGGCTAAGATGTGAGGGCAGGAGGTAGCTGGATGAAATACATCACCCTCGCAGTTACGGGACCCGTCATTCGCGAGGTAAGTGCCGGAAACTCGTACCAGCGGCAGATTGCAATTCGAGACGCCTCACCGGGCCTGCTCGCCATCATCCGTGCAGCTACTGGAGGAGGTCGGGCGCTCGTTGCCGTGAATGGGGTGTTCGAGCTGTCAGTCGGCGACAGCGGTGCGATCTGGGGCGCCCACCAAGGGGCGGGGCTGCAAGCCGAGGACTTCGCGAGCCTGTTTGACCTCTTGGCGCGGCGACCCGATTTGCCGGTCACGTTCTCGTGGGCCTAGGCGCCTGCCCCCAATCCATCCCCTCATCCGCGGGTATGGAAATGTACCACAAAAGACCCTCAATCCCTCGAATATCCTAGCGTTCTTTGGCGCTATACTTTAGGTTCAGAGGGGCGGAACATGCGGAAGTACGGCAAATTCGCGGCATTGATTGTCGTCGTGATCGGGACGCTGGTGTGGCTGGCCTTTGCTGGGTCTGGGGACAGCAAAACCTACTACAAATCGATTGACGAATTGAGTCAGATGGGCGACCGCGCTTACGGCACGCGGCTGCGCGTCGGCGGCGATGTCGCCACCGGTTCCATCCAGCACGTCGGCGGCAAGGTGCTGTTCACGCTGAAGCAGGACAGCCGCACACTGCAAGTCGCTTACGCCGGTATCGATCCGCTGCCCGACACCTTCCGCGACGGCGCGCAGGCGCTGGCCGATGGCCGCATGGACCGCGACGGCACCTTCCACGCTTCCAAAATCTCCGCCAAGTGCGCGTCGAAATATGAGGCCAAACCGAACGTGCAGGCTCCGGGACAGCCCGACGTTCACAGCGGAAGGCCCAGCGTTTAGGACCTGCCATGAGGTGGTCGGTTGCATGGCGTTAACCGCTCCGTTGAAAAATCGCGCCCGCGCGGTGGGAAGAAAAGCCGAGACGACTCTCGGCTCAGCAGGCCTGACGGCCCGCGCCACGCCTATGGTCGCGGCTCCGATAGCGTTCTGAGCGGTTGGTACAGTGATTGCGTAGAGAAGACGTAGAGAGGGGTCATGGAAAATCTGGGTTCGCTAGCCATTTTGCTGGCCTTTTGCGTGGCGCTATATGCCACCGTGGCTTCCGTGGTGGGCCGCGTGCGCCGCAAACCGTTTCTGGTGGAAAGCGGACGCCGCGCGGTTTACGGCGTCTGGGCGCTGGTCACCATCGCCTCCGCCATTCTGGTTCACGCGCTGCTGACCGGCGATTTCCGCTTCGCCTACGTGGCCGAGCACAGCAACAACGCGCTGCCGCTGCTCTATAAATGGGCCGCCTGGTGGAGCGGGCAGGAAGGCTCGCTGCTGTTCTGGATGTGGCTGCTGTCCTCCTATACCGCGGTGGTGGCCTTCACCAACCGCCGCCGGCATCGCGACATGATGCCGTGGGTCCTCGCCATCCTCACCACCATCGAAATCTTCTTTCTCACGCTCAACAACTTCGTCGCCAATCCCTTTAAGCTGCTGGCCAACGAAGGTCTCATCGTCAAACCGCCGGATGGCAGCGGCCTGAGCCCCGTGCTGCAATATCCGGCCATGGCCATCCATCCGCCCATGCTGTACCTGGGTTACGTGGGTTTCGCAGTGCCGTTTGCTTTCGCCATGGGCTCGTTGATCACGCGGCAACCGGGCGATAGCTGGATCCACACCACCCGCCGCTGGACGCTGGTCACCTGGCTGTTCCAGGGCACCGGCGTGATGCTCGGCGCGGCGTGGGCTTACCACGTGCTCGGCTGGGGCGGCTACTGGGGATGGGACCCGGTGGAGAACGCTTCGCTGCTGCCCTGGCTCAGCGGCACGGCTTTTCTTCATTCGGTGATGATGCAGGAAAAGAAGGGCATGATGAAGGTGTGGAACATGGTCCTCATCTCGACCACGTTCTTCCTCTGCATTCTCGGCACCTCGATGACCCGCGGCGGCCTGGTGCAGTCCGTGCACGCCTTCGCGCAGTCTGAGATCGGCAAGTACTTCGTCACTTTCCTCGCTGTCGGCATCGCCGCCACCGCCTACCTGATCCTCGATCGGCTGGATTACCTGAAGAGCGAATCGCAACTGGAATCGGTGATCTCGCGCGAATCCAGCTTCCTGTTCAACAACCTGATTCTGCTGGCGAGTTGCTTCGCGGTGCTGTGGGGCACGCTGTTTCCGAAAATCTCCGAGTGGATCTCCGGCGACCAGATCTCGCTCGATGCCGATTGGTACAACCGCCTGATGGTCCCCATCGGCCTGTTCCTGCTGTTCCTCACCGGCGTCGGTCCACTGTTTGCCTGGCGGCGCACTTCGCTCGATCGCCTGCGCCGCAATTTCCAGTGGCCCGGCATCGCCTCGCTGGTGCTGGTCGTGGTGCTCTTCGCCGCCGGAATCCACAAGCCCTATCCGCTGATTTCGTTCGGCTTCTGCCTGTTCGTGGCGCTCACCGTAATCGTCGAGTTTTACAAGGGCGCCAGTTCCATCGCCGGCCGGACCGGCATGAACCTGCTGCGCGCCACCATCGAATTGACCCATCGCAACACGCGCCGCTATGGCGGCTACCTGGTGCACATGGGCGTAGTGCTGATCTTCATCGGCTTCACCGGCCACGCGTTTAATCAGAGCGAGGTCAAGGAAATGAGCCAGGGCGACACCATGCGTATCGGCCGGTATGAGCTGCGCATGGCCAGCCTCGAGCAGGGAGAGAACCCCAATTACCTGTGGTATCGCGGCACCTTCCAGATTTCCAAGGACGGTCAGCCGCTGGGCACGTTGCAGCCCGAAAAGCGCCTGTTCAAAGCCAGCAAGGAAAGCACATCCGAAGTCGCCATCCGCATGCGCCCCAATGAGGACCTGTATGTCAATTTCGGTGGCATGTCCGACGATAACCAGCGCGCCGTGATTCAGGCCTTCGTCAACCCTCTGGTAACCTGGGTCTGGGTGGGCGGCCTGGTGCTGATCGGCGGGACGCTGATCTGCCTGGTCCCTAGTAAGATCAAAATGCAATACGCGCGTACCCAGGTAGTGGGCATCGCCAAACAACATGTGGACTTGCCAGCAAAGCAGTAAGCACGTCAAAGCCGCCGTGGCGCGGGCAGTCCTGCCTGCTGTGTCGAGAGTCATCTCGACATTTCTTCATGCCAGCCATCGGAGCCACAGATGAACACCGATAAACACAGATCAGATTCTCGTTTTCTGTTTTGTTCCATCCGTGTTTATCCGTGTTCATCCGTGGCTAAGTTTCTGGTTTTGGTGCTAGCCTTCGCCGGCCTCGCTCTGGCCCAGACGGCCTCCGAGAAACCCAACACCGATGTGCGGCGCGTCGGCCAGCGCCTAGCCTGCAAGTGCGGCTGCAAAGATTCGGTGGCCACCTGCGCCATGCTCGAATGCGGCTTTTCCAAGCCCGCCAAGGAGCGCATCGCCCGCATGCAGGCAGCCGGCTTTTCCGACCAGCAGATCATCGATGCCTTCGTCCGCGATTACGGCCCCGGCATTTATCTCGCGCAGCCCAGCGCGTTCGGTTGGACGGTGCCCTATGTCGCAGCCGCCCTGGGCCTGATAGGAATTTGGCTTTTCCTCAAGAAGTATCGAAAACCGAAACCATTACTTGAGCTCGGCCCCGTGGCCATCGACGACCCGGCGCTCGACAAGTATAAGGACCAGATCGAGAAGGATCTGGCCAATCTGGAGTAGAATTCTGGAGTGATCATTCCAATTGCTTCCGTGCTGGCGGTCGCCATCATCGCGTTCATCCTGGTTGTCAGACCCAAGGACTTGCCGCCGCCGGAGCCGGAAGATCCCTTCGCGCATCTGGACGAACGCAAAGCCGCCATCTACGAAAACCTGCGCGATTTGCAGTTCGAATACCGGGTGGGCAAACTTTCGGAAACCGATTACCAGAAAACCAAGCAGGATCTGCAGCGCGAGCTGGCCGCCGTGCTGGCCGAAGTCGACCGCGTGCGCGCTGAATTGGCCAGCCCCGTTTCGACTCCGAAGGCACCTCCAGCGACACCCGCCAAACCAAAGCCAACTGGCTTAGTATGTCCATCCTGCGGAGCTAAATTCGAGAAACAGTTGAAGTTCTGCGGCGAATGCGGCAAGCCGATGAAAGCGGCTAAAGCATGAGTCCACAATTGCGGCTGCTCCCGTGGCGCACGCACTCGTGCGTGCCGCGTCGAGACTCTTCTCGACGCGTCTTCGCCCGGCAGTCCCCTGCGTCGGCAGGAGTGCCGACGCGGCACGCACGAGTGCGTGCGCCACGTTTGGCGTGGGCTTTCCTTGTGCTGCTCGCCCTCCCGCTTTCCGCCGCTGTCACCGGCACGGTCATCAACCGCACCACCGGCGCCCCCCAGGCCGCAGCTACAGTTACGCTCTACAAGTTCGGCCAGGGCGGCATGGAACCAGTCACGGAAACCAAAACCGGCGCCCAAGGCCAATTCACCATCAACCAGAATCCGGCCGGCCCCGGCCCGGCCATGCTGCGGGTGGAAATCGACAACGTCACTTACAATCACATGTTGCCGCCCGGCACGCCCACCACCGGCATCACGCTCGACGTATTCAACGCTACCCGGCAACCGCAGGGCGTGAAAATCTCCAAGCACATGCTCCTGTTCCAGCCATCGTCCGGCGGTCCGATGACGGTCAATGAGACGTTCTTGGTCGACAACTCCGGCAAGTCCACTTGGGTCGATCCCGTGAACGGCACGCTGCGTTTTTATCTGCCTGCCGCTGCGCAGGGGAAAGTCGAGGCCACGGCTGCCGCGCCCGATGGGCTGGCCGTTCCCATTCCAACCGGCGAGACTGCTAAGCCTCAGGTGTGGGCCGCCAAGTTCGAGATCAAGCCCGGCGAAACCCGCTTCGATCTCAACTACTCCGTGCCTTACACCGCCGGCACAGCCTACGCCGGAAAGATCGCGAGCCCGGATGAGAACACCTACCTGGTCGCGCCCGAAGGGGTGACTCTCGAAGGCGCCGGCCTGCAGGATCTGGGTGAGGAACCCCGCACGCACGCGCACATATTCGGGCTAGCCGCCAACGCCTATCGCATTAAGCTGACCGGCGCCGTGGCGGCATCCGCTGCCGCCGCCGAGCCCGCCGCCGATTCCGCCGCGGACAGCCAGGATTCCGGTTCGCGGATCGAAGTCATCCCGCCGCGCGTTAACGGCAAGGCCAAGCTGATCGTCGGGCTGGCGCTGGCGATTCTGGGGCTGGGCTTCGCGCTCCTCTACCGCGCCCAGGCGCCCGCCGCCAAGGAGAGCGATGAACGCGGTCGCGGTTGATGGCGTCTGGAAGTTCTACGGCGACTACCCCGCGTTGCGCGACGTCAAGCTGGAAGCGGCGGCGGGAACCTGCCTGGCGCTGATTGGCCGCAACGGGGCGGGCAAGACCACGCTGCTGCGCATCCTCGGCGGCTTCTCGCGCCCCGGCCGCGGCTCCGTGCGCATCTGCGGCGCCGCGCCGCGCGATACCGCTACGCGCCGCCGCATCGGCTTCATCGGCCACGGCATTTCGGTCTACGACGAGCTGTCGGCGATCGAGAACCTCACCCTCTTCGCCCGCCTCTACGGCTTGCGGGAGCCCCGCAAGGCCGCCACCGAGTGGCTGGAGCGCACCGGTCTCGACCGCGTAGCCGGCGGCCTGGTGCGCGAGTTCTCCCGCGGCATGCGCCAGCGGCTGGCCGTGGCGCGCGCTTTTCTCCACGATCCATCCGTGTTGCTGCTCGACGAGCCTTTCACCGCTCTTGATGACCGCGCTATCGCCGTGCTGCAACGGCTGCTCCGCGAAGGGCTCGCGGAAGGCAAGACCATCGTCATGTCCACTCATCAGTTGCGGGAAGCGCTCGAGTTGGCGACCGACGTGGCCCTGCTCAATCGCGGCAAAGTCGCTTTTTCCGGCCCGCGCACGCCGGAAATGGTGGCCGATCCCGGCTTCCTCTATGCGAGGTACGGCGAGGGCTGATGGACTTCTTCCGCCAGGTGATGGTGATCGCGGCCAAGGATCTGCGCGCCGAGCTGCGCACCAAGGAGGCCATCAACGGCTCGTTGGCCTTCGCCCTGGTCATCCTGCTGCTGTTTGCGTTCGCCTTCGATCCCACCGGCGATACCACCCGCGAGATCTCCGGCGGCCTGTTGTGGATCGTCTTCGCCTTCGCCGGAACGCTGATCCTCAATCGCAGCTTCGCCCGCGAGCTGCCTAACGATTGTCTGGATGCTCTCATTGCCGCGCCCATCTCCGGCGCCGCGCTGTTCCTCGGCAAAGCCATCGCCAACTATTGTTTGCTGCTCGCCGTGGAGCTCGTCTCGCTGCCCGTGTTCGGCATCTTCTACAACGTCCGCTGGACTCAGCGCTTCCCCGAATTGATGCTGGTGCTGCTGCTCGGCACCTGGGCGCTCACCGTGCTCGGCACCATGACCAGCGCGCTCACCGTCAACATCCGTTTGCGCGAAGTCATGCTGCCCTTGCTCACTTATCCAATTCTGGTTCCGGCGCTGATGGGTGCCATGCGTCTGACCATGGAGCTCATTGCCGGCACGCCCATCAACTCGGAAAATGTGATGTGGCTCAAAATGCTGATCGGCTTCGACGTAATCTATACCGCAGTATCATTGGTGCTGGTGGAAACGATACTGGTAGGCTGAGACATTGTGAGGCAGGTCCCCGACCTGCCAACGCCGGGCGCAAGCCCGGCCCGTGCCAGCCGCTATACTGCCATTTGGAGCAGGCGAATATGAACGAGAAATCCGGTTGGGGAGATTACATCCTTTACCTCCTGGGCGCCGTGGTGATCATTATCCTGGTGCGCGACATCTACGTGATTGCCCGCCTGCCGCAGGAAGCACAGCAGGGCGCGATCTTCAAAATCATCTTCTTCCACGTTCCGGTAGCCATCACCGCCATGATCGCGGCTGCGGTGGCGCTGGTAGCCAGCGTGCTCTTTCTCATCACCAGGAATTTTCGCTACGACGCGCTGGCGGTCGCGGTCACCGAAGTGGGCCTCGCCTTTCTCGCCGCCAACCTGATCACCGGTTCCATCTGGGGCCGCATCATCTGGGGCCAATGGTGGGCCTGGGACGCGCGCCTGACCTCGGCGCTGGTGTGCTGGATTCTCTACGCCGCTTACCTGATGCTACGCCGCGCCGTCGAAGAACCTACCCAACGCGCCACCTTCGCCGCCGTCTGGTCCATCTTCTCTTTCATCGATGTGCCGATCGTGATCTTTTCCATCAAATGGTGGCGCACCCAGCACCCGCAGCCGGTTTTCTGGGGCGGCGGCAGCTTTCCGCCCGATTGGAAGGCGGTCTTTCTATGGAATATGCTGGCCATGGTGCTGCTCGCGATTGTGATGACCGTGGTCCGCGTGCGGCAGGAAAATGCCCAACGCGAACTCGATTCGCTGCGCCGCACCGCGCACGCTATGTGAGGAACCTATGCACCTACAATCCATTCCCTTGCTGTTTGCGCAAATCGCCACGCCGGACGACATCGTCCGCGAGGCCGCGCGCCTCCAGCGCAACTACGAATTCCTGAGCTACGGCCTCACCGTCGCCTGGGCCATCCTGGTGATTTACGTGTTGTTCATGGTGAGCCGCGGCCGCAAGTTGAAGCGCGAGATCGCCAGCCTGAAAGCCATGCTCGAAGACCGCCGGTAGGGCATGCTTTAGCTTGCCCACTTGACGCTTGACCGCGACGTAGTCATCGATGAGTCCCGTGGAAACCGTTCTCGAGTTCGTCAGACGCATCAATCAGCGTGACGCCGACAAGCTGGCCGAATTGATGACGGAAGATCACGTGTTCATCGACTCGCTGGGCCAGACCGTGCGCGGCCGCGAAAAGATGCGCGATGGCCTGTGTATGACATCATGGCGAAATCCAAGAACGCGCCACCACGATGACGGAGCCCATGACCAAACGCCAGCCTATCGACACCGCCGTAACCTTCGAAACCGTCCGCAAAATCGCGCTTGCCCTGGATGACGTCGAGGAAAGCACTTCCTACGGTACGCCTGCGTTCAAGGTGCGCGGTGCGCTGGTCGCGCGGCTCCATCAGGACGGCTGTTCTCTGGTGGTTCGGATGGGTTTTGAAGAACGCGCGGAGCTGATGGCAGCCGATCCCGAGACCTACTACATCACCGATCACTATCTCAATTACCCGTGGGTGCTGGTTCGCCTGTCGCGCGCTCATCCCGATGCGCTGCGCGATCTCCTCGGCGGAGCGCGGCGGTTGGCTGCGGCGGAAAAGCCGCGCAAGCCGGGCCGCCGGCGCAATAAATAAGCCTGAATTCCAAAGTTGGGCGCCTTGTATCAGGGCACGGCTTGAGCCATGGTGCCGGCAACGCACATTCTGAGGGCTTTAGCTCCTGCCTGCTGCCCAGGGGCTAAAGCCCATCACTATCATCCCGTTCCGGCACGGCTGAAGCCGTGCCCTGATACAAGGCCTGTTTTTTCTTGATCCTCCGCTGTGGAAATGCAACTTCGCCGAAGTTGACTTCGGAATCCAGGATAAGGCGCGAGCGCTGGCCCGGCCCTACTTTCTTGCGAAATGAATCGGCTTTACGGGGACCGGGGCATCCAGGATTCTCAGCTCAGCCTGTCCGTCGCCGGCGAGCTTCATTTCGAACTTGAGGACGTCGTCGCCGTCCTTTTCCTCGAAGTTCAGCGTTTCGCCATGAAGTTTCGCATTGAGAATCGGCGAAGGCGAGTCCGGCTGGTCGGTGGACTCTGGCTCCTGCAGGTCCCCGTTCGCGTCGACATTGATGTTGCAGGCGGCCGTTTCCCCGGAAATCTGGTCACCGGCCTTCAACCGGATGGTGCAAATTACCTTGTCCTTGAACTTCGCCTCCCATGTGCCCGCAAACTTCTTTTGGGCTTCGGCGTCTTGGCACGTCAGAGGCAGACAGGCCAGCAAGAGCACCGGGGCAAACAGGAATCTGCGCACGGCGCTGATCGTTGCAAATCCATGGCCGTTTGCAGAATCCGACACAGTGGCGGGTTTGTTGCCGAGGACCCGTGCGGGTCAGTCACCAGGTGTGAGCGTCGAGACCATCAACCGGCCGCTCGGGAGGCAGGGTCCATAGCCTTAGTTAACAAAATTCTGCTGACTATTAACCAAATTCAGCTTGATCTCGCTATCGTATTCCACCATCCTTAGAAAGGGTCAGGTTGACGCGGCGTTTGGGACTTCCCGTGTGGGGATCATTGGCTCGTCCGTGTTCGGGTTGTTGCGTCCTGTGTCGGCTTCGGCTCATTCGTTCGCGCTAAGAATCGCTCCGTGGCGGACGCGCCTGATCAAGGCTTGCGTCCGCCATTCCTATTTTGCCCCAAAGCAATAGCCGCCCATCATTGCTAACGTTCGGCTACTTCCTTTCACTGTTTCGCGCTCGCCTCAGCTTTCACCAGGTGGCTGTGGTAGCGGCTATAGCCGAAGTAGATCGCCAGTCCGATCGCCAGCCAGACTACCAGCCGGTACCACGTCAGGACATCCAGCGAGACCATCATCGCGAAGCACACCAGGATGGCCAGGATCGGCACCAGCGGCACCAGCGGCGTCCGGTAGGGCCGCGGCAAATCCGGATGGGTCCGCCGCATCACCATCACCGCGATCGACACGATCACGAATGCCAGCAGCGTGCCGATGCTGGTCATGTTGCCCAGGCTCGAAATCGGCAGGAAGCCCGAGAAGAGGCTCACGAACACCATGAAGATCAGGTTGCACCGCCAGGGCGTCCGCCACTTGGGGTGAACGTCGGAGAAGATGGCCGGCAGCAGGCCGTCGCGCGACATCGAGTAGAACACTCGAGATTGCCCCAGCAGCATCACCAGAATCACCGAGGTGAATCCGGCGACGATGCCGACGTTGATGGCGATTTGCAGCCAGGCGTTCGGGAACAGCTTGATCACCGTCTCCACCGGCGCCGCGTCGCCACGGAACGTGCGGTAGCTCACCATGCCGGTGAGCACGTGCGCGAACAACACATAAAGGATGGTGCAGATGATCAGTGACCCGATGATGCCGATCGGCATATCTCGCTTCGGTTTCTTGGCCTCCTGCGCGGCCGTCGATACCGCGTCGAAGCCGATGTAGGCGAAGAAAATCACCGCCGCCGCCCGCATCACCCCGCTGAACCCGAATTCGCCGAACTTGCCCGTGTTCGGCGGAATGAAGGGAGTGTAATTCTCCGGCTTGATGTAGGAGAAGCCGATTGCGATCACGATGATCACGATGGTCACCTTGATGATCACGATCACCGCGTTCACCCGCGCCGATTCGGAAATGCCGATCATCAGCAAAATGGAAATCCCGAAGATCACGAAGATCGCGGGGAGGTTAATCCACCCGGCCGGTATGTCCCATGGGCAGTGAGTCAGGTTCGAGGGCAGATCGATGCTGAACCGGTGCAGCAGCCGGACCACGTAACTCGACCAGCTCACCGAAACCGTGGCCGCGCCCACCGCGTATTCGAGCACCAGGTCCCAGCCGATGATCCACGCCAGCAGCTCGCCCATGGTCGCGTATGCATAGGTGTAGGCGCTGCCGGCGATGGGAATCATGGTGGCGAATTCGCTGTAGCACATGCCGGCGAAAGCGCAGCCGACCGCCGCCACCACGAAGGAGAGCACCACCGCCGGACCGGCGTTATCCGCCGCCACGATGCCGGTCAGCGAAAACAGTCCCGCACCGATGATGGCGCCGATGCCCAGCGCCACCAGGTTGACCGGGCCCAGCGTTCGCTTCAAATGGTGGGTGGTATCCTCCGATTCGGCCAGAATCACTTCCACCGATTTCGTTCGAAACAGGCTCATAGGTTGGTTTCCTTTGCCAAAAAGGCTGAGTATACAGTGTTGCGCGGCCCGGGCGCTACTGGGCGCTCACGCCTGCAATGCCGCGCCATTCCTCGATTCGTTGCCGCACGTCCGCGGCGGCTGCGCCCGTTGGCAGCAAATCGGCGATTACCGCTACCGCATCGGCGCCAGCATCGAAGACGGCCCGCGCGTTTTCACGGGTAATGCCGCCGATCCCGACCAGCGGTTTCTCGACCAGCGCGCGGCAGCGCCGCAACTCGTCGATGCCGACGGCAGGGTCGGGATTCTGCTTGGAGGTAGTGCCGAAAATGGGGCCAAGCGCTATGTAATCCACTGGCTCCGCCGCAGCGTCGCGCAACTGCGCCGCGTTGTGCGTCGAGTAACCGATCACGGCTTCGTCGCCCAGCAGCGCGCGCGCGTCGGTGGGCGCGAGATCGTCCTGCCCCACGTGCAGCCCCGCGCCGAGCAGCTTGGCGATATCGGCGCGATCGTTCACGATCAGCGTGGCGCCCGCCTGCCGGCACAGCGCCGCCACCTCTCGTGCGTCCTCGAAGACTCTCCCGCTCCAGAGCCCCTTGTGCCGGATCTGCAAAATGCGCGCGCCGCCTTCGATCATGGCCGCCGCCGTCTCCGCCAGCCCCAGGCCCCGCCTCTCCAGCGCGCCGGTATCGAGAATCGGGTAGAGCCGCGGCAGTGTCTTCACGATGAAAACCGTGAGCGCATTATACCAGTCGTGGTTCGGTATTCCCGGTGTCTGCTCAATACTGCAGCTTGGACAGGTACGCGAAGCTCTGCCGCAGGCTCTCCACCGGGTCGCCCGGGGTCTGGTCCTGCTCCACAAAATAATGCTCGACGCCCGCCGATGCGGCTGCGCGCAAGATCGCCGGCCAGTCCATCACTCCGTTGCCGACCTCCTTGAAGGCGGCGCGATCCACCGATTCCTTAAACATCACGGGTGTGCCGGGCGCTTTGTCCTTCAGGTGCACCAGCGGCACGCGGCCGGAAAGTTTGTGCAGCAACTCCACCGGATCGTGGCCGGCGACGCTCACCCAAAAGCAGTCCACTTCGAACCCGCAGAGGTTCTTGTCGAGCCGCTCTATCATCACCTCGAACCCGGTGGTGCCCTCCATCGGCTCGAATTCGAAAGCGTGGTTGTGGTAGCAGAAGCCGAGTCCCGCGGCGCGGCACTTCTCGCCGGCGCGGTTCAGCTTGTCGGTGAGGGCGCGGAACTTGTCCAGACCGCCGCGCTCGGACGGCGGCAGATAGGGAAAGACGGCGTAAGCGAAACCCCACTTCTTCGCCTGTTCGATGGCCCGCGCCAGTTCGTCCTCCTTGCCTGTGTTCATTAGAGTGTTGTCCAGGTGGACGCTCACCGCCTTCAAGTGAGTAGCCTGGATGGCCGGCCAGAGCCGGTCGAGACCGTCATAAGTCGCCTCGATCTCGCGGTAGCCGATGGCTTCAATCGAGCGCAGCGTCTCAGCCGGCTTTTGCGGAAGTACGTCGCGAACCGTGTAGAGCTGTACGCCGATCGCTTGCAGTTGTCGCGCCGCAAGCCTGGCCGCGGGGAACGCCGCGACAAGCGATAGGGACTTGAGAAGTTCGCGCCGGGTAGACATATGGCCATTGTAGAGTCATTTTGAGCCAGATGTGCTCGACCGGATTTACTACCTGGAGCGCAGCCGGGCGGGCCTCCCGACTGGCTTCGCCGTCCAAGATCTCCCAGGGATTGATTCGGGTGGTGAGCGCGGTAGGAATCGAACCTACAACCTAGTGATTAAGAGTCACTTGCTCTGCCAATTGAGCTACGCGCCCGCTATCGAAAAAAGAAAGCGTTTCGGGAGGCTCAAGGCGAACTCAAGCCGCATCCCGAACCCGATTATAACACTGGATCCGATTCTCTTCAGGATCATCTTGCGGCTCGAATCTGCGCTTGGCTGTTCCGGCGGTCACAGGTGCTTGCCCTTGCCGGGCACAGAGATGCAAGCGGCTTTCGTTCAATATCTTACGTTGAGGCGCCTCAAGCAGAATCTCACCGGCAACGGCGGACGAGCGCGGCACCCATGCTAGCGTGAAAACGCCATGGCGGACATGATGCCGGATCGCACGAGACGCTGCTTCGGCATCGCGCTATTTGCCTCCGCCCTCTCCGTCATCGCCGCCGTGGTCGCCATGTGGCCCACCCCTGGTCGAGACCAATCGGTGACCGTCCTTTGTGGAACGCGCTCCACGCCGCGCGAAGTCGACCTGCTGGTTCTGGTGCTGCTTTTCGGCGCTTTGGGCAGCTTCGTGCACGTGGCGAAATCGTTCGCCTCTTTCGCCGGCAACCGCGCGCTGGTGGCGAGTTGGTTGTGGTGGTACCTGCTGCAACCGGTGGCGGGGATGGCGCTGGCGCTGTTGTTCTACACGGTGATTCGCGGCGGCCTTTTCGCGCCGGGCAGCTACTCCGGCGCCGTCAACCCATACGGAATCACCGGCGTTTCCGGCCTGGTCGGCATGTTTTCCAAACAGGCCACCGACAAGCTCGGCGAACTGTTCGGCGCCATGTTCCGGACCGCTGCCGACGCCCAGCGCAACGACAAGCTCTCCCCACCCCCAGCCTGACATTTCCGCGGCCGGACCGGAACCGGAGTCCGTTGTCTGGAGTCCAAGTTGCCATAGGATTCCAATATGACGACTTTCACGTTGCTGCGAATTACCCTTTCGACTGCCGCACTGTGCGCCGGCTTCACACTGGTCGCCGTGGCGGCAGACCCGGCACTGACGATTTACAACCAGAACTTCGCCGTGGTCCGCGAAACCCTGCCCCTGGACCTGAACGCCGGCTCCAACACGGTTCGCTTTTCCGGCGCTACAGCGCACCTGGAGCCCGACTCGGTAATTCTCCGCGACCCCACCGGCAAGCGCGCCCTGGTGATCCTGGAGCAGAACTATCGCGCCGATCCCATTTCACAGGAACTGCTGCTGAATCTTTACGAAGGCAAGACGATCGACTTTGTGGTCCATTCGCAGGATGGTTCCACGCGCACCGTCTCCGGCAAGATCGTGCGCAGCGGCTACGTACCGCACTACCAGGCTATGGCGCGTTACGGGTCGCAGTATCAGAACGGCCAGATGGCTGCGGCCGGCGGGGGCAACGGCCAGCCGATTATCGAGGTCAATGGCAAACTGCAATTCTCGCTGCCCGGAGAACCGGTCTTTCCGGCGCTGGGCGACGATACGATTCTCAAGCCGGCGCTCGATTGGATCATCCACTCCGGCGTGGCGGCGAAGTTCGATGCGGAGCTGAGCTATGTGACCGGCGGCATGACTTGGAACGCCGATTACAACGTGGTGGCGCCGGAGACCGGCGACTTACTCGACCTGGTGGGCTGGGTGACGCTGGACAATCAAAGCGGCAAGCAGTTCGACCACGCGCACATCAAGCTGATGGCCGGAGATGTGAACAAGGTGCGGGAGCAGGGCTTTGGTCTGTCGGGTAGGGACGCCGCTTCTCTGGGGATGGTTTATGGCGGCGCGCCGCCGCCAGAGGTGACCGAGCGATCGTTCGAAGACTACCATCTGTACAGCCTGCCGCTCTCGACCACGCTGCACGACCGCGAGACCAAGCAGGTGGAGTTCCTGCGCGGGAGCGGGATTTCATCTAAACGACTCTATATTTACGATGGCGTGGTGGTCGATCGAAACATGTACCGCAACCAGGACGTGCGCCAACAGGCGCAATACGGAACCGAATCCAATCCTCACGTGTGGGTGATGCGCGAGTTCGTCAACTCAGAAGCCAATCACCTGGGGATGCCGCTGCCCAAGGGCCGCGTGCGTTTCTACCGCCGCGACCAGGACGGGCAACTGGAATTCACCGGCGAAAACGAGATCGACCACACACCCAAGGACGAAACCGTCCGCGTGTACACGGGCAACGCCTTCGATATCGCGGGCGAACGCAAACAGACCCATTACCAGGTGCAGATGCAGTATCCGAACGGATGGGCGGACGAGAGCTTCGAGATCAAGCTGCGCAATCACAAGAAAGAAACCACCACAGTCCGCATCGTCGAGCATCTATACCGCTGGTACAACTGGGTAATTACACAGGAATCGGACTCACACCACCAGACCGACAGCCGGACCATCGAGTACGAAGTGACGCTCGAACCCAATCAGGAGAAAGTGGTCACTTACACGGCGCACTATACGTGGTAGGTGCGAAGTGGGGCCGGTCCCCGACCGGCCCAGCCGAGAGATCAGGTCCCTTGGTTGGCGGGTCGGGGATTGGCTCGACTTTCCGGTTGGCCGGTCGGGGACCGGCCCCACTCGTTATCATAGTGGCTGATGAGGCTACTCTGTTCGATCGCCCTGGCGGCCACGGCCATTGCGGCGCAGACGTTTTCCGGCGGGCCGGCGATCGACCGGGTGATCGACGATGCTATCGCGCAAGGAAAACTGCCGGGCGCCGTGGTTATCATCGGTCACGAGGGGAAGATCGCCTACCGGAAGGCGTACGGCAGGCGCGCCGTGGTTCCGGAACCGGAAGCGATGACGGATGACACCATCTTCGACCTCGCCTCGATCACCAAAGTTGTTGCCACCACCACTGCGCTGATGCAGTTGTTCGAGCAGGGTAAGCTCCGGCTCAATGACAAGGTCACCGATTACATCCCGGAGTTTCAAGGCGGCAAGAGCGGCATCACGCTACGTAACCTGTTCACGCATTTTTCCGGTCTCAAGCCGGACGTGCCGCTGGCCAACCCATGGAGCGGCTACCAAACCGGCATCAAGCTAGCCTGCACGGATCCGCCCGACGGGCCGCCCGGCGCGCGCTTCGTCTATAGCGACATCAATTTCATCCTGCTCGGCGAGCTGGTGCACCGCTTGAGCGGACAGACCCTTTCCGATTACGCGCGCGACCACATCTTCCAGCCGCTGGGCATGCAGGATACGATGTTCCAGCCGCCGGCAGCGCTCGCGCCACGCATCGCACCCACGGAGCGCGTGACCAGCGATAGCCCTCCGCTGCGCGGCGTGGTGCATGACCCGACGGCGCGCAACATGGGCGGCGTAGCCGGCCATGCCGGCGTGTTCTCCACCGCCCGAGATCTGGCCCGCTTCGCGCAGATGATGCTGAATGGCGGCGAGCTGGACGGCGTGCGCATCGTGAGCGCGGCCACGATTCAGAAATTCACCGAACCGCAAACCCCGCCCGATCAGCCGATTCTGCGCGGGCTCGGCTGGGATATCGATTCGCCCTACTCGGGCAACCGCGGCGAACTGTTCCCGATCGGCTCGTTCGGCCATACAGGCTTCACCGGCACTTCGCTCTGGATCGATCCAAACACCCAGACATACGTTATTCTGCTGGCCAACAGCGTTCACCCCACGGGGCATCCTTCGCTCACCGCGCTGCGCGGGAAGGTGGCCACCATCGCCGCCGCGGCGGTGGGGATTGAGACGCGTGGATTGACGCTGACTGGCTACAGCGAGACTTTCACCGCCGCGGGCGTGCATCGCGAGGTGGGGCGCAACGCGGCCACGCGCAGCGGCCTCGACGTGCTGGCCGAACGGAATTTTCAGCCGCTGGCGGGCCAGCGCGTGGGCCTCATCACCAACCAGACCGGCGTGGACCGCCTGGGACGCCGCAACGTCGATCTGATGCGGCGCGCCGGCATCACCATCGCCGCGCTGTTTTCGCCTGAGCACGGCTTCGCCGGCCGCGAAGATCAGCCCGAGGTGCGCGATGCAACCGACGCCGCCACGGGCATTCGCATCTATAGTCTCTACGGCGCCACGGCGCGGCCCACGCCCGAGATGCTGCGCGGCGTCGACGCGCTGGTGTTCGACATCCAGGATATCGGCGCGCGCTTCTGGACATACGAAACCACGCTTGCCTACGCGATGGAAGCCGCGGCGCACGCCGGCATTCCGTTTTACGTGCTGGACCGGCCCAACCCCATCACCGGAACGCACGTGGAAGGGCCGCTGCTCGATGCGGATCGCACTGCTTTCGTGGGGTACATACCCGGCCTGCCGGTGCGCCACGGGATGACCATCGGCGAGCTGGCGCGCTTGGTGAACGGCGAAAAGAAAATCGGCGCGGCGCTGACCGTGATTCCCCTCGAAGACTGGCGGCGCGGCGACTGGTTCGATTCCACCAACCTGCCCTGGGTGAATCCTTCGCCCAATATGCGCAGCCTGAATGCGGCGCTGCTCTATCCGGGGCTGTGCTTGCTGGAGGCCGCGAAGAATTTTTCGGTGGGCCGCGGCACCGACGCGCCGTTCGAGCAAGTGGGCGCGGATTACATCGGCGGCCGCGAGCTGGCCGGCTGGCTGAACTCGCGCCAGATCCCCGGCGTGCGCGCGTATCCCACCAGCTTCACGCCTACCGAATCGAACTTCCGCGGCGTGCGGATTGAAGGCGTGCGATTCCAGGTGACTAATCGCGAGCTGTTCGACTCCACGCGGCTGGGCCTGGAACTGGCAGCCGCGATCGAGAAATTCTATCCCGGCAAAATCGACTTTAGCGTTTGCAAGAACCTGATCGGCAGCGACGATGTTATCCGCCGCCTGGCCGCAGGCGAGGACGCCCGCACCATTCAGCAAAGCTTCGCCGACGCGGTTGGAGGCTTCGTGCAGTTAAGGGAGAAGTATCTGCTCTACCGGTAAGGATGCGTATCAATTCGGGGACAGGCTACGAAACTCCGAGATTTAGCGGACCTGCTATTTCGGAGTTTCGTAGCCT
Organism: Bryobacterales bacterium; assembly: GCA_003142185.1. Classification (GTDB taxonomy): domain Bacteria; phylum Acidobacteriota; class Terriglobia; order Bryobacterales; family Bryobacteraceae; genus Bog-375. The sequence continues at coordinate 60,095 of PLOR01000100.1, forward strand.
GGAAGCCGTGAAACAATCGCTTT
>PLOR01000116.1 GCA_003142185.1 Bryobacterales bacterium
GGCCTTCTCATGGAAGCCACTGGAGATTTTTGTGCCGCCGCAGGGGCTCCTTCGGCACGGCTGAAGCCCTGCCCTGATACAAAGCCTCCTCAAAGATAGAAGCCTTGCGTACGCCTTGCAATGACCTGGTTTAATGTGCACTGAAATGTATGTACAAGAGCCGAGCATACGCAAAGAGTCAAAGGCGCTCCAGCGAATGAAATCCGTGCGCTCAAGGGGATGAAGGACCGGGAAATCGACACCACCGATATTCCGCCGGTGCTCGATTGGAGCAAGGCAGTGGTCGGCAAGTTCTATAGGCCAATCAAGAAACCCCTCACGATCCGGCTGGACGCGGACGTTCTCGCCTGGCTCAAAGGGCAAGGCAGGGGTTATCAGACACGAATCAACTCCCTTTTGCGAAGCTCGATGGAGCGAGACCGGGCGCGATAAGTTAGCGGCCCGGTGACGTGAAATGAGGCGACGGGCACGAAACCGCAAAATAGGTAGATCGGCGAATTTCAGGCTGGCGCCCCCCGAAACGCCGAGGTCAGGTCGGACTCTCAGGGGCTACGTGCTTCGAGCGACAGCCTTGAGCGCAAGCCCCTTATCCGTAAGCTCAAAGTCCCTGAAGACTGACACGGTACCTTCCACGAGGGCATGGAGCAACCCGAGGGCCTTGATGGCGTCTGTGCGCGGGTCTCTGCCCCGCGCATGCGCGTACTTGTTCCTTAATTCACCGAGACCCTGCGCCGCCTTCTGAGCACCATCCCCGAGAAGGTCCGCTTTGTTCAGAAACCGGATAATCCCGCTCGCATCGACATGCTCAAACTGGTCGAAAGCTTCGTCGGTTGGGCAGATGGTGTTCCCAGCTTTGTAGACGACAACCGAGGCTCGAAGCATGTCCTTCACCAGCCACTCGCCGACTATTCCGCACATGGCGACACAGGGATAGAAGTGGCCCTCAACGTAAAGTTCGCGGGCCTCTACCAGGAGAGCTACATACTCTCCACGGGGCTTTTGCAAAACCAGCGGAGGAAGGTCCCAAATCCGCTCCACCGCATCCGGCAATCGCTCCTCAAACCTCTGGCGGAGCTCGTTCCCCAAGTCTTCCCTTGTGCGTTCGGTCTTCGGCCTGTTCGGCGTTAGATCCAGGTATACTTCCTTCAATTCACTCATACCATGGCTCCAAAATCCCGACCTTCTCCACTGCCCCAAACGCTCGCTGTCGCCTGGCTGGTGCCCGTTCTACGCCGCTGCTCATCGTCGCCGCTTCCCCTTTCCTTCAGCTACCATATGCCCTCCCGGGTCTTTCATCCGAACGCCGCGTCGAACTGGGTCGAGGCGCTCAGGATTGCTGCGATGATAGCCTTTTGGCGTTGCTCGAAAGCCAACGTCGAAATTGCTCGGCTGAGTCCATACGAGACTACAGTATGGGCATTCGTAAACCGCGTCCACCAGGTGCTCAGGGTGCGCTTCCTTGTAGCGCATGATTTCTTCGAACCATTCCGGCCATTCCGGCCGAGGTGTTAGTTGAGCTAACGCAGCCAACAGAGATATCGGCCCGTCACGGGCGAACGATCTCGAGCATTGGCTGTTGGGACACCTTGGCTCAGAAACGAACCTCATAAACGCGAGCCTGACACCTCCTTGCGCAGATTACTACAACACAGCGCCCACCTGCCATTCACTGGCGCTACCAAAACCCGCTCTGAAATACCGGCTTCCTACAGCGTACGCAGAATTCGCTGGTCTTGACGTCCAGGCGCTCTACGGCGTGGCTGGAGGTCATCACGCAGCGCCAGTCTCCGCAATGGCGCAGGCCGAAGGTGTGGCCTAACTCATGGACAGATTCTTTCAGCAGGCGCTCGCGCAATAAGTCGTCGCGGCGCGGTAGGCCGTAGAAAGGTTCAGCCAGGCGCGCGGTCGAGACTACCGCGCAGTTACCGTCTAACTGCGCCTCGCCGAAAACGAAGGTGAGTACCGGCACGTATAAGTCGCAGGAAGTGACTCCTAAGACACGCGAATCGGAATCGGCAGCGCGGTCTAACTGCTGTAAGATAGCGCTGGAGTAATACTGGCCGCGGCGCCCGTCGAGCGCGAAATCGAGCTCCATGTTGCGCTGGCTGACGCGGCAGGGCACGCGAAACGCGCGGGCGAGCCCCGCCGCAAGCTGCTCCAGCAGATTGAGCGCCGGCTCCTGTGAGAACCCGTTCCCGCCCGAACCGGCCAGCGGAACGAGTTGAATGGACTTCACCGCAAACCGTAACGCCGCAGCTTGTTGTACAACGTGGTGCGGTCTATATCGAGGATGCGCGCTGCGCGCGATAGGTTGTGCTGCGTTTCGCGCAGGACGCGCTCAATGTGGGCCCGCCCGATGTCCTCCAGCGTCTGGCCGCCCTTGGGAATCTCGGCCTCGAATTGGAACGAAAAATCGGTGGCGCGGATCTCCGGCCCGCGGCATACCACCAGGGCGCGCTCGACGGCGTTTTCGAGCTCGCGCACGTTGCCTGGCCAGTCATGGCGCATCAGCAGGTTCAGCGCTTCGCCGCCGATCTGCGGCGCCGGCCGGCTGGTGGCCATGGAGTACTTGTTGAGAAAGTGGTTCACCAGCAGCGGAATGTCTTCCTTGCGTTCGCGCAGGCTCGGCAGGTCGATACAAAAGACGTGCAGCCGATAGTAGAGATCGGGGCGGAAAGCGCCGTCCTTGACCAATCCCTCCAGGTTCTTGTTGGTGGCGGCGATGGCGCGAAAATCCACTTTGATGGTTTGATTGCCGCCCACGCGCGTGATTTCCTTTTCCTGCAGCACGCGCAGCAGGTCGGTCTGCGTGCGCAGGCTGATGTCGCTGATCTCATCCAGAAACACCGTGCCGCCGTCGGCCACTTCGAACTTGCCCTTCTTGCGATACTGCGCCCCCGTGAACGAGCCTTTTTCATGACCGAACAGCTCGCTTTCGAGCAGCGTTTCGGTAAGCGCGCCGCAATGAATGGTAACCATCGGCATGTAGCGCCGCGGGCTGGCTGCGTGAATGGCGCGCGCCACCACTTCCTTGCCAGTGCCGCTTTCGCCGGTGATCAGCACGGTGGCCTCGGTGGGCGCCACCATTTCGATCAGCTCGACCACCTTCTTCATGGCGGGGCTCTTGCCGATCAGCTCCATGCCGGGCGAGACTTCCTGCAGGTTCTCGCGAAGCCGCACCACCTCGCGGCGGGTACGCCTGTGCTCCAGCGCTTTTTCCACCAGGTGAGAAAGCTCGTCGGGATCGACAGGCTTGGTGATGTAATCGTAGGCGCCGTTCTTCAACGCCTGCACGGCGGTATCCACCGACGCGTAGCCGGTCATGATGATCACCGAGAGGTCCGGATCGGCTTCGTGCAGGCGGCCCTGCAACTCCATGCCGTCCATACCGGGCATTTTGATGTCGAGCAGCGCGATATCGAACTCCGCCTGCTGGATGGTTTCGAGCGCCTCCCGCCCGCTACCCACCGGCCGCGCCGTGTAGCCTTCGCTGGTGAACCACTTCCCCAGCGAATCGCGCACCACCAGCTCGTCGTCCACAATCAGGATTCGGCCCTTGGTTTTCACCGACGCTGTGCTCTCCACTGCCGTTGCCATTTCCTTCCTCCCCTTACCGCTCCCTTTGGTCGCGGCTCCGTTACTTGCTTGCCGCCGCAACCGCCGCCGCGCTCAGCGGCAGGGCCACGCGAAATTCCGTTCCCTGCCCCGGCGTCGAATCCACCTTGATCTCGCCGCCGTGCTGCTCCACGATGCTGTACGCCACGGCCAGGCCCAGGCCGGTGCGGTTCTGATCCTCCTTGGTGGTGAAGAAGGGATCGAAAATGCGCGGCAACACGTCCTGCGGAATGCCGCATCCGGTGTCCTTCACGCGCAGGGCCGCTTCGCCGGTCGAGCCATCGAGCTCGGTGATCACCTCCAGGCGGCCGCCCGAAGGCATCGCCTCCGACGCGTTCATCATCAGCACCAGCGCCACCTGCTGGATCTGATTGGCGTCGCAATCCACCGGCGGCAGGCCTTCGGCGAACCTTTCCACCAGCTCGATGTTCTGCATCTCCAGTTTGTGCTTCACCAGCAGCACGGCGTGGTCGACGATGGTGTTCAGGTCGTTGGGCTCGCGCTCGCTGGCCTTCTGCCGCGAGAAGGTCAGCAGGTTCTTCACCAGCTCGCCGCAGCGCTTGCTTTCGCGCTCGATGGTTTGCAACTGCTCGGCCATCTCGTCGCGGTTCGCCATTTCGCTCTTCAGCACGCCGCGCTCTACCAGCCGCGCGTAGGTCAGGATGCCGAACAACGGGTTGTTGATCTCATGCGCCACGGTGGCGGCCAGCTTGCCGATGGAGGCCATCTTTTCCGAGCTGAGCAGCGTGCGGTGGATGCGCTCCAGCTCGGCCGTCTTGCGCCGCACCTGCTCCTCAATCTTGGCCTGGACCCCGGCCACTTCCGCGGTCATTTTGTTGAAGCCGGCGGCCAGGTAGCCCAACTCGTCGTCGGAGCGCACCGGCAGGCGGTAATTCAAATCACCTTCGCGCACCCGGTGCGTGCCATCGATCAGCTCCTTCACCGGCCGATAGACCACCCGCCAAATGAAGGCCACCGCCAGGCCGGAGCCGAGCACTATCCCGCCCAGCAGAAACCAGCCGAGCGAGGCCTGATTGTGCGCGATCTGCGCGTCCACCGGGGCGAGCGACAACTGCGCGTCCACCACCCCCAGCACCCGCTGGCCGGCATCGTGCACGTGGCAAGCCGCGCTCGAGCATTCGGGCGCGTTGGCGATGGGGCGGATTACGGCGATCAGGTGATGGCCCTGCTTGTCCCAAAACGGACGCGCGCGATCCGGCCGATTGAGTTTGGCGAGTGGCTGCGATTGCGCGTGGCAGCCATAGCAGGCCTCGGCCGACTTATCCACCGCCGTGTCGATTTCCCGCGCTTCGGTGGAGAATACGATGTGCCCGTCCCGGTTGAAGATGCGGATGCGCTGAATGCCGGGCTCGCTGCCCACCTCTTGCAGCACGTTGTACAGCGCGTCGCGGTCATGACGCATCATGTCGTAGCGGGTGCTGCGTAAGATGATGTCCGCCACGCGGTCGGCCGATTGCACCATCAAACCTTCCGACTGGCGGCGCTCCACGCGGAGATTGATGAACCCGAACAGGGTGAAGAACACAGCCGTACTCACGATCACCGAGACCGCCAGTTTAGCGGCGAGTCCCAACCGGACTGAGCGGAGGAAGGTCATCCTACGGCGAGTGGGTCTACCTCCCGTTCTTCCGTTCTCACCAATTCGGGCTGAGCCGAGTGCGCCTCAAAAACGGGGAAGTGCTCCCCGATCACGCGGAAGATCGCAAAGCCGACGGCCACCAGCGAGAGCGTCACCGCTATCTCGCTCCACTTCGGGATGTAGTGCGTGCCGCTTCCCGCCTCAAGCCCGGTGATGCCCACGTTAAGCCGATTGGCGATGAAGCTGAACACCACCATCACCGAGCAGAAGTACAGGGCGGCCGGGTTGCGGCGGATGCGCGACTGGTAGAGCAGCGCGGTGGGAACCAAGGCCAGCGCGATCTCGAGCAGGAAAAGCCATGTCTCGGTCCGGTTTCGCAGCAGCAGGCCGAAAGCATCGCGGTGCAGCAGGTCGAGGAAGCGGATCCACAGATACACGCTCATCACCACCGCCAGCACGCGCGCGATGCTCGCCAGCAACGGCAGCTCCAGCGCGCGGCCGAAGGCGCGGCTACTGTGCCACGATTCGAAAATCGTCATCGCCAGGCCCACCCCGATTGCCGAAACAAAAAACAGCAGCGGCAGAATCGGCGTGTACCACAGCGGATACAGTTTTTCCGGCACGATCAGAAACAGCGTGCCGAGCGAACTCTGGTGCAGGGTGGAAAGCAGCACGCCCAGAATCATCATCGGCACCGAGATGCGGTGAATCCACTCCAGCGGCTTGTGCAGGCCGAAGCGCTCGAAGACGATGGGGAGGAATTCGAGGAACAACACGGTGCTATACAGCGTGACGCACCAGGCCACCTCGAACATCACCGAGTGCGGATTCCACATCACCAGCGGATGCCACATCCGGTCGGGACGGCCGACGTCGTAAAGCAGGCCCAACGTCACCAGCAGATAACCCAGGAAAGCGGTGAGGATGGCGGGGCGCAATACCGGGCGGTATTGTTTGATGTTGAAAATGTGCACCATGGCTACCAGCGTGAACCCGCCGGCGGCCAAACCCACGCCGCACATCACGTCGAAGCCGATCCAGAGGCCCCACGGGAATTTGTCGCTCAGGTTGGTGGAGCCGCCCAGGCCGTAAAAAATGCGGAGATAGGTCGCATACGCTCCGCTGAGCAGAATGGCGGCGAAAATCGCCCGCCACACGGTGATTTTGGGGACCACTTTCTGGAACCTGGCAGTCACTTGCGCGGTCCCTCCTTGCGCGCCACCTCGGCGCGGCGGTTAGTGATCCACCAGATGCCGCCCAACAGAACGGAGCCCGTCGATACCACGTCCGGCAGCAGTTCCAACACGCGCCAAGTGAGCATGGGCATCGACTCGCGCGGCAGGTTCATGCGCAGTCCGATCTGTTCGAACGGCACCGCCGAAAGGAAGAACACCGAGGTGCCACCGACCTCGGAGAGGCCATAGATCTTTTGGTAGTACTGGTCCGGCTTGGCCGCCAGCCGCGTGCGCGCTTCGGCGATCAAAGCGTCGCGCTCGCCATTGGAGGTGGCGCCTGTCGGGCAGATTTCGGCGCACGCCGTCAACTTCCCCGCACTCTGGCGGACAGAGCACATGTCGCACTTGCGCATCCGCGGAAGCCGGCTGGACCATTCGTAGGTCGGCACCTGGAACGGGCAAGCCTGCATGCAATACCGGCATCCGATGCACTTGGCGGCGTCATAGGTCACGGGACCCAGCGCGGTTTTCTGCAAAGCGCCGACCGGGCAAACCGAAGCGCACGCTGGCTGTAGACAATTCATACATAGACGGCGGCAAAAGTGGTCGCCGTGCGTCACGATGGTAGTGAGCTTGTGCGCTGAGATCGTTTCCTCGGCAGCGATTTTGTCGTTGTAAGGGAGGCCCCAACGTTCCGCGCAGGCACCCTCGCAAGCCCTGCACCCTATGCACAGGGTACTGTCGTAGAGGATTGCTTTAGGCATATCAGACCCCTAACTCTGTTTTAGCAGAAATTGACCTCAATGTGTAGAAAAAAATGACAGTGGGGGTTATTGAAATTCACCTGGGGCATTGAAATCATGGGGATCAGGGCGGGGGGCCAACTCAAACGTCGATTTTTCCGACCGGTGTGGGGCGGGTGCCCTCGCCCGCGTCGGCCCCCCGGTCCGACAGCCGAGCCAGGGGGCTTGGCACCGGGCCGGGGATAAATGTTGGCAGGTCGGGGACTGTCCGGGACCTGCCGCACCTACGCGGTGAGGAAGAACTCGCCGGTGGTCTGTTTCCAGTTGGAACCGGGGACTTCAGCCAGCAGGTCCTCGGCGGGACGGCCGCCATCGGCTGCGGCGGCGCCGGCCAGCATCGGTTGATGGCTGTAGAGGCGGTCCACAGCCAGCCGCATCCACTCATGAACCAAGCCCTTTGGTATGAGGTTGCGAGTGGTGCTTTCCTCATCTGGAACATTAACTGTCACCAACCAGCCTTTGCCGTACGGATCGCTGCGCACCAGCGCCGGGTTGTTGACGACTTCAAGATTGATAGCCATGACCTCACCCTCGGTGGGTGAAACCATTTCCGTTTTCTCGCCGTTCCGATAGAAGGAGAGGATCTTCTGGCCCTGACGAACCCACTGGCCGGGCCTGGGAAGTTCGATCTTCTCGATCCGTCCGGCGAGCGCCGCGGCAAACTCATCCGCACCCATACGCACTACACTCTTGCGCTCTTGCACCAGCCAAGTGTGACCAGGGTGATAGGAGACCTGTCCCGGCGTGTGAAACCCACTGACGTAGTCCCCTCCGACCAAAGCCGGGGCGGTATCGCGCTCCGGTGCAGTAGCCATACTAAGTGCCTTCTTGCGATTCAAGAGATAATCCAATACGATGAAGGTCAGGAACGTGACCAGAACCAGAATGACTGTCATAATCTTCCATCCTTTCTGATTCTATATAGGGCACGGCAAGGGCCAAAAAGCGGTGTTTTTTACCTCTTTATCTGTTGTGGAATCAAGCGGCTGGACTGGCGTGGTATTTATCAACAACGGCATATGTAGAAGTATTAGACGATGGAGATGTCGAAAAACGCAATGAACTGCAATAGAATCAATGGGGTCGGGGCCGCGTCGCAAAACACGACACCACGGTCGCAAAATCCTACAAAATCGAAAGAGCTCCTGCGTGTGATCATACGATACAGAAGTTCCCTCCTGACTGCTCTCCTGTTCGCCTTTGCCTCGGTTTCGCCTGGCTGCGGACACTCCGCCCCCCCTGCGGCAGCTTCCGCCGAGAAAAAAGGGCCCGCGCCCACCATGCCAGTACCAGTACCGGAGAACCGGGATGCGGACGACACCGCCCGCTTCCTGGCTGGAATGCCGGGTAATCCAGGCAGCCCCTTCGCGGATCTGGAGAAGAACGAGGCTTGGACGGACCACCGCGCCCGCCTGGATTCGGCCTGGCATAACCTCGATGGCACTCTGATCGCCGGCCTCCACGAGTTTGCCAAGGCTGAGTTGTCGGACGCGGCGCTCCGCGACGCGATTGTCTATTACCCCTTCAGCGGCCCCGACGCACTCTATGCGACGGCCTGCTTTCCGAACAACGCCACCTATGTTCTGGTGGCGCTCGAACCCTCCGGAACCTTGCCCAGCCTGAAGCAGCTCAGCCGGAAGCAGGATCTGGCGGCCTACTTGCGGGCTACGCGGGACACCATGGGCTCCGTGCTCGGCCGCAGCTTCTTTATCACCCGCGAGATGGACCGCCAGTTTCGCGGACAGGTCACCGACGGACTGCTGCTGCCCATCCTGGAGGTGCTGGTGCGCCGTCACAATACGATTCTGGGCTTCCGCTATACGCGCCTGGACGATGACGGCAGGTTGATCGAGCGCGATCTCAGCTATAAGCCGCGCACGCCATACGGCGACAAGGGGTTGCAAATTGCGTATCGCAACGACGAAGACCAGTCGGTGCACCAGATGTACTACCTGACCATCAACCTGGACGACGAACACCTCAAGACCAACCCGCAATTCGTCAAGTACTCCGCCGGGTTGAAAGGAGCCGTCACGCTGCTCAAGGCCACCTCATATATGACGCACCGCGATGAGTTCTCCGTCATTCGCGGCCTCATCCTGGCCAACAGCCAGGCAGTGTTGCAGGACGATTCCGGCATTCCGTTCCACTTCTTCAGCCCGGACGCCTGGAAAGTGCAGCTTTACGGCGAGTACACGCGCCCGTATGGGAGTTTCCGCTATCTGATTCAGTCCGATTTGCAGAAGGCCTACCAGGATCCGGCTGCGCGTCCCCTGCCCTTCCGCATCGGCTACGGATACGGCAAAGTCAATTCCAACCTGCAACTGGCGCGGCGCACGGCGCAGACCGCCGCACAGAGCCGCCCGACGAACTGAGCCGCCAGTTGTGCCCGTGGCGCGGGCAGTCTTGCCTGCAGGGTCGAGATTCGTCTCGACCTTTCTTGGCCGCGGCGGGAGTGGACGTACCAAGCTGCAGCACGCAGGGCTGCCGGCGCCAAGCCAGAAGCGCGGCGCTACTTCACCACCGCCTGGACCGGCACGCGCTCTTCGAGTACCTTGCCGGGCTCAATGCGGATCTGTTTGGCTTGGGACAAATACGGCTTGACCGTCTCCGGATCGGCGTAGGCGATGGTGGGATCGTCGACGGCGAACAGCAGGTAGTCGCCGGCGGGCAGCGCAGGCCAGTCAAAGCTGCCATCGGAGTCGGTCTGGTAGCCCTGATTGGAGTAGGCGCTGACTGGATCGCGCGGAACAATCACCACGAGCATATTGCCAAGAGGCTGATCATCGCGCGTGGCAAATCCCCTGAACCGCACGCTCTTGTTGCTGGCCACAATGCTGAGCCGCAATTCTGCGCCGTCTTCAATGTTCACGACGCCTCGCGGCAGCGCGACATCACCCGCACGGATAGTCTCCGCATAATAGCCGGCTCCGGAAACGGAGACTAGGTACTTGCCAGGCTCGATGTGCGGAACTGAAAAGCTGCCATCCGCCCCGATGGGCATCGTTTCCGACCAGTTGTCCAGGTCCCGGAACAGACCTACCAGCAGTCCATTCGGCCAAGCACCGGCATTCTTAAGGGTCACTCTGCCGCTCAACGCGGCTGCAGGATGCAAACTGAGAGACACCTCAATATCGCCGACACCAACGTCGACCCATCTTTGAGCGGCGCGGGGACCTGCGGCTTCCGTATCAGACAGGCGCAGCAAGTAGTGCCCCGGCAGAACGCCGTTGACCGTGAATGGACAGATAATGAACGCGGTCTGCGACAGAACTGCCTCACCGCCGATGCTTTGGCCAATCACGCTCAGCGTCATTGCACCGTTCGGTGCAGCCGGGAGAGCCTCTACGACCGAGGTATTATTGTCGCAGTTCACCGTGACGTTCGCCGCAGCCACTGCGCTGAATGCAAAATCCGCGTGCGCTTCCTCGCCAGGATGCACTGTCAAGGGCGCCGCGTGCGTGACATCCGCGGTGCCGGGATAATAGACAGGTCGGTACGCGACTGGGGCCTGGGGCTTGCCGGGGCCCACAGCCCACGCTTCCGCATACCAGGGTCGCCCTGTTGCGATCAGGTAATAGCTCGCAGCTGGGATTTCCCATATTCGATATTCCCCCCGGTCGTTGGTCGAAGCCTCGTTCCGCGGGCCGATCCGGGTACGACCGTCCGCCACTCCGTAATGGAGCAACTTCACGCGTGCGTTTTCAACCGGTTCCCCCTGGTCATCCAGCACCCGGCCGGTGATCACAGCGGGTCGAAACCAGCGGAAGACCAGATGCGCAGTATCCTCATCCGGCCCGGTAACCACTCCTATTCCCGCATCGGAGAACGGGCTCATCTCGCCGAACACCTGGCTGTGGCCGGCCACAACGGCGCTGAGTCGGAATATTCCGCGTGGCGCGTCGAAGCTGAAGCGGCCATCCGGCCCGGTGATTACGCCCATGTCACCACGCGATTCTCCGCCAGGCGACAATGCGACAGAAGCATTCGCGACGGGAGAGCCAGTTTCGGAATCGATGATCACGCCTGCGACCCGGTAGACGTCCGCAGCGGATAACGCCGTGGCCACCGCCAGCAGTAGGAACATGCGTCTCACTGGGCCAGCCTCGTGATCGTGACGGCCGCCGTCGCGCCATCTTCAACGTGCACGCTTTCGCCCCCCGTGAGGCCGCGCAGGAACTCCGGGCTGCGGTATTCTAGCTGATCGGTGGAGAACCCATAGAGGGTGTAGTCACCGGGAGCCAGCGATTCGAAGGAGAACTGGCCGTCGTCGGAAGCCTGCGTGGACTCCGGCGCTCGCGCCGAGAAACGCGGGACAGCCAGCACGAACATAGTCTTGCCCGTGGGTACTTGACCCAGCTTGATCGCGCCGCTGATTATTCCGCCGCCGTGACGGGCAACAATCTCGATTGGTGCCTGCGCCAAGCCCGGCGCGACGGTGAACCCTGGATTCGCGAGCAGGTCGGTTGTTCCGAGAGTGGCGGAAATCACGTACGCATTGCCGCACGAAACGTCGAACCGGTATCGCCCTGGCGGGGCCTGAATCGCACCGTCACCTGGACCCGGAATGATCGGGTACCCGCCTGAGCTCGGGCGCAGCGCGGGATAGCAGAATCCAAGGTTCTGGGGTTCGAGCTGCTGCTGTCCTTCCGGGATCGCTTTCACTGCTGGTTGATCGAGGATGCGGACAATCACTGGGATTTCCGCCGGACCCGCTAGCGCCATCCGGAGGCCGTTCACATCGCCCCCGTGCACAACGATAGGAAGCTCCGCAAAGACCTCGTGGTTTTGCATGGCGAGCAACGCGTAGCTGCCGTTCACCACTTCCAACATTTCAAATGCACCACTGGCGCGGCTGAAGTTGACTCGCCCGGTTCCGTATTGTTCGTCGCCGGAGAACAATGCGAATGTGACCTCTCCGGTCCCAAGATTCGTAAGCGTGCCGCGAACCTTATAGGCCGGCTGCAGCAGGACGCCGATGTTGGCGCGCGCTTCGGTGCCGGGCTCGATGACGACGGGTGTTGCCGAATCCGTGGTCGGACCCCCGAAGTACGCGGGCACGAAGCTCAGGAAGCCCCCATTAGAGGGGCCGGCTTCGTCCAGGTACGTGAAAGTAGCTCCTGAACCTACAGCTTCAATCACGTAACGGCCCGGAGGGACGTCCCAGACGCGATAGATGCCACGATCGTCGGTCGAAACAAAGCGTTCGAGCTGAGTTCGACGCCGGCCATCGGCGATGTCGGCATGCATTACGAGTAGGCTGACTCCGGATACCGGCTCGTCACGCTGATCGTCGATTCTACCTTCGATCGCACCGAACGGCGACAACTCGACGCGCACGTCCTCCCTGCTGGACTTCTTCAGATCGATGGGGGCGCCCGCCTGCGCGGCGTCGAAGTGAGGCTTGGAGGCCCAGAGGCTGTACGTCCCGGCGGCCAGGCCGGTGAAACGGAATGCGCCGGAAACATCGGTGAGGGCACTGGCGCTAACGGGTTGCATCGCCGCGCCATTGGTGGATTCTTCGGGCGTTGCCTGCCGCGTAGCCGTCACCAGCGCGCGCTTCACCGGCTCACCGGTTCTCGAGTTGACAACCGAGCCGGCAAGCACATATTCGCCCTGCTGCGCCGAACACCAGCCTGTCAGCAGCAGGAGGAGCCACACGCCCCGCATCTGGTCGGAGGATACCAAGGTTCACCCGCTCCGGACAAGGGCTATAGTGAAGAAAAACCGCCGTCACCCGCGACCGTGGTGATCACTCCATTCGAAACCTCGCGGATGCGGCCACTACCGGCGTCGGCGATGTACAGGTTGCCGGAGGAGTCCACCGCGACGCCCGCCGGGTAGGCTAACTGGGCACTGCTGGCCGGACCGTTGTCGCCGCTGAAGCCGTAGGTTCCGTTCCCCGCGACCAGGGTCAGCACTCCCGATGCGGCGCCCAGTCGCAGCACGATGTTGTAGTCCGGCGCCACGATGAAGACATTGCCGCTGGCGTCTACCGCGGTTCCGCGGAGGTGCGGCCGATACCGGCGGACGTGCCCGGAACGTTCACCGGCAGCCCGCCACCGGCGACCGTATTAATGGTGTAGGTCTGGCTGAATGCGGAACACGCGACGGCCAGCATGAGCATCCATCGGCGCAGCGCCTGCACGTCAATTCCTCCCGAAATCACGGCAGGTGTCTGCGCAGTTGTCAACCCACTTCATTGGAACTGGAACCAGTTCAGATTGCCCGTGCCGCTGGAAGGGCCGTTCTGGAAGACGACGAAGAGATTCTGCACTCCGGCGGCGCCGGAAACGGTGGCGGTGACGGTCTGCCACGTTTGCCAGCCGCCGGTGTTGGGAATCGTGGCCTGCGCGAGCAGCGGTCCGGTGGGGCCACCGGAATGGAACTCGAGCGTGCCGGTGCTGCCGCTGCCATTCGCCACCCGCACCGAGACCGAATGCACGCCCGATCCGAAATCGATATTCCGGTATTCTGCCCAATAGCCAGGGGCGGAATATCCCAGGTCGAATCCGTTATCTGTGTCGGTACAAGGTTCGGTTTGTAGTTCGCCGGCTGAGTTATAACCGCCGAGTTGGTTGTAACTGGAAGCCTGGATTTGGGCGGTTGCGGGTATCGCGGGAGTCCAACACTCCGGACGGCAGGAATATTCAAGGTTGGCATCCCATTGAAACGTGGCGCCGGCGTAGGAGGGCAGCGAATACTGGAACGATGTTCCGTTCGACACAACCTGGAACTTCTGGGTTGCCGCTGAATCGTTGTAGACCACCAGCACGCGCGGCCGGTCGCGAGCCTCGGAGCGATCGGCGCCGGCAATGCCACTGTGGCGAAGCGGATTGATAAACGCCGCGCTGATGAGTCCAGGCGCGTTGTTCGACCACACGCGCACCGCCCCGGGGAGCACGAACTTACTGAAATGCCCCAGGGTGTAATAGTCGATGTTATTAGTGACCGCGCCGGTGCTGGAGTTGACCGTAATCAGGCCGCTGCAATCGTTGCAGCCGCCTGGGATGAACGGTCCCCGGTTCTGGTCGAGCGCCAGGCTCCATTTGACGTAGGACCGGCTCCAGTTCCGCATCGAATGGATGATCATCTCGAAGTCGGTGCGCACTTCGTCGGCGATCCACGTTCCGCCCGAGGCTTCGGTGACGTACTGGTTGAACTGCGGGAAGAGGTTGTGCAGGGTGGTCATGGCGCCGGGAGGGCCGCCGTACCAATGCCAGGCGACGCCGGCAATTTGAGAAGAGGCGGCGAGTGTCGCATCCCCGAAAACCGTTTCCGGGTATGACGGCGTGTCCCAGTTGTGGTCGTAGACGAGAATCTTGGTATTGATGTTTGCGGTGGCCAGCGCGGGGAGAACGTAGGCCTTCAAAATGTCGAGCTGGTCGGTGGCGGGCATGGATGAGCCCGGATAGCCGGTTGGAACGTTGAGGGGTTCGTTCTGGATGGTGAGATAGTCGACTGGGACGCCGGCGGCCTGGTAGGCCTGCACGTACTTGACCAGGTAGTTAGCGAAGGCGGTGTACTGAGCCGGGAGCAACTGGGATGCGGTGGCCGACGTGCCGCCGTACATGGAATCATTCCCTTTCATCCAGGCAGGCGGGCTCCAGGGAGTGCCGAGCATTTTGATTTGCGGGTTGATGGTCTTGGCCTGGAGAAGCAAGGGGAGAATGTCGGCCGTGTCGTGAGTGACGGAAAAGTTCGGCAGACTCGCGTTCGTGCTATCCGCGGAGGTGTCGTCGTAGGAATAGACGGGAGGCCGCGCGATGTCGGAGGAGCCCATGGGATTACGAAGGAAGCTGACACCGATGCCCTGCGAGTGGCTGAAGAGCGACTGCATGACGCCGCCGAGCGCGGCGGGGGGGACCTTCTCGTTCAGCAGGTAAGCCGCCGAATCGGTCATGGAAGCGCCGAACCCCTCGATGGTTTGTTCGGCTTGGGATTCGGAAATGAATATGGATGGAAGCTGGCTGGAAGCGCCGGGTGTGAACGAAACCGTCGGCCGCGGCGCCATCAGCGTTTGCTGATCGTCGGTGGTCAGCCAGACGCTGACGACTTGGGCGCTTGCCAGCGCACCGCTCGCGGCCCAGAGGCACAGCGCCGCGAAAGTTGAAGACACTCTTCCAGACAGCATGGCCAGTCTCAACTTTCATCGTAGCGCATGGAGGTAGGACGGACGATCGGGTTTTGTCGTCTGTCAAGGTGTCGCGCTCTGGCGCCGCGCGACAGACCACAAAAAGCGATGGTCCGTCCTACCTGCTCCCGGAGGCGCCCACTCCGGGCAGAGGACGTGTTGACAGGCGAAATCCGCTTCGGACCCGAAAACCGGGGCGCCTGTCCCACTTTGCCGTGCGGGTGGGGCAGGCGCTTTCGCCTGCCAACAGGTGCTAATCCCGCGTCCGCTCGCCGTTCACGATGCGCCAGATGCCGGCCGGATTGCCGGCGCGCAGTTCTTCTGGCAGCAGGGATGCGGGTGCGTCCTGGAAACACACGGGCCGCGCGAAGCGGTCGATGGCGCGGCCGCCCACCGAGGTGCTGCGGCCATCCGCAGTGGCGGGCCACGGGCCCCCGTGGACCATCGCTTGGCACACTTCGACACCGGTGGGATAGCCCCCGAAAAGGATGCGGCCGACGCGCGTTTCGAGCGCGGCCACCAGGCGGGCCGCGGCTTCCTCATCTCCCGAGGCCATGTGAATGGTGGCGGTGAGGTTGCCCTCCATGGCGGCGGCGATTTCGAGCGCCTGATCGAGCGTCCGGTAGCGGACGATCAGCGAAGCCGGCCCAAACACTTCGTCAGCCAGCTCCGGGCTCTCGAGAAAGGTTTCGGCATCGGTTTCGAAGAGCGCGGCGGCAGCGCCGCCATCTCCTGCAGCTTGCGCCACCCGGCGCACACGCGCGTTACGGCCGCGATCCTCCACCAGGCGGCAATAATTCTCGAGAATGCCGGAGTTCAGCATCGGCGCCGGCTGGGTGGCCCCGATTTTCGCGCCCAGCGCAGCCACCAGCCAGTCGCCGTCGCGTCCCTCTTCGAGCAGCACGACACCGGGATTGGTGCAGAACTGCCCCACTCCCAGGGTCACGGACGCGTGCAATCCCTCGGCGATGGGCTCGCCGCGCTGCACCAGCGCATGGGGCAGCACGAACACCGGGTTCACGCTGCTCATTTCGGCGTAAAAGGGGATGGGCTCCGGGCGCGAGCGCGCGATTTCAGCCAGCGCCAGGCCGCCCTTGCGCGAGCCGGTGAACGCGGCGGCCTTAATGAGAGGGTGCGCCAGCAGCGCCTGCCCGATGTGATGACTGCGGCTGAAGAGCAGCGAAAACACGCCATCCGGCATCTGCGTCCGGCGTGCCGCGGCGGCGATAGCGGTGCCGCACATCTCGGCCGTGCCGGGGTGAGAGAAGTGGGCGTTCACCACCACCAGGTTGCCGGCAGCCAGCGCCGACGCCGTGTCGCCGCCCGCCACGGAGAACGCCAGCGGAAAATTACTGGCGCAGAACACCGCTACCGCACCCAGCGGGCGCAGCATGGAACGCAGATCGGGCTTGGGCGCCGGCTTCCGTTTGGGGTCGCCCGTATCGATCCGCGCATCCACCCAGGAACCCTCTTCGATAATGCCGGCAAAGAAGCGGAGCTGGTTGGCGGTGCGGTCAAGCTCGCCGCGGACGCGGGCTTCCGGCAGTGCCGTTTCGAGCATCACGCGCTCAATCAGCGCACCGCCAAGCGCCTCCAACTGCGCCGCGATCTCGCGCAGGAATTCGGCCCTGTGGCCGCGCGCCAGCGCGCGATACTCGACGGAAGCCGCCGCTGCCAGCGCGACCGCTTCATCCAGGTCGCGGTCGCTGGCCGGATGGAAAGGCGGATTCAACCGCTCGCCCGTGCGGGCGTTCGAAGCGAAGAAAGCGACGCCCGAACCCGTGGTGCGGCGCGTGCCGATGATGGATTGTCCGGTTAACTGCATTTCAGGCTCGAAGAAAGAGTGTAGCGCAGGCTCATTTATTTCAACGCAACGACCAGAAACACGATCAGGCCGGCGACGCCCGCGAAAAAGCCTCCCAGGATCACCCAGGAAAGGCGATGGCCGAAGTTGAACGTGTAGCCGAACCCGATTCGCTTCTGAACGAAGATGGCCGGGTCGCGGGGATTGTAATAGACGCTGCCCAGGGTCCAACACTCGTCGGGTGTGGTTTCGGTGGTCATAGCGGGGTCGGTGGCGCATTTGAAAGAATACACCAGCAGCGCGACCACGAAAACCGGCACCAGCGCGACGAAGACCATGGGCGAGATTGTGAGAACCGGCAGCAAGCCGATGCCGCTAAACAGAAGGCCGAGAAAATACGTAACGCCGATGAGGATTTTGAGCACAGACAGCATCTGCGGGCTGTGCCGGGAGCCGTAATACATTGCCAGGCCGAGCAGCAGCATCAGCAGCATCAGACCCGCGGCGAACAACAGCGGGCCGTAAACGCCGCCGGCGGTGCGGTGCGCCCAGCCGTTGGGCTGGCCGCTCGCGCCCCAATGAATGGGGAAGCGGTCGGGAATCTGGTCCCAGTGCGCGTGCAAGTACAAAGCGGTTGCGAGGGGAAAAGCGAATGGCGGCAGCGCCCAACCCAGCCACGGTGGAAAGTGGCGTGCGTTGCCCAATGGCAATGGCGTGACCGACGGCGCGGCTTGGACCGCGGCGTGGAGGTTGCTGCGCTCGCGGAAGAACGCGACCATCCCGGCCAGCAGGGGCGCCAGCGGTGCGATGGCACCCGCCAGAGCCGGCGACCGTGGCGCCAGGTAGATCACGGCCAGCGCGGCTAGGCCGATCGACAAGGCCACGTGCCAGTGATAGCGGCGAAGCGCGGCGCGCGCGGCATCCGTCGCGCGGAATTCCGGCGGAACGGTGATGCCGAAGCAGTATCCTCGCGGCGAGAAATGCGGCAGCAGGAGCATAACAGCTCCCATCACTACCAACTCCAAGAGCAATGGGAAAGCCACGTCGTCCATATCCTTCACCAGCCTAGCGCGCGCAGGAGGCGCGCTGCCGTGCCCTCCGCTTGTCGAGAGGACACCGGCGGCAAAGACCGCCGGCGCTACGGCAGCTTGGCTGCCGAATCGAGCAGGCCGCCGTCCAAGCGGAGCACGTTCCAGCGGGCCTTTTCGAGTGCATACTGAGCGTCGTAGAAGGCGATCCACCGGTCGTTCTCCGCGAGGCGCGCCTCGTCCACCTGGCGCATGGTCTGGCGGCCTTCCTGAAACTGCGCCAGGTCTACGGAGAGCTGCTCGCGCGTAACTTCGAGGTCGAGCCGCACCACGTCGGCGGCGGTTTGCGCGCGTCGGGCGGAGCGCAGCGATTCGGCTAGCTCGGAAACGATGCGGTTGCGCGCGTTGGCCAGCTCGATCTTCAAGCGGCTCAGATCGGCCTCGCCTTGAGCGGTGGCCGATCTCACGCCTGGCACAAAAATCGGCACCTGAAACGACACTCCGATTTCCCCGTTATTGCGCTGGAAGTGGCTGAAATACTCCGTGTAGTTGTTGAACTTGGCGAGCATGGCATACTGTGCCACCAGATCGGCGCGGGGGAGGCGGGCGGCCGCGGCGCCGCGCAGCTCGAGTTGCTTGGCGGCGATCTGCGATTCCAGCCGGCGCAGCTCGCTGTTGGAAGCCAGGGCGGCTTCGGCGGCCTGCTGTTCGGAAGCCGGCAGGGGCGGAGCGGGCCGCTCCTGAGCCACCGCGCGCGCGATCTTCGGCGGGAAAGCCGAGCGCCAGGGCCAGGTCGGTCTCGGCAGCGGCTTGCTCATCGTCCACACTCTCTGCGGCCTGACGGTCGCGGGCCAGCGCCAGCTCGGCCTGTTTCTGGGCGATAGGCAGGGCGCGGCCCTCGGCGACTTGGGCGCGGATGGAATCGAGCACGGCCTGCTGGCGTTCGATGGCGGTGTGTGCCAGCGCGCCGACGCGCGCGGCGCGCTCGGCATCCAGATAAAGAGCGGCGGCGCGATAGACCACTTCGTCGCGTTTGCCGACGACGGCGATGGCGGCGCCACGGGCGTTCTCTTTCGCGCGGGCCACCTCCAGAGTCTGCGGCCGATTGAAGAGGAACTGCTGCGCGACGGCCTGCACGATGCTGGGCGCCGAGCCTTCGATGCTTGACGGGAAGCCGTCGGTGTATGCCAAGCCGCTGCCAGCCGTCACGCGCGGCATGAATGGGTCGCGCGCGGCGCGAACCGCGGCCCGCGCTTTCTGCTCGTCCAACCGCACCATCGCCACGTCCGGATTCTGCTGGACTGCGAGTTCGATGGCCTGGCGCAGCGTGAGCGAATGAACCTCGGCGCGCGCCAAGGCCGCCAGCGCAAGAAAAGAAACCGTGAGCTTCGACATGCACTTATTGTAGTGAGTTGGCGCGCCAGGTTGCCGCGCTCAGGCAGCCTGCACCGTAACCGTAAGAGGCAGGGTACCGTAAGCTCTATCACCGCCGGCTTACTTGGCCTTGCTCAATTTGCGGAAGTAGTCCGCCACGGCATCCTGATAGCCTTGCGGGACGCGCTCGCCGGCGGGGCTGCGGACGCTGCCGCCGCCGTCGAGGGCGTCCACCTTACGGCGCAGCTCCATCTCCACCTGCTCGGCGCCGGCGAGCGCGGCTTGAATGCGCTGGCTCAGCAGCGGATCGTCGGCGAAATGGCGCGGGTCGAAACTGCGCAGGTCGCGCATCAGACTCTGGATATCGCGCGCGGTCGCGGGGTCATCGCGTAGCTGCGGCTCGAGACGGCCCAGACTCTCGAAGGCATCGCGAGAGCTGCTCTCTATATCTTCCGGCCGCACAGGGGCCTCCTTGCCGCCACCTTGCCGGGGCGCATTCGGATCGCGGTTGCCGCCAGCGCCGTCTGCGTACCGGTCGCCATTTGATCGGCTACCACTCGCATCGCCCGGCGCACCTTGCGATGAGCCTCCTTGTTGCCCTGGCTGGCTCTGCTGCCCAGGCTGGCCTTGGGTTCCCTGTCGTCCGCTCGATTGACTTCCCGATTGCTGCTGACCGCGGTTGGCTAGTTGGGATTGCAGTTGCTCCATCTGGCGGCGGAGCTGTTCCACCTGGTCCAGCGCCTGCGAGACCTCTTCACCATTCTGGCCCGGGCCCGCCTGGTTGCTTTTGCCGAGCGCCTGCTCGACCTGGTGCAATTGGTCGCGAAGTTGATTCAATCCGGCGGTGGCCTGCGCCTCGGACAGAGCGGCGGATTCACCCTGGCCGCGGCGGATCCATCCCGCGTTGCGCTCCATCTCGCGCGCCACTTCCTGCTGCTCCACTTCACTCAGCGCCTCGCGCAGCTTGGTAGCGGCCTGGCGCTGGGTGCTCATCAGGTCGCGCGTGCCGTTCTGCATCTGTTGCTCCAGGCGCTTGAGATCGGCGAGTTCACTTTCCTTCTGCTGCGCCATCTGTTCGGCTTGGCCGCGGTCCAGGCCCGCGCCCTGCGGACCGAAAGCGCGCCGCATCTGGCCTTCGAATTCCTGCTGCCGGCGAGCCAGATCGTCCGCTTGGCGCCCCATGGCGCTAACCTGGCCGGAGGATTGGGCATCGCGCAAGCCGGCCATCGACTGCTGGGCTTCGCGCAGGCGGTCGGCGGCGCGTCGCGCCTCGGCCTCACCCTGCGCGGTGCCAGCCTGCTGCGAGGACGCCGCCTGGCGCATATCCTGAAGCGCCTGCTGTAGACGGTCGATGGTCTGGCGCAACTGTTGTGCATCGGCGTTGCGCAGGCGCTGGTTGGCTTGTCCCTGCGCAACCTGTCCCTGACTGTTGCGCCCTTGTTGCGTCTGCTGGCCGGATGAATCCGCCTGGCCGGACGCACTTGCCTGCCCCGATTGTCCCTGCTGGCCCGGTTGACCGTCGCGGCTCAAAGGCGCGTTCTGCGCGAGCTGCTGCATCTGCTGCTGGAGCTGTTCGGCTTCGCGGCGCAGCAGTTCCTGCTCCCAGCGCTGTTGCGGGGTTGGCGTGGCGCGGCGTTGTTGCTCGGCCAATTCCTGCTGGCGTTTTGCGAGCTGCTCCAGTTTTTGCAGGGCCTCCGTCATCTGGCGCTGGCGCGCATCGGCCGATTGACTCTGCCGCACGCCTTCGTACTGGTTCTTCTCGGTGTCGAGTTCCAGGTCGAAGATGCCCTGCATATCGCGCGTAGCCCCACTGATACCGCCACCACCGCCGCCGCCGGATTGGCCGAAGGCCACTTGGATGTCGCGGAAAACGGATTCCGCGCGCAGCAGATACTGCAGCGCCTTCTGTTCCGGCGCCAGCGCGTCCTGCCACTTCGAGATCCGCAGCTTGCCGGCGGCGGGACCCATGGCGCCGGCGGCCTGCTCCATGTCGGTGACGAAGCTCTTAAATGACTCGCCGGATTCTTCCATCTGCCGCGCCTTCATTCGTTCGGCCATCGAATTCGCCTGGTCGCGCAACTTGGATTCCGTCGCAGCCAGGAACGCCGCGTTCTCCGCGTCCGAGGCTTTGGCGCCGTTGCCCTTGATCTGATTCCAAGTAGCGGTGATGATTTCTTTCTGCCGCTCGGAGAGCTGGCTTTGGTCGCCCTGCTCACCGGGAATACCGCCACCGATCGCCTGCGCCTGCGTGTAGTTTCTCTCGAAGGGCTGGGCTTCGATGAAGAACATGTCGGTGTTGGTGGTCTGGCGGGCGTCCCGCGCGGATGCATACAGGCTCACGATGTCGCCGGGTTCCACTTTGAAATCTTCTAGTGCGATCACGGTGGACCCATTGGCGGTTTTGGCGCCCTTGGGGTCGAGCAGGCTCACGGTCTTCTCCGCGCCGCCGTTCACAGAATAATGCAGGTCGACGCCGCGAAGGCCGAAATCGTCGCTTGCGTTCACTTCCACCGCGACTTCCTCGATCGGGCTGGCCTTGAAATCGTGGCCCGGCCGCGTGATGGTGATTTGCGGCGGATTGTCTTTCTGCGCCTCGATGAAATAATCTTCGCTGAGCCGCACGTCCTCGCCGCTTTCGATGGCGGCGATGTGATACATGCCGTCCTTCTGAATGGGCACGCCGGCAATCAGCGTGTTATTGCCGCCGTCGCGCAATAAGACTTTGCCGCCATCATCCAGCAGCAATGCGCCATTCGCGAGCGGCCGGTCCAAGTGGATGGCCACTTCGGCGACGGTTCCCTCCACCGCGCGCAGATCGCCACCCGGGTCTTCCACGAGATCCTTCATGCCGGTCCACGCGGGGTAATGGTAGGTGACGGTGATGTTTTTGATGGAAGGCAGATCGACCACGTTGAGATGGTAGGTGGCCGAGCGGACGCCGCCCGCTTCCACATAGTATTCGAGCGGTTCCGGCACGCCGGCGATCAGAAACTGGTACCGAGAGCCACCCGCCTCAGTGCGCATTTCGGCCTGTTCCCATTGGAGCGCGCTCGAATACTTCGCGAAGAAGCGGACCTTGGGCGCCGTAAAGCCGCGCAAAGTAGCTTGGACACCCACGTCCGCCCGTTTGCGAATGGTGCGGTTGCCCGGTTCTACCCCGATCGAATAGAATGCCGGCATTTGGCCCCTGGGCGGCCCGGCCCAAAGCAGCGCAGTGCCGTAGCCGAGAAAGCCCGGCCCCGCCACACCGAGCCAGATCAGAAGCAGCGCGGAAGCCGCCGCGGCCGAGGCGAAGCCGGCAATCCACGTGGTCTTCGCGACCGTGGCAGGCTTGGCCCGCTCGGCCACTTGCAGCGTGTCGGCTGCCAGCAACTGCAGGAAGGGGTCGGCGTCGGCCGCGCCGGCACGTTCGCTCAGGGTGAGCAGGCGCTGTTCAAACTCAGGATGCTTCTGTTCGGCGGCACGTGCGGCATGGCGGCGATTGAAGCGCACCAACGGGACGATCAGCGCTGCGGCGATGGCGCCAGCCAAACCGAGAAACAGCGCGAGCCGCGCGACCAAAACCGCAGTATTCGAGAAGGCGAAAGCGTTGGCCCACAGCACGGCGGCTACCGTGAGAACCAGCGCCGCGATGCCCGTAACCGCGCTGCCGCGCGAAAGGGTCAGCAGGCGCACGCGGCGTTCCATGGCGCTCAAATAGCGCGCGAGAAGGTCCAAGGGATTCATGGCGCCTCCTTATCCACGGAAAGATGACGGTTCCCCAGCCAGGATTCAGCGAGAGCGCACACCAGCACAGCCAGCATCACATACCACCACAACGACAGGCGACTTCGCTCGCCGCCCGCCTGCCCGCTCACCGCGGAACCGCTGGCTGTATTCTGCCACAAGCGGAGGGTTTCCGGCGTGGCGGGCGTCAGGTCGGATTCGCGGCGGTCTGCATTCACGGCCACCAGTTCATTGCGGCCGTTGGGACGGCGAATGTCATAGAAGCCGTCCATGGTGAACTGGATGTTCTGTGCGGTGGCCGCTTCGGCCAGCGAAAACACGCGCTCGCCCTTGGGATCGAGCACATCCACGGCCGCGGCTTTCTGCCCGGCGTCGCGCAGTTCTTCAAAGCTGCCCACGGTGACGGCGGACGGTCCGGCATCCAGGCGCCCCAGGTAGTTGGCGGTCTGCCCGATGAAGGGCACGAACGACGAATGCACCGGAAAATCGTTGGCGACGTTGTCCAGGGTGGACGCGAAAACTAAAATGTGGCCCGCGCCCAACTGTTCATCCATCAGGAGAGGAGTTTCGTCCGTGAGACGCGCCACGGTGCGCGCGGAGCCGGGATCGACGCGGATCGCCTGGTAGAACTTCACGCCCTCCCAGCGGTTGTTCTGCCGAATGGACGGGTGCGACGGGTCGAGCGTAGCCGCGCTTTGAAACAGGTCGCCCTCGCGGCCGGCGTAGCGGGTGCCCTGAATAGCAAAGTCGGCTACCGGAACTTTGGCGCGACCCATCGAGGAGTGGCCGAGCGCGATCAACACGGCGCCGCCGTCGCGTACGTACTCCCGCAGGCTCTTTTCGAATGACACCGGCAGTGAGCCGACGTCCGAAATCACCACGAAGGCGTACTGGGAAAGCGCCACATTGGCAGTTTGATCGGCCACGGCGGGGTCGATGGCGAACGCCGACTGGCCGGAGGCTTCGAGGGCTGTTTTGAAGTAGAGCAGGTCGCGCGTGTTGCTCGCGTCGTGAATGAACAGGGCGTGGCGCGGGTCGGCGCGCTCGACGGAAAAGTAGAACGTGTCGTCGGCGGGCAGGGCGTCGGCGGAATCGATCTTCACCGCTCCTTGATTGCGGCCATAGGGCACTTCGAGTGAATTGAATTCGACCGCGGCACGGCCGCTTTCCGGAACCGTAACGGACTTCGATTGGATGACGCGGCCGTTCAGCACGAGCGAAGCGTTGCGCACGGCCTTGGCGGTACCGAAACCAGCGATGGTGGCCAGCACGCGCGTCTTCGCGCCGCTGTAAACGCGGCGCGGCGCGACCACGTTTTCGACGGCAAAATTGGGCGTTTGCTGCGAGACCAGCGGATCGGGCTCCAGACGGATATCGCCGTTCAGGCGGAGGTCGTTGAAATTGGCGGGCATGCCGGTCTGCTGCATGTCCGAATAGAGGAGCACGCGCAGCGGCAGGTGCAGCGATTGCGCGATCGAACCCAGCGAGCGGGAAAGCTCGGCGAACGAGGTGCGGCCGTCGGAGGGTTCGAGTGCATCAATCGCGGCATCGAGCGCGGTGCGGTCGCCGGTAACCTCGCTCAGAACCTCAACCCGCGAAGCGAAGGCCAGCACCTGCGCACGCTGCCCGGGGTGCAGACCTGCAACCTCGCTTTTCGCCAGCGTCTTCGCCTTTTCGAGAAGGGCGGCGGCTCGCATGCTCAGCGAGTTGTCGATGGCAAGGATGGTGACCTCGCCAGAGCGTGACACAGCCAGCAGCGTGCGCGGCAGATACGGATGCGCGAACGCCACCGCCAGCAGCGCGAACAGCAGCGCGCGCAGCGCGAACAGAATCAGATAGCGCAGGCGGCGATGCTTGATGGAGCTTTGCGTGCGCCGCTCGAAAAACATCAGCGAGCTGAAGGGCACCGGCGTGGCCTTGTGTTTGCGCAACAAATGCAGCCAGACGGGCAGGCCCACGGCGGCAAGACCGGCCAGGAACCAGGGAGCGAGAAAGCCCATTTAGAGCATCCCCCGGCGCACGCTCAAATACTCGCGCAGGCCTTCATCGAGTGGCCGGCCGGTATCCACCAGAAAATAATCCATCCCCGCGCCGCGCGCCTGGGAGCGCAGCGCTTCAATGTGCGCGTCGATCTTGGTCCGGTATTCGTGGCGCGCGTATTCCGGAGAGACCTCTATCGCCGAGCCAGAGTTCTCCATATCGACCAGCAGCACGGGCTCGCGGAAATTGGGCGCGATTTCCTGCGGATCCAGCAGATGAAACAGGATCACCTCATTGCCGCGGAAGCGCAGCGGCTCAACCGTTTTGACGATGACGGCCGGATCTTCGTAAAAGTCCGAGATCACCACCACCATGCCGCGGCGGTGCAGGAAATTCTGGAAGTGCACAAATGGCTTAGTGAAATCGGTGCGCGTGCCGGTGTGCGCCTGTTCGATGGCGTGCAGCAAGCGGAACAACTGACCCTGCCGCGTGGAGGGCGCCACGTAGTTGGTGACGTCTTCGTCGAAGACGATCAGGCCGGCCGCGTCGCGCTGCACATTGGCCAGGTAACAGAGCGAGGCGGCCAGAAAGCGCGCGTAGTCGAGCTTGTTGACGGCGTGGGATCCATAGCCCATGGAAGCCGACGTATCGAGCAGCACCAACAGTCGCGTGTTGGTCTCGCCGCGGTAGCGCTTGAGATAGCAGCGGCCGGTGCGCGCGAAAACGTTCCAGTCCACGTGGCGCAAGTCATCGCCCTGCGCGTAGGCGCGGTATTCGGCGAACTCCTGCGAGAAGCCGAAATCCGGTGACCGGTGCAACCCGGCGACGAACCCATCGACCACCGTTTTGGCGATCAGGTCCAAACCGGAAATCGAGTTGAGCGTAGCCGGATCGAGAAAGCGTTGCAGCATTTTACTCTCGCGGCGCTCCTTTCCAATCGAGCAGGCGCTTCAAAATGTCGTCCTGCCTCAGGCGGTCGGATTCGGCGTGGAAGTTGAGCAGGATGCGATGGCGCAGCACCGGAATGTATAGCGCGCGGATATCTTCGTAAGTCACGTGGTAGCGCCCCTTCATCAACGCGCGGGCTTTGGCGGCCAGCACCAGGAACTGCGCGGCGCGCACGCTGGCGCCGTAGTTCACATACTTTTGGACGAAGTCCGGCGCCGATTCGTCACGGTTGCGGCTCGCGCGCACCATTTCCACCGCATAGCGCGCCACGCTCTCGCCGATCGGCACCATGCGCACGAGCTGCTGGAAATCGAGAATCTCTTCGGCGTTGGTTACCGTTTCGGCTTGCGGGATGGTGGTGACGGTGGTCAGGTCCACCACTTGCAGCTCCTCGGCGGCGTCGAGGTAGTCGAGCACGGTATTGAACAGGAAGCGGTCGAGCTGCGCTTCCGGCAGCGGGTATGTGCCTTCCAGTTCGATCGGGTTCTGCGTAGCCAGCACGAAGAACGGGTTCGGCAGGGCGTAGCTGTTGCCGCGCACCGTGCAGGCGCGCTCCTGCATGGCTTCGAGCAGGGCGCTTTGCGTCTTCGGCGGCGTGCGGTTAATTTCGTCGGCCAGCAGAATGTTGCCGAAAATGGGTCCGGGCACGAAGGTCCAGGTGCGGCGGCCGGTGCCGGGGTCCTCTTCGATGATGTCGGTGCCGGTGATGTCGCTAGGCATCAGGTCGGGCGTGAACTGAATGCGCTTGAAGACCAGTCCGAGCGTTTGCGCCATGGTGCGCACCAGCAGCGTTTTGGCGGTGCCCGGCAGTCCTGTGATCAGGCAATGGCCGCCCACGAATAGCGCGATCATCACCTGCTCCAGAACCTCCTGCTGTCCCACGATCACGCGGTGCACCTCGGTTACGATGTCCGCCTGCACCTGGCGGAAACGTGCGATGCGCGCTTTCAAAACGTCGGGTTCCATCTGTGCGGATGTTGACATGTTTTTTTCAATCCTATTTCTTCGTTGCGCCTGGTTCATCGGGCTCCGAGCCGCTCAACTGCAGCAACATCTTTTGCGCCGGCCGGAATCCGGGGGCGATTTCCATCGCGTCGATCAGCTCGTTCCGGGCGTCCTCGGGTTGATGATTCAGGTTGAAAGCGCGCGCCAGATCATAGTGGGCGCCGGCCATATCGATGGGCTTGGCCGCCAGCAGCGCCTGGAACTCGCGGATGGCGCCGGCGACACTATCCTGATCCAGCCACAGTTCGCCCAGCAACCGGTGCTGCTCG
Organism: Bryobacterales bacterium; assembly: GCA_003142185.1. Taxonomy (GTDB): domain Bacteria; phylum Acidobacteriota; class Terriglobia; order Bryobacterales; family Bryobacteraceae; genus Bog-375. The sequence goes on from PLOR01000116.1 coordinate 27,462, forward strand.
GCAAGCATCGGATAGATGTAGTTCAGACGATCGAGAATCGTGGCGGCTTCTTTGGGATTGCCAGCGGCGGTCAGCTCCTTAGCCAGCAGCATGAGGGTGTCCGGATCGCGTCCGCCGGCGTGGACGTACCCCTCCAATTGATCGACGGCAGCGGCTTTGTCGCCTTTCGCTAGGTAGGCCTTTGCCAGCGACTCGTAGATGCTGTGATGCTCGACGTAGTCCGGGTAAAGATCGCGGGCGTCGCTGCCCAGCCGAATCACGTCGTCGTAGTTTCGGCTGGCGGACGCAGCGTCGATGCGCTTGATAGCCTCTTTCCAGCGGTCGAAATTTTCGACTGTCCGTTTCGTGTCGGCTTCCAATGCCGCGATAAACTGGCGGTCGAAATCGGCCGGCTCCATCTTCAGCTCTTTGCGGATCACGGTAGCGGTGTCGTCGCTCGCGCCGAAATCGCGCAACATGGCGAGCACCGTATCCCAGCCCCATTTCTGCGTGATGTAATCGCAAATCCTGCCCGCTTCGAAATAGCTGACCACCACCTGTTGCGGAGTCACCGGGTGCACGAAGCCGCGATCCAACTCGGCAACCGGCAAAAGCCGATGGTTCTTGATGGCGGCGATTTCATCCGGTCCCAGGCGATCTCCCCACTCCGGCGAAGCGGCCGTTTCTTCCTGCACCGCGATGCCCTCAGTGAACCAGCGCGGCACGTGCGAGTTGGTCATCGACAAAGTGAAAACGTGGCTCATCTCATGCCACATCACGCTCGCCCAATGAAAGCTGCCCGGCGCACGCCCGGATGGACTGTCCATGGCAATCACGTTGCCGAAGGTCACGCCCAGCGCTCCCAGGCCCGGCATGCCGAGCGTGCGCACGGCGAAATCTTCGTGATCGGGATAAACTTCCACCCGCACCGGCTGGGTGAGTTTCCAGCGGTACTTTTTCTCGTACACCGCGACGGCGCGCCGCATCTCGGCTTCGAAGTACGGGCGCAGCAGGTCCGCTTCCTTCTTATTCAGCTTGAGAATCGTGCGATCGGTCCGGAACGTCACGAAATTCTTTTCGCTGTCCATCAGGGTCAGCGAGTTCTTGGTAGCCGAATCCTGAAATCCGTTGTTCCAGCAGGTTTTGAACTGCTCGAAAGCCTCTTCGTCGCGGCCCAGCCGCATCAGGTTTACGCCAAGCTGCGAGCGCGCGGAGTCAAGCTGCGGATCGAGGGCAATGGCTTTGCGGTAGAACGCAACCGATCCCTCATAACGCCGATTCAGCATGAAGAAATGGCCGGCGGTGTCATAGCCTTTGGCCGCGTGTGGGTCCCAGGGGCTCTCCTTTTTATCCTCCAGCCAATCCAGCGTGGCTAGGATGGCTTTCGCCTGAACGGAATTCGAGTCGAGCGCCAGCGCCCGCTTGGCCTCGGCTTCGGCCTTCGCTTTGTTGTCATCTTCCAAAGCCAGCCGCGCCAACAGCTCCTGGGCTTCCACCAGTTTCGGATCGCTCCGCAACGCCCGCTCCGCAAATTCGGCCGCGCTGCCGGCGTAAATCTCCGCCGCCACCAGCGCCTTGCCCAACAGTGCGCCCGCGTCGGCGGGATTCAATTCGAGCGCCTCGGTGAAGAGACGATCGGCCTCGTCCGCCTGCCAGTGTTCCAGAAACATGCGGCCCCAGCGGACGCGGATCACCGGGTTGCGAGGCTCGCGCGCCACTAGTTCGCGAAACATCGCATTTGCATCCTGGTAGCGCCGCGTTTTCCAGAGGGCCTCCGCCTGTTGCAGGATCTGCGCCGGAAGCAAGGATGCGGCTAAAGACAGCGCAAGAATAAGATGACGTGGCGCACGCACTCGTGCGTGCCGCGTCGGCACTCGTGCCGACGCATGGCGACTCAAGCCAAAGAAAAGCCGAGACGACGCTCCGCTCAGCAGGCTGGACAACCCACGCCACGGGGCCTCAGTGCGGGCCATCGAGCGCCTCCTGTGTCTTCGCCAGTTCGAGCAGCAACAGCGTCAACTGTTTGCGGTAATCGGCGGTGTCCATTCCGGCCTTTTCGTATTTCAGTTGGTCGATGGCCTGCTCCAGCTCCTCTTTCTTCGCGAGCAGCGCGCGTTTGGCGGGATCGCGAGCGGCACCCGCGTTGGCGCCCAATCTCACCAGCGTGAATGTCGCGGCCAGTTTTCCTTCGCCATTCTCGGGCGATGGATTCCGCTCTCCGTCGCCCTTGCCGGTGTCTTCGAGCAGTGAATGCTCGGTGGCCAGGCGTTTGGCGGAATCGAAAGACTCGGTCACCTTGCGCTGCGCGTAACGAAAAGCTTCCAGCACGGAGACCGCTTCGTTCTTGTCCGTATCCGCCGCCGGCTCGCGCAGGGCTTCGGCCCAATAGCGCGCGAATACGGTGGCGATCTTTTCCGTGCCGGTTTTGGTAGCGGTGATCACGACGCGGTTGGAGCGCCGCAGAAGCGCGATCGAGCCGCCGCTCGAGCTGGTCATGATCGCCACGCATTGGCGCGCGGCGGGAACGCGGTCGAGCAGCGCGGCCAGTTCCGCGGCAGTTATATCGGGGCCGGGAATGTTGAACTTGTAATCCACGCCGTCATCGGTGCCGTGGCCGATCAGCATCACCACCAGAGCGTCATCCGGCTTCGCCGTCCGCGCAAGTTCCTGGAACCGCGCGCGGATCTGCTCGCGATTCGGCGCAATCAGCGTAGTGACGTTGCCGTCGCCTGCCTTCTTCAGGCTCGAATCGATGTCGAGCGCCCACATCTTGAATCGCTGGTCGTAGTCAGGCTCGCCGCCGAGGCCGGAGATCGTCAGAAAGTAAGTGGCCGCAGGCGATGCCAGGGCAGTAGCCAGCAGCAGTGCGCAGATTCTCATACCACGCCCCACTTGCGGCGCAGCAGCCACTCGGATGCGCGCAGGCCGAGCGCCAACAGGAAAATGGCCGGCATATCCCAAAGGTCGCGCGCTTCGCGCGCCGTGATGCCGGCTTCGGAATACGAGATTTCGCTCGCCAGCCTGGACGCCTGATCCGGCTTGTAATAGCGACCGCCGGTTTGCTCGGCGAGTTTCTCCAGCAGCTCCCGGTTCTGCGATGTGCCGAAGTTCTCCGCGACGCCATCCTCGCGGCGAAAGGCCAGCACATCGCGGCCCAACTCCTCCTGCTCGCGTCCCGCGATGATCTCCGCCACATAAGAGCCGGGCGCATCGGCGGAAAATTCGCCCGCGTAGATGCCCTCTTCGAGCGGCTGTGGCGCCAGCTCCATGGTTAGGCTGGTTCCGTCGGGCTGCAAGAATCGCGCCTGCACGTTGGCGTCGGTAACCGGCTTGTATTCCCTATCCCGCACTTCCACGCGCAGCGGCACGCGCGTCTCGTCGGAGAGCACCTGCCTGGGCGTGGTCACCGTCACCGGTCCGGGCGTGTCGGTCACCAGGTAACGCAGCAGTTGCTGCCAGAACGTCTCCTGTGCGCGATCCTCGTGCGGTAGCCACATTCTCCAGCGCCAGCTTCCGCCGGTGGCAAATAAAACGGTACGCCCGCGGCCGTAGTTTTCCGTCACCAGGAGCGGCAGCTTGCGCTTACCAGACGGCGTGGAAACCAGCAGCACCGTAGCGCCGGGCTTCTCCTCGCCAGCCTCCTGATAACTGGCCATCATCGGCATCTTCTTCCAGCGTTCCGCGTTGCGCGCCGCGTCGTCATCCAACCGACAGATGCTGCTCTGCACCCCTGCCGAAGTCAATTCCTGGCCGGTGAAATCTCGGTGAAACGTGCCTTTGGTTTCCGGCAGGCTGGTGGGAATCAGACCGGCCAGCGGTCCGCTGGCCCAGCCGCCGTCGGAAAGCGCGGCGCGCCCGCCCAGCAGCAGCAACCCACCGCCGCGGCGATCCACAAAGTCATGGATGAGTTGTTGCTGGCCGGGCGTGAAGTAATTCAGCTCCACGCTGCCGATGATCAGGCCCTGATACGCGAACAGTTCCTCGGCTTTGGCGGGGAATCCGTCTTCCAGTTCCTTGGCACTGGTGGTGCCCTGCCGGTAAACCTTATTCTGCGTGGTGCGCAGCATGCTGGCGATCTCCTGCTCGGGGTGATCGTCATTGGGAAGGAAAGGCAGCGCGCGGCGGATGAATTTGTAGTCCCAGCGCGGCTCGCCTTCCACGTAGAGGATGCGCGGCTTGCGCGCCTCCACGTTGACCAGGCGGGTGACCGCGTTGTTGCGCGTGTTCTCCTCGCCGGGCAGCGGGTCGATGCCGATCGAGAAAGTCTTCGGTCCCGCGTCGCCACAATTGAACACCAGCGATTCGGTCCGCAGCCGGCCGTCGGAAGCGAGCGTCACGTCCCGGCTGGCCAGTACTTTCCCGTTATCGCGCACGCTGAGCCTGGCGCGGCTGCCGGAGAATCCATAACTGGAGAATGTGACGGTCGCGGTTAACCGTGATTGCGGCAGCGCCCGCGCTGGCAGCACGGCGTCGGTGATTTCCACGTCGCGGTCCGGATGCTCGCGGCCCAAGCCGATGGTGTGAACCGGGATGCGCTGCTTGCGGAGGGCGGCCAGCGTATCCGGACCGATGCCGCCCGCATTGTCCGCTCCGTCGCTCAGCAGCACGATGGCGCCCAGCGGCAGCGACGACGATTCCGCCATCACCCGCTCCAGCGTATCGCCAATGCGCGTTGCCGGTTCGGAAGCGTCGAGCGCGTCCGTCTTCTCGACCCGCTGCGGCTCTTTGCCGAACTTGTACAGCCGCACCTGGAAGTGTGAGCCGAGCGATTTGAGCAGCCCGCCGTCCAGCGCGCGCCTGGCCGCCGCCTCGCGCGTGCCGCCCGCATCGGCGATGCCCATGCTGCGGGAATCATCCACCAGCACGGCCACCACGTTCTGCTGCGGCCGCAGCGTTGCCACGCTCAGCGCGGGGTGCCACAGCAGAAACAGAATCAGTGCCAGCATGGCAGATTCGAGCAGCCAGATGGCCAGCGGGCGCGCGCCGCTCAACATGCCGTGGTTGCGTCTGATGTGCCAGTACAGCAGACCAGTTCCGCACACCACCGCCGCCGCCAGCAGCCACAGCGGCCACGGCGTCAGCAATACAAATTGGCCCTTATGAAAAATGCCGGCCGGGTATTTGAAGAAAATCTCGAACATGAAATTCTCACCGGCGAGCCGTGGCCGTTATCTGACGATAGACGTTGTGCCGGCGGGTATGAGTTACAGGCAATCCCCGCTCTTTGTGAGTCAGGATAGCATGGGCCGTTGGTAGGGCATGCTTTAGCTTGCCGGTTTTGCTTCTCCCACCCAAGACTGGCAAGCTGAGGCGTGCCGTACCTGGGCACGGGCTATACTTAAGAAATACCCGTCACTCCCGTGCAAGACTACATCCGGATTCGCGGCGCGCGAACCCATAATCTGAAGAACATTTCGGTTTCGATTCCCCACAACCAGTTGACCGTGGTGACCGGCGTCTCGGGCTCGGGCAAGTCTTCGCTGGCATTCGACACCATCTATGCGGAAGGCCAGCGGCGTTATGTGGAATCGATGTCGGCCTACGCCCGCCAGTTTTTGGAGCGCATGGAAAAGCCGGCGGTAGACGACATCGATGGCATCGCGCCCGCGGTGGCCATCCGGCAAAAGAACTCGAGCCGCAACCCGCGTTCCACCGTCGCCACCGCGACCGAGTGCTACGACTTTCTGCGCTTGCTCTACGCTCGAGTGGGCCAGACCTTCTGCCCAACGTGCGGGACAGTAGTGAAGAAGGATACGGTAGATGAGGTGGCCGCGCGCCTGCTCGCACTGCCCGAGGGCTCGCGCTGGTATGCCTTGTTCGCTTGCGGCGATCACGCCGGCGCCGCTTCGTTGCGCGACCACCTCTTCGAGTTGCGCAAGAAAGGCTTCACACGGCTGTTTCAGACGGGCCGGATTTTCGAGTTTTCGACGCCCGAGTCGCTGCTCGATATCGATTTCAGCCAGCCGGTCTTGGTGCTGGTGGATCGCATCGCGATCGGCCCCGGCCTGCATCAGCGCCTGGTCGATACGGTCGAAATCTGTTATCGCGAGGCTGGTGAAGTAATCTTCGAAAGCGCCGCCCCGCCTGCCCGGACGCTGCGATTCAACGAGAAGTTCCAGTGCAAGACGTGCGGCATGGAATTCGCAGTCGCGGAGCCCATTCTGTTCAGCTTCAACTCGCCAGTCGGCGCCTGCCCGCGCTGCCAGGGCTTCGGCAACACCATCGATTTCGACCTGGACCGGGTGATTCCCGACAAATCGCTTTCGCTCGATGATGGCGCGGTCGATCCATGGACGAAGCCCAAGTTTCGCTCGTGGCTCGGCAATTTTCGCAAGTCCGCCCGCGGCAAGGTGCGCTTTCGCGCGGCCTTCGCCGACCTGACCGGCGAAGAGCGCGAGCTGGTGTACGATTTCGTCCGCCGCTTCTTCGCTCACCTGGAAACCAAGAAATACAAGCTGCACGTGCGCGTCTTCCTCAGCCGTTACCGCGGCTACGCGTTGTGCCCGGAGTGCAAGGGCGCCCGCTTGCGCAAAGAGGCGATGTACGTGCGCGTAGGCGGCCGCAACCTGGCCGAGGTGGTGCGCCTCAATATCGCCGAGGCCGCGCAGTTCTTCGACACGCTGGCGCTCAAGCCGGAAGAAGCCGCCATCGCCGAGAAGATCCTGGTGGAGATCCGCCAGCGGCTGAAGTTCCTGAACGACGTGGGTCTCGAGTACCTGACGCTGGACCGGCTGTCCTCCACGCTTTCCGGCGGCGAAGCCCAGCGCATCCAGCTCGCCACTTGCCTGGGTTCGCGTTTGGTGGGCGCATGCTACGTGCTCGATGAGCCATCCATCGGCCTGCATAGCCGCGACACAGGGCGGCTGATCCGCATCCTCGAAGAATTGCGCGAGCTGGGCAATACCATCGTAGTGGTGGAGCACGATCCCGAGGTGATGCGCGCCGCCGATCACCTGCTGGATTTGGGACCGGGCGCGGGCGAGCACGGCGGCAACGTCGTATACGAGGGCACTTTCGATCGGCTGCTCGCCGATGGCAATAGCTCGCTCACGGCGCGCTATCTGCGCGGCGACCTGCGCGTGGCGGCGCCGCGCGCGCGCCGGCTGGTGGATCCCAAACGCCTGCTGCGCATCATCGGTGCCCGCGTCCATAATTTGAAGAACATCGACGTCGAGATTCCGCTGGGCATGATGGTGGCCATCACCGGCGTTTCCGGCTCCGGCAAGTCCACGCTGGTTCACGATGTGCTGTTCCGCTCGATCGAGGCGCTGCACAAGGCGCGCGACTCGGGCGAAGCAGCGGCACTCGAAGACGCCGCCGGCAACCTGGACGCGGGGCCGCGTATTTCCTGCCGCAAGCTGGAAGGCGCCGAGCGCATTTTGAGCACGGTGATGATCGATCAATCGCCGATCGGCCGCACACCGCGCTCGAATCCGGTCACCTATATCAAAGCGTTCGACCTGATTCGCGCGCTTTTCGCTAATACCCGCGATGCGCAAAAGCAAGGCTACACACCCGGCCATTTTTCCTTCAACATTCCCGGCGGCCGCTGCGAGACCTGCCAGGGCGATGGCACGGTGACGGTGGAGATGCAGTTCCTGGCCGACGTGGAACTGATTTGCGAGGAGTGCAAGGGCACGCGCTACAAGAGCGCCATTCTGGAGATTCGCTACAACGGGCTCAACATCCACGAAGTGCTGCAGCTCACGGTCAGCGCGGCCATCGAGTTCTTCAACGGCGTGCCGCGGCTGGTGGAGCGCCTGCGCGTGCTGGACGACGTCGGCCTGGGTTACCTGCGGCTGGGCCAATCCGCCACCACTCTTTCCGGCGGCGAGGCGCAGCGCGTCAAACTGGCCGCTCACCTGGCGGCGGCAAGCTGCCGCGGCACCCTGTTCATCTTCGACGAGCCCACCACCGGCCTGCACTTCGACGATATCGCCAAGCTGCTGGCCGCTTTCGGGCGGCTGATCGAAAACGGCGGCAGCCTGATCGTGATCGAACACAACCTCGACGTCATCCGCGCCGCCGATTGGGTCATCGACCTCGGCCCGGAGGGCGGCGCAGGCGGCGGCGAAGTGGTGGTGGCCGGAACCCCGGAAACCGTGGCCCGCGCAGCCCGCTCCTACACCGGACGGTATCTCGCCGCCTTGCTGGGGAAGTAGAATCGTACTGGGAGGTCCGAATGCGGCTCTTGCTGCTCGTTTCGCTCGCTGGCCCGCTGGCTTTCGCCGCCACCGAACCGCTGGCCATTGTCCAACCCGTCATCAGCCAGATGGAAGAAGGCGCGGCCTCGCCCGCGGGGTTCTATTACACGCCCGGCGAGGTCCTGTTCTTCAGTTGCCGCGTGGCGCATTACGCCAAGACCGCGGATCTGAAGGTGAGCATCGCCTACTCAGTCGAGGCTTTCGATCCCAAGGGCGTGGAGCTTACCGAGCCCTACAAGAACCAAATCAACGACGAAATAGCCCTCGAGGACAAAGACTGGATGCCCAAGATCCAAACGCAGGTGATGATACCGCCGCTGGCGGGTTCCGGCAATTACAAAATTGTGGTGAAGGCCGAAGACCTGCTCGCCAAGACCACGGTGCAGATCGAGGTGCCGTTTGAAATCCGCGGCCGCGTCGTCGAGCCGAGCGACAAGGTCACCGTGCGCAACTTTCATTTCTACCACGATGAAGAGGGCAAGCAGCCCGCCGAGAAGGCCGTCTACCACGCCGGCCAAACCATGTGGACACGGTTCGACGTCACGGGATACCAATACGGCACCGGCAACAAAATCGACGTCAGTTGGGTGGCTTCCATCATGCTGCCCGACGGCAAGGTGCTATGGACCAAGCCGGAGCCGGCTACCGAAGCCAGCCAGTCGTTCTATCCCAAGCGATACATTTCCGGCGAATTCAGCATCAATCTGCAAGCCGGCGTCAAACCAGGCTCGTATATCGTCGCCGTGCAGGTGAAAGACGCCGTGGGCAATCAGACCTACGAAAGCCGCCAGCCGTTCACGGTGGAGTAAGTAGGAGCGGTGGTGGCGTCGGCGGTCTTGCCGCCGGTGTCTCGCACCGCCGCTATCTTTGTCGCAGGATCTCCGGGCAAAGAACACCGGCGGCACAGACCGCCGGCGCTACGGCCTATGCCCTACGCGACGCCCTCCAGCTTCAGCACGTACGCTTGCGAGTAAGGCAGGTTCTCCGGCAAGTGAATTGTCAGACTGAAGCCATTCTGGAAGCACACCAGCGGTGCATTGCTTCCCAGCAGCGTGACACGTGGGAGCGAGAAGGGGCTTATGCCACTGAGCGTTACGTGTCCTTCCGGCCGGTGCGGCAAAATCGCGTAAACCGCGCCCGCCTTCGCGGTAAAGAATGCCTCGACGCGCGCCATGCCGGCGGGCGGCGTATCCACCAGGCTCGAGATCGGGTATGCCGACATGAATTCACTCTCCTCGAGTTTTGGCTCCGCTCCGCTCGACCACTGCCGCGCGCGGCGCCACGCGCGCGTGCCATAGATGGCTTCCCCGTTTAACCGCAGCCAGTCGCCAAGCTGGAGCAGCCGCTCTTCCATGATCACCGGAATGCGCCCATCGGCGGTGGGACCGATATCGAGCAGCAGGTTGCCGCCGCGGCTCACCAGGTCGATCAGCATCAGCAGCAGCTCGCGGTCGCTGTGATAATCGGCCAGCGTCTCGGCGCGGTTGTACCCGTAGGAGAAGCCCATGCCGCGGCTTTCCTCCCACGCGTGCTCGCTCTGTCCCATGCCGGACGTGTACTCGGTGGTGTAGTAACCGCCGTGCTTGTGTCTGGTGTCTTTGCCCCACCGGTCGTCGACGACCACCTGCTCGCGCACCGGCGATTCGTTGTACAGCCACGCCAGCAGCTCGGGCGAGTGCCATTCCTGGCTCGTCAATTCCCATTCGCCGTCGGAGAAAACGATCTCCGGCTCCACGTGATTCACCACGTCCTGAAACTGCGGAAACAAGTGCTCGCGCACGTAGCGCGGCTTGTCGGAAAGCCACAGCGGGTTGTACCACTCGTAAAGCGAATAGTAAATGCCCATGTGCAGCCCGCGCTTGCGCCCTGCCTTGGCGAGATCGCCGAGCAAGTCGCGCCGCGGGCCGATGTCCACCGCGTTCCAGGGTCGTCCCCAGGCGCGATTAGCCTCCTCGCTGCGCCACAACGCGAAGCCCTCGTGGTGTTTCGAAGTGGGCGCTACGTAACGGGCGCCGGAGCGGGCGAACACGTCCGCCCAGTGGTCCGGGTCGAACATCTCGGCGCGAAATTGCGGCGCGAAATCGGAGTACGGAAAATCGGCCCCGTATACGCGCTGGTGAAACCGCCGGGTCTGGTAGCCATCTTGACCCGGCGCCGTAGCCTTCTTACCCTCCGTGAGCGAGTGCCAGTACCACTCCGCGTACGGCGTCTCGCCCTTGGTGCGTGGCGGCGCAAATGATGGCACCGAGTAAAGCCCCCAATGGATGAAGATGCCGAACTTGGCGTCCAGGTACCACTTGGGGATGGGCCGGCTATCGATCGATTCCCAGTTAGCTTCATAGCGCGTTGCGCCAGCGCTCTGCCGCAAAGCCAGCGGCGCCGCGGCCATGGTGCGGAGAAAACCTCGGCGTTGCATACGGGGCTATGTTATCAGGATTAGCGGCTGCTACCCTACCTAACATGGCAGAGACATTCGAAGTTGGCACGGCCCGCTTGACCATCGAAGACACCGTGCGCGTGGCGCGGGAAGGCGCTGAGGTGAAAATCGCGGCGCCGGCGCTCGGTCGCATCGCCCAGGGTCGCCTCCGCCTGGATGAGTTGATGGCGCGCGGCGAGCGCATCTACGGCGTCAACACCGGTGTCGGCGGCAACGTGGGCATTTCGCTGCCAGCCGAAAAAATGGAGCTGCTGCAGCACAACCTGGTGCGCCATCTGGGCTGCGCCACCGGGCAGCCGCTCCCGAACGACGTCGTGCGCGCCGCTATTCTGCTGCGCCTGGCCACCTTCTCGACCGGCGCTTCCGCGGTTCGCCCGGAGCTGGCCGAGGCGCTGGCTGCGCTCCTGAATCGCCATATCACACCCGTGGTGCCGCGCTACGGATCGGTCGGCGCCTCTGGCGACCTGATGCCTTCCGCCTACATCGCGCGCGTGTTGATCGGCGCGGGCGAAGCAGAATTTGACGGGCGCCGGATGCCGGCCGCCGAGGCGCTCGAAGCCGCCGGTTTGAAGCCGATCCCCTTCGCGCCCAAGGAAGCTCTGGCGCTCATCAATGGCACCACCGTGATGACTGCGTGCGCCGCGCTCCTGTGGATGGACGGCCGCCGCGTGCTCGAAGCGCTGCTCTCCGCCGCGGCCTTGGCCGTGGAGGCTATGGAGGCTCCGGCGCAGCCCTTCGATGCCTGGGTGCAGGAGCAGAAGGGGCATCCCGGCCAGATCGCCGTGGCTGCATTCCTGCGCGACATGCTGGCCGGCTCCGGTTACACCCGCGCGTCGAGCGGCCAAAGCTGCTATTCCCTGCGCTGCATCCCGCAAGGCCTTGGGCAAGTCTGGGAAGGCAACCAGGATGGCCGCGCCGTGGTCGAGCGGGAGATCAATTCCGCCAACGATAATCCGCTGATCGATCCGGAAACCGGCGCCCTGCACAAGGCCGGCAATTTCTACGGCGGCCACATCGCCCGCCTGCTGGACACCTGGAAGATCGATTTCGCCTCCATGGCCAATTGGGGCAATGCGCTGATCGCGCTGCTGGTGGACGACCGCTTCAACCACGGCTTGCCCGCCAACCTCACGCCCGAGCCCGGCGTCAATTCCGGCTTCAAGGGGATGCAGTTGAGCATCACCAGCCTGGCCTGCGCCGTGCGGCAAATGGCCGGGCCCAGCTCCATCCATTCGCTGCCGACCGAGCAATATAACCAGGACGTGGTGAGCCTGGGTATGCACGCCGCGGTCACCGCCATGGACGCGCTGGAATGTTTGCGCAACGAAACCGCGATGCTGCTGTTGGCCGTTACCCAGGCCGTCGACCTGCGCGGCGGGGAAGCCAAGCTGGGCCAGGGTTCACGGCGCGTCTACCAGAGTGTGCGCCGCCTGGCCGCGTTCCAATCCGCCGACCGTCCCATGGAATACGAAGTCGCCGCCGTCGCGGCGCTGATTGTCTCCGGCGGTCTGGCCAACTGAAAACAGCCCGTGGCGCGCGCAGTCCACCAGGCCGTGGCGCGGGCAGTCCTGCCTGCTGTGTCGGCAGTCGTGCCGACATTTCTTGGAGTCGACGAAGCGAAGAAAGGTCGAGACGACTCTCGACCCCGCACGCAAGCCTGCGCACGCCACGGAGCAGGCGCTACTTGGTCGCCTGCTTCAGCGCGTCCGCCGCTCCTTCAATCGCTGCGCCGGCATCTTCGAGCACCTTGCCCACGCGCACAATCTGTTCGTCCGCCAGCTTCCACTGCTTCTGCTCGATGCTCTCGCGCACCGCCGGCAGCGTCTTCACGCCATAGCCGGTGTAAAACCCCGGAGCATAGATCTGGTGCTGAAACCACGGCCGGTTGGGCAAGCCCTCGCTCGAAAGAAAGGCGCGTTCCACCACCACCAGCCTGTCGTTCACGTCCTTCAACTCCGCGTGCGCCAGCGCCGATCCGCCGTTGGCGGCAGCGTGCGCCGCGGCCTGATCGAAGTCGTGGGCCGTCCGCTCCAACTCCGCCAGGCCGTTTTCGAGCGGCGCGCAATTCAGAAACGGCGGCACCGTTTCCTTTGGCGGCGGCACCGTTTTGAGACGTGGGTCCTCCAGCGCGGTGAAGACTCCGTCGTCGATCTGCCGGTTGCGTTCCACCACTTCCTCGCGCTTTTCGCGCGCCAGCTTCTTCACTTCGTCCACATACCGGTGCACGGTGTCGGCCAGCCCATGAAACTCGAACGGTAGCAGGTCCGCCCCGGCCAGCCGCATCACCGCAGTCCCCGCCGTTTGCGCCAGCGCGCGGCCGTACACAAAGGTGGTGTCGGAGAAATGCGTGAACCAATAAAAATCGTCGTAGATGGAATGATAAATGCCGCCGCCGTCTTCGCCGCCGAACCCGAGGTCTAACGACGCGACGCCCACATGGTCCAGAAACGCCGTGTAATCCGAGCCCGAACCTAGCGCGCCGATGCGCAAGTCCGGCCGCGTCCGCGCCTCCTCGCGGTCCGCCTGCGGCGTCATCCTCCGGCCCTCTCCGGCGATGCGCTGCGACTGCGCCCGCTTCCACACCGTGACATTGCTCTCCGGATCCTGTATGTCCCGCGCCACGGCATTAATGAAATGCTCGAGCGAATGCGATCCCTCCACGCCCAGAAAGCCGCGGCCGTTACTGTCCGAGTTGATGTACACGGCTGCCTTGCGCCCCAATTCCTCGGCGTGCTCTTCGGCCCATTCGGTCGAGCCCAGTAGCCCCGGCTCCTCGCCGTCCCATATACAGAAAATGATCGTGCGCTTGGGCTTCCAACCCTGCTTCAGCAGCGTTGCCATGGCGCGCGCCTCCTCGAGCTCCGCAATCGTGCCCGAGATCGGATCCTCCGCGCCGTTCACCCACGCGTCATGATGGTTGCCGCGGATGATCCATTCATCGGGATACACCGCGCCCGGAATGCGCGCAATCACATCGTAGAGCTTCTTCTGGTCCCAATTGAATTTCAGCTTCAGATGCACTTTGGCGGGGCCTGGCCCGATGCGGTACGTAATCGGCAGCCCACCGCGCCACTGTACCGGCGCCACCCGCCCCTCCAGCGCCGCCAGCAGCGGCTGCGCATCCGCATAAGAAATTGGCATCACCGGTATCTTGGTCAGCGTCACCGCCTGGTCGAGCGGCAGCCGCTTGGCTTCCGGCGTCGCGCCCACGCCCGGCGTCAGCGGATCGCCCGGATATACCGGCATGTCCATCACGCTGCCGCGCTGCACGCCGTCTTTGGGGCGATACGGCCCGGCCGGAAAAGTTTGTCCCGGCGCGTAGCCGTCGTCGCGTGGATCGGAGTAGATCAGGCACCCGATGGCGCCGTGCTCGGCCGCCACCTTGGGCTTGATGCCGCGCCAACTGCCTCCGTAGCGCGCGATCACAATCGCGCCTTTTACCGACACGCCCTGCCGGTCCAACGTTTCGTAATCCTCCGGCACGCCGTAGTTGACGTACACCAGCGGCCCGGTCACGTCGCCATCGATCGAGTACGCGTTGTAAGTCGGGAGCTGTTCATCATGCTGCCCGGAAGTAGGATCCACAGCCACGGTCGGCTCCTCGATCTTGGCCACGAAGTGCTCCGGCGCGACCATTTCCAGCAGCCGCTCCTTCGGCGTGGGAAAGAGCACGTCGAAGTTCTCGATGTGCGCATCGAGGCCCCACTCGCGGAGTTTGGCGAGCAGCCACTCGGCGTTGTCGCGGTCGTAAGCCGACCCCACATGGTGCGGGCGCGCCGAGAGGCGCTCCATGTAAGCGCGCATCAGCGCCGTATCCGGAATCGCGCGGAACTTGGCTTCCCAATCGCGCTCCGCCCGCGCCGAATCCGCCGTGAATCCCGCCAGCGGCACCGGCTCCTGAGGAATCGCCATCGGCGACGCAAGACACAAACCAAGCAATGCAGCCAGACCTGTTTTCATAAGACAGCTATTGTATAGCGCTGAAGCCCGCTGCGCCAGCGTGGTAGGACAGACGATCGGCTTTTGTCGTCTGTCAAAGGCTCGCGCTTTGGCGAAGAATGACAGACCACGAAAGGCGATGGTCTGTCCTACCNNTGCGTTGTTCTAAAACTGCTGCGGCGCTTCGCCCAGGCGCACCTGCACTTTCTCTCTGCGGCCGTTGCGATACACGGTGAGGCTCAACATGTCGCCGCCGTGCTTGCGGTTCATCACCCGCACCAGCGAATCGTTGCCCTCCACCGCCTGGCCTTCCACTTCCACAATCAAATCGCCGCCCACGCCGAGTTGATAGTTCCCGACCACCACCATCTGCCGCGGCCCGTGCAAGCCGGCTTCCTCCGCCGGCGATCCGCGTTCGATGCGCTGGATCAGCAGCCCGCCCTTGGTCGGCAGATCGAGCGCTTCGGCCAGATCGCCCGAAATCCACACCGTGGTAATGCCCAGCGTGGGCCGGGAAATGTGCCCCCGCGCCTGGAATTGATCCAGCATTTCCTTGGCGCGGTTGACCGGCATGGCGAAGCCGATGCCGATATTGCCCTGCCCGTAAATCGCCGTGTTGATGCCGATCA
>PLOR01000112.1 GCA_003142185.1 Bryobacterales bacterium
CCTGGCAGCCCAGCACCTCCAGCGCCTTGATCGCTCAGGCCTGCCGTCCCTTAGATCCTTCGAGACGCACGAATATCCGAAACCGCTGCGAGATGACTTACGGGCAAGCTAAAGCATGCCCTACCTTGTAGAATGGGAGACACGCATGTCCCAGCCTCTTGTGGGGATGGACCTCGCGGATCTGCGCGAGGCTCTCGGCTCCGATCAACCCGGTTACCGCGCCACTCAGGTGTACGAGGCCATCTATCGAGGCCGCGCCACCGATCTGGCTGGCATCACCGCTCTGCCCACCGCACTGCGCCAGAGCTTAGCCGAGCGGATCGCCTTCGGGCTGCCGGAAATCGCCCGCCGCTTTGAGTCGGCCGATGGCACGCGGCGCTACCTGCTCCGCCTCGAAGACGGCCGCACCGTCGAAACCGTGTTGATGCCGGAAGATGAGCGCGACACCATGTGCATTTCGAGCCAGGCCGGTTGCGCGGTGGATTGCAAATTCTGCATGACTGCGCTGCTGGGCCTGGAACGCAGCCTGACAGCCGGCGAAATCGTGGGTCAGGTGTTGACGCTGGTGCACGACAACAACCTCGACCGGGCGCACGACCCGCGCCGTCTGAACATCGTCATGATGGGACAGGGCGAGCCACTGCTCAATCTCGACAACGTCATCAAGGCGACGCGTATCCTGCTCGATCCCGCCGGCTTCGGGCTCTCGCCGCGCCGCATCACGGTTTCCACCGCCGGCATCGTGCCCAAGATCGCTGAACTGGGGCGCGAACCGGTGCGGCCCAAACTGGCGGTTTCGCTCAACGCCTCCACCGAAGAGGCGCGCTCGGAGCTGATGCCCATCACCCGCAAGTATCATTTGAAAGATCTGATCGAAGCCTGCCAGGCTTATCCGCTGCGGCCCTGGGAGAAGCTGACGTTCGAATACGTATTGCTGAAGGGCGTCAACGATACCGACGCCGATGCGCGCCGCGTGGCGAAGCTGCTGGCGAACATCAACGCCAAGCTCAACCTGATCGCGTTGAACCCCGGCCCGGAGATCCCTTACCAGACACCGGACCCCGAGCGCGTCGCCAGTTTTCAGACGATCGTGCGCCGCTCGATTCCCTGCTTCATCCGTAAGCCGCGCGGCCTCGATATTTTCGCCGCGTGCGGGCAGTTGAAATCAAGCGCGGTGTAAGGGGGGGCGCAGACGGGCGTGTTGACAGGCGAAAGCGCCTGTCCCACTTTGCGGCCGGGGCGCTGCTATCGCGGCGTGATCAGGCCGCCCAGCTTGTCTTGTTCGCTGGCGGTCGTGCGCGGAAAGCGGGTCGACCAGGCTTCCGGGTACTTGAGGCCGGAGCCGGTGTTATACAGGACGATGCGGTCGGCCGGCTTGAGGAATCCACTGGCGAGCAGCTTGCGCAGCGCGGCCACGCAGGTAGCGCCTTCGGGCGCGGCGAAAATGCCTTCGGTCGAAGCCAGCTCCACTCCGGCATCGAGCATCTCCTCATCGCTCACCGCGATCGCCGTGCCGCCCGAGGAGCGCACCGCGTCGAGCACCAGGAAATCGCCCAGCGGTTTGGGCACGCGCAAGCCGGCGGCCAGCGTGTGGGCGCCATCGAAGAAGCGGCTGCGCGGCTCGTTCTCTTCGAAGGCGCGAACCACCGGCGCGCAACCTTCCGCCTGGACGGCGATCATCTTCGGCCGCCGGCTGCCGATCCAGCCCAGCTTCTCCATTTCGTCAAACGCCTTCCACATGCCGATCATACCGACGCCGCCGCCGGTGGGATAGAAGATGGCGTCGGGCGGTTCCCAATCCATCTGCTCGGCCACTTCGTAGCCCATGGTTTTTTTGCCTTCGATGCGATAGGGTTCCTTGAGCGTGCTGACGTCGAACCAGCCTTCCTGGGGGCCGCGCTCAGCGGCCACGCGGGCGCAATCGCTAATCAGTCCGTCCACCAGGGTGACGTTGGCGCCGTACGCTTTGCATTCCAGGTAATTCGCCTGCGGCACGTCGCGCGGCATGAAGATGTAGGATTCGATGCCGGCCGCCGCCGCGTACGCCGCCAGGGCGCTGGCCGCATTGCCGGCCGAAGGAATCGCCACTTTGCGGATGCCCAGTTCCACACACATCGAAATGGCGCAGGCCAAGCCGCGGGCTTTGAAGGAAGCGGTGGGATTCAATCCTTCGTCTTTGACCCAGAGCGCTTCGGCGCCCAATCGCGCGCCCAACCGCCTGGTGCGCACGAGCGGCGTCCAGCCCTCGCCTAAACTGACGATCGAGGTGTCCGCGGGCGGCAGTACCGGAGCGTATCGCCACATGCTGGAAGGTCCGCTCGCTACTTCCCGCCGCGGCCAGCGGTGCCGTATGATATCGAGATCGTAGCGCACCAGCAGGGGACCGCCGCAGGAACAGAGGTTCGCCGGCGCGCCCGCATCCAGCCTGGAGCCGCAGAGACTGCATTCCAAATGGGTTGCTCTCGCCATGAATCATCAAGTCTAACATTCAGCGAACGCGGGGCCGCTGACGTGAGTGTCCCCGCAACACGCCTGCGCATCGCCCGCGGTCTCTGGCCCTTCCAGTACCGGAATCGCCGCTGCGGGCGTTCCCTTTCGGGCGCCTCCTCTGATATAAAAGAATAGTTTCGAACTCCGATGCTCCACTCTTGCGGACATACACGCGTCCACCGCCATTACCGGGATCAAGACTCACCGGGAGCGGCCGATGCCAGCCGCCAAGCGAAGAACGCGCCAGCCACGCCTACGCACGACGAGATCGCGGCCTTGGCTTATTCCTATTGGGAGTTCCGCGGCAGTCGGGGTGGCTCGCAGTTGGAGGATTGGTTCCGCGCAGAACGTGAGCTGCGCCGGAAGGCGTGAGCGATTTGCGCGCGAGCACACCCGCGGCGCAGTCCGCTGCCTGGCAACCCGGTGCGCGAACCTCTCTGTCGACTTAACGCAGGGCCGCTGAGCCGAGTTGGCGGCGCATCCGCCGGAGCTTCCACGAATACAGGCATTCGAGGGCGCCGAGGAGCATCAGCGAGAACAAAATGTTTTGCAGTGGCGTCATGGGAACATTCTCCGCAGGCTGCTTTTTATATAGCAGATACTGGTCCTAAAATCCTAGATCTATCAGTACTTATGTCGGTACTATATGACCAGTAACCGGCAAATACCCGAGGCAGGATAGTATTAACTTTTTCTTGCTTATATCGGACACGCAGCTATCCGGAACCGATGTCATACAATTGAAAATGGGATGTCGGCACGTATAGGACGCAGACTCGCCATTTTGGAGCCGATAGTGGTTTTCGGCCTGATCCTGGCCTATATCTGGAGTTTGCGCTACCATCACCCGGCGGCGTGGGCGCCGATTCTGGTGTTGCCGCTGGCCTCCCACTGGTGGCGCCGAGAAGGAGCGGCAGCGCTTGGTTTCCGCATGCAGAACCTGGCTGAGTGCCTGCGGCGCTTCGCTCCGGCGCTGGGGTTCCTCGCGCTGACACTGCTGGCGTCGGGGCTGTTGTTGGACACTGTCCGCCGCATTGCGCTCGATCGCGTCGCCGTGACTTGGGCAATCTACCTGCCGTGGGGCCTCTTCCAGCAGTACCTGCTGAACGGTTATTGCCTGACGCGCCTGCAAATTGTGCTGCCGGCTCGGGGCGCGGCGCTGGCCGCCGCGGCGCTATTCTCCGCCGTGCACGCGCCGAACTGGTTCCTGATGCTGGTGACGCTGGTGGCGGGTTACGCCGCCGCGCGCCTATACACCCGCTACCGTAACCTCTATTTCCTTGGCCTGGCGCACGGCACGCTGGGCGTGTTGTTGTTTCTTGTGGTGCCTGACTCCATCAGCCATCACCTGGTGGTCGGGCCTGGCTGGTACGGGCATTAGGCGCGCATTGCGCCGCTTCGTGAACGGCGGGCCGGGCATGCCCGGCCCCTACATTCGGCGCGGGGGTTGCGAACCTTGCATTCGAGGAATCCTCCGTCCCACCCCGGCACAAGCTGTCCCACAAGCGAACAGTCCGCACCGCGGCCTAACGAGGAAGCGCCTTTGAACGTCATATGTTAGCCGACGCGCGGAGTGGCAGAAGCCGTGCCTTTTCCACTTGGGAACGGTAATGGACATACAACGCAAGAACGTGGGCAGGAACAAGGCCATCCGTTGGACGATCATCGGAATCGTGACCGTGGGAGTGGTGCTCGGCCTCTTCTTCTGGGTCAAGGGCCTGAAACCCGCCGCGCCGCCGGCGGAGATGTCGGCTTTGTGGCCGGACACGGTGAAGCGCGGCCCCATGGTGCGAGAAGTGCGTGGGTTGGGCACGCTGGTCCCGGAAGACACAATGCTGATCACGGCCAATACGGACGCCCGCATCGAGCGCATTCTGATCAAGCCCGGCACGCCGGTCAAGGCCGACTCGCTGGTGATGGTGATGACCAGCCCGGAGTTGCAGACGGCGCTGCTCGACGCGCAATACCTGCTCAAGGCCTCGCAAGCCGATTTCGAAAACCTCAAAGTTACGCTGGAAAAGGCTCTGCTCGACATGCAGTCGGCTGCGGCCCAGACCAAGGGCGATATGGAAAACGCCAAGCTGCAGGCCGATCGCGACCAGACGCTGGCCAAGGACGGCCTGGTTTCGGAAATCGACGCTAAGATTTCCGCTACCAAAGCCCAGCAGCTTGCCGAACAATACCAGCTTCAGTTGAAGCGCCTGGAGATCAACTCCAAGGCAGACGAAGCGCAGCTCGCCGCGGCCAAGGTGAAAGTGGACCAGTTGGAGGGCGAGTACAGTCTGAAAAAGAGCCAGGTGAACCAGTTGAACGTGCGCGCGGGTTTTGACGGAATGCTGGAAGCGCTGCCGGCGCCGCTCACGCAGGTCGAGGAAGGCCAGAAGGTGCTGGCCGGCACGCCGCTGGGCAAAGTGGCACAGCCCTCGCATCTGAAGGCGGAATTGAAAATCGCCGAAACGCAGGTCAAGGACATTGCCATCGGCCAGCCAGCGGTGATCGACACGCGCCTGGCCGGAGGCGGTTCCAACGGCCTGATCGAGGGCCGGGTGTCGCGCATCGATCCTTCCATTTTGAATGGCACGGTGACGGTGGATGTAGCGCTCAAAGGCCAATTGCCGCAGGGCGCGCGGCCGGATTTGAGCGTGGACGGCACCATTCAGCTCGAGAAGCTGGACGACGTGGTGTTCGTGGGCCGGCCGGTGTTCGGCCAGGAAAACAGCTCCGTGCAGTTATTCAAGATCGAGCCGGACGGCAAGTACGCCAACAAGGTGAAGGTCGCCTTCGGCCGCAGCTCGGTCAACACCATAGAAATCAAGAGCGGATTGAGCGTCGGCGATCGGGTGATACTCTCCGACATGTCGAATTTCGATCAATACGACAGGATTAAGCTGAACTAGTTCTTCGCCAAAATCGTCTTTGAGGTGAGAGCAAACATGGAAAACGGTTCGGAAGCGCTGATTCGCCTGGACCAGGTGAGCAAGGTGTTCATCACCGACGAAGTGGAGACGCACGCCCTCGCCGGCATCCACTTTGAACTGAAGAAAGGAGAGTACCTGTCGATTGCCGGCCCGTCCGGCTGCGGCAAGTCCACGCTGCTGGCGATTCTGGGACTGCTCGACACTCCCAGCGACGGCGTATATTACCTGAACGGCAAGCCGGTAACCGGGCTCAAGTTAAGCGAACGGGCGCGCATCCGCAACCGAGAGATCGGCTTCATCTTTCAGGCGTTCAACCTGATCGGCGATCTGACGGTTTACGAGAACGTGGAGCTGCCGCTCACCTATCGTGGCATGCCCGGCTCGGAGCGCAAGCGCCGCGTGCAAGAGGCGCTCGAACGCGTCGGCATGTCGCACCGCATGAAGCATTACCCCTCGCAGCTTTCCGGCGGCCAACAGCAGCGCGTGGCGGTGGCCCGCGCCCTCGGCGGCGACCCGCTGATTCTGCTGGCCGACGAGCCAACCGGCAACCTGGATTCGGCCAATGGCGAAGCGGTCATGAGCCTGCTCAAGGAGTTGCACACAGCCGGCGCCACCGTCTGCATGGTGACGCACGATCCGCGCTATGCCGAATTCGCCGACCGCACCATCCGGCTGTTCGACGGCCGCATTGTGGAAGAACAGGTGGAACCGGCGGCCAAGCACTAGACGCGCGCCCTGCACCGGCCTGCGCGGTCTGTTAACCTCACCTCATGCACCCGCTGGTGGGGGATTTGCGGCGCGGGGTGCGCCAATGGTGGAAGTCGCGCGGTCTGGCCGCGCTGGCATTGGTGGCTCTGGCGCTGGGAATTGGCGCCACAACCGCCATCTTCAGCGTGGTGAATGCGGTACTGCTCCAGCCGCTGCCGTTTCGCGATGCCGACCGGTTGCTGGCGATCTTTGAGAAGAACATTCCCCAACGGAAGAGCGATTTGTACGCGGCGGGCATCAATATTGACGAATGGCGCCGGCGCAGCCTCACGGTGTCGGGCGTCGCCGCCATCTTTGACGGAAAGATGATTCTGACCGGCGGCCCCGGCGGCCGCATGGAAGCCGAAGAGTTGAAGTCCGAGCGCGTATCGGCCAACCTGTTCCCGCTACTGGGCGTGCATCCGGTGTTGGGCCGCGGCTTCCTGGCCTCCGAAGACGTTCCGGGACAAAGCAACGTGGCCGTGCTGAGCTACGAGTTATGGCAACGCCGGTTCGGCGCCGATCCCTCGATCCCCGGCAAGTCGATCCGCCTGCGGGGGTCGAGTTATACGGTGGTGGGAGTGCTGCCGGCCGGTTTTTCCCTGATCGAACCAGGCGTGGACGTGTGGACTCCGCTCAACTTCGACATCAACGATCCGCGCGTTGCCTCCGGCCGCAGCCTCACCGCAATCGCACGCCTGCGGCGGGGCGTAACCTTCGAGCAGGCGGTGAGCGAGTTCGACAGCATGGGCGCCAGCCTCGAGGCCGCCTATCCGGCGATCGACAGCGGATATCGCGCCGTGGTCCGGCCGCTGGCCGAGCAGATCGTGGGTAAGACTCGCCAGGCCTTGCTGGTGCTGCTGGCGGCGGTGGGGCTGCTGCTGGGGATCGCGTGCGCCAACGTAGCCAATCTGCTGCTGGCGCGCGGCGCCACGCGCCGCAAAGAAATCGCCGTTCGCGCTGCGTTAGGGGCCAGCCGGTTACGCATCACCATGCAGTTGCTTGCCGAAAGTGTGCTGCTGGCGCTAGCCGGCGGAGCGCTGGGGGCAGTCCTGGCCGCCGCCGGCGTCACCCTGGTAAAGCGGCTGGGTCCGGCCAACCTGCCGCACCTGGCGCAGATTCACGCCGACTGGCGGCTGCTGCTGTTTGCGGTGGTCATCTCCGTCCTCACTGGCGTCCTGTTCGGCATGGCGCCGGCTCTGCAGATTTCCTCCGGCAACTTGAATGCGGCGCTGGTGGAAACCGGACGCGGCGGAACGGTGGGCCGCTCCGGCCGCATGCTGCGCAGCGGTTTAGTGGTGCTCGAAATCGCGCTGGCGCTGGTGGTGCTGATCGGCGCCACCCTGCTGACGCGAAGCTTCAACCGGCTGCGCTCGGTCAACCCCGGCTTCGATTCATCCAACCTGCTCACCTCGCGGCTGCCGTTCTCCGCTGGCAGAAACGCCGCGCCGCCGCGCCGCGTGGCCTTCCTGCGCGCCGTCATGCCGCAACTGGCCGCGCTTCCCGGCGTGCGTAGCGTGGGCGCTTCGAGCGGGCTGCCGCTGGTGGGCCTCGACGCGGGCGTCATGTTCGCCGTCGCCGATCGTCCCGCGCCGCCCCCGGACCAGCGGCCCATGGCGCTGACCCGCTCGGTCACCCCGGATTACTTTCGTGCGATGGGCATCCCGCTAGTGGCCGGGCGGGAGTTCACGGATGCCGACACCAGCCGATCGCCCGCAGTGGCCGTCATCGACCAGGCGCTGGCGCGACGATTCTGGCCGGGCGCGAGTCCGCTGGGTGGCCGCTTGGCCCTGGATTGGTCGCCTCCCGTGGTCGCCGAAGTAGTGGGCGTGGTGGGCAGCGTGAAACCGGAGACGGTGCAGGGCGAAGATTGGGCCACGATCTATAGCCCGTATGACCAGCGGCCCACCCCGGCCACCAATCTCGTAATCAGGACCGCCGGCGAGCCGCTGGCGCTGGCGGCGAGCGTGCAGGGCGAGGTGCGACGCCTGGACCCCGATCAGCCGCTGGTCCAGATGCAGACGGGCGACGAGATCGTCGCCAAGGCGATGGCCGGCGCGCGCTTCAACACGCTGCTGCTGGGACTGTTCGGCGTGATTTCGTTCGTGCTGGCGGCGGTGGGCATCTACGGCGTGGTTTCGTACGACGTCGGCGAACGCGTGCAGGAACTGGGAATTCGCATGGCACTGGGCGCGCAGAAAAGCGACGTGCTCAGCCTGATCCTGGGTCACGCCGTGCGCCTGGCGGCCCTAGGCATCGCCCTGGGGCTGGCCGGAGCTTTGGTTCTGACGCGCCTGATGGAATCCATGCTGTTTGGCGTTCACCCGCGCGATTTCGGCACTTACGCGGCGGCCGCCGTGGGCCTGGCGGCGGTGGCGCTGGCCGCCAGCTACCTGCCGGCGCGCCGCGCCATGAGCCTCGATCCAATCACGGCGCTACGTCATGAATAGGACATCATGATTACTCTTCGCAACGTGGAAAAGTTTTACGAAGCCGGATACGGGCGCACGTACGTCCTGCGCCGCATCAATATGGAGATCAAAGAGGGCGAGTTCGTCACCATCATGGGACCCTCCGGCGCCGGCAAGTCGACGCTGCTCAGCATCCTCGGTATGCTCGACGCGGCGTGGACCGGCGAGTTCGAATTCGTCGGCCACCAGGTTCACCGCATGAAGCCGAAAGACCGCGTGGAGCTCAACAAGAAGTACATCGGCTTCGTCTTTCAGAGCTATCACCTGATCGACAATCTGACGGTGTACGAGAATCTGGATATTCCGCTCTCGTACCGCAACGTGAAAAGCTCCGAGCGGGCGGCCATCGTCTGCGACTCGTTGGACCGCTTTCACATCGTGGGCAAGCGCGACCTGTACCCGAGCCAGCTCTCCGGCGGCCAGCAGCAACTGGTGGCCGTGGCGCGCGCCGTGATCGCCAGCCCCAAGCTGATCCTGGCCGACGAGCCCACCGGCAACCTCCACTCCAGCCAGGGCAAGGAGATCATGGAGCTGTTCAAGAAGCTGAACGAGGAAGGGACCACGATCGTGCAGGTGACGCACTCGCACGACAACGCCGCTTATGGACACCGCGTGGTGAATCTGGCCGATGGCTGGATTGTGTAAGCCGCGAAAAAACCTTGGCCACAGATAAACACAGATGAACACGGATGAGAACAAGGGCCTGATTTCTGGGGGTTTCTTATCTGTGTTTATCTGTGTTCATCCGTGGCTCGGAATTGTGCCGCGCACGCCATGACCGCCGTGCAGCGCTTCGCCGCCATCTCGCGCCACTTCCGCCGCCGGCGGATGGCGCGGTTCGCGGCTGAACTGGGCCTCACTTCCGAGACACGCGTGCTCGATATCGGCGGCACGCCGGATAACTGGCAACTGCTGGCCGCGCCGCCGCGCCTGGTGTTGCTGAACACGCCGCGCGCGGCCGAGGAACTGACGGGCGCCCCAGCCTGGGTGGCGGGCGATGGGCGGGCGCTGCCGTTCCGCGATGCCGCGTTCGACGTGGTTTTCAGCAACTCGGTGATCGAACACGTCGGCGATTTGGCCAGCCAGCGGCAATTCGCGCGCGAGGTCGCCCGCGTCGGCCGCGCCTATTGGGTGGAAACGCCCAACCGCTGGTTTCCGGTGGAGCAGCATCTGCTTACGCCGTTCGTTCATTGGCTGCCGCGGCCGTGGCAGCGGACGCTGGTTCCGCGTTTCAACTGGTGGCGCGTGCTGGTTCCGCTTCCGGCCGACCGGCGGGATTTCTACATCGAACACTACCTGCGCGATGTCCACCTGCTCGGGCCGGGGGAGTTGCGCGCGCTCTTTCCCGACGCGCTCATTTTGCGCGAGCGCCTGCTGGGAGTCGCCAAATCGCTGGTGGCCTTGCGCCGCAGTCCATGACTCGTACGGGCAAGCTAAAGCATGCCCTACCACAGCGGTTTTCGGGTTGTCCCGTGCTATGGTGATAGCAGTGTCATCGCCGTTGGATCTCCACCTGGAACATTACGAAGGGCCGCTCGATTTGCTGCTGGATTTGATTCGCAAGCAGCAGATCGATATCAAGGATATTCCTATCGCCACCATCACTTCGCAGTACCTGGAGTACATGGAAAAAGCCCGCGAGATGGATATCGACTTGGGGGCGGAGTTCGTCTACATGGCGGCCACGCTGATCCACATCAAATCGAAAATGTTGTTGCCGCGCGATCCGGCGCTGGGCGAGGATGCCGAGCAGGCGGACGACCCGCGGCAGGAGCTGGTGGACCGGCTGCTGGAGCACGAGCGTTTCAAGAACGCCGCCGAGATGCTGCAGCAGAAACGGATGATCGAAGAGAACGTCTGGTCGAACCCTCAGATCAAAGCCTTTTCGAGCGAGGACGACGATCCCGGCCTGGCGGTCACGCTGTTCGACCTGGTGAAAGCGTTCGGCGAAGTGCTGGACCGCGCCAAACTGCGCCCGGTGTACGAGGTGGAATCCGCCGACGTGACCGTGCCGGATATGATTCGCAACCTGCGCGACCGGTTTCTGGCGGTGGCGCCGGATCAGCCGATCTTCATCCTGCGCGTGCTCGAGGAGCAGCATTCGCGGCGCGCCATGATCGCGCTGTTTCTGGCCGTGCTCGAAATGGTACGGATGCAGGCGGTGGAAGTGACGCAAAAAGATTTGTTCGGCGAAATCGCGCTGCGGCGGCACCGGAATTTCGATGCGGTGTTCGCGGACGAGCAGCCCATCGCCACAATTGAAAAAGACTACCTTTGACGGGAATGGAAGAACTGGAAACAGACACAGCAGCGGCCTCGCCGGAAACGGAGCAGCCGCCGACCGAAGAAACTCGGGACCCGCAGCAGCCGGTTTCGATGGACGATCTGCTGGCCGGGCCGGCGGCGGACGATGCGCCGGTTTCGCTCGCCGACGCGCAGTTGCGCGCGGTGGTGGAGGCGATCGTTTATGTCGCCGAGGAACCTTTGACGGCGGCGCAGATTGGCGCGGCCCTGCTGCAACCCGTGGATCGCGTCCAGGAAGCGCTGGCCTGGCTGATCGAGGACTTCGACAAGCCCGAGCACGGCGTGGCGATTCGCGAAGTGGCCGGCGGATACAAAATGGCCACCAAGGCCGAGCACCATGACGCGGTGCGCACGTTCGTCCATAGTCTCAAGCCGCCGCTCAAGCTGTCGCTGCCGGCACTGGAAACGCTGGCAGTGATCGCCTACAAGCAGCCCGCCACGGCGCCGGAAATCATGGAGATTCGCGGTGTGCAGGGGGCGGGCGTACTGAAGACGCTGCTCGACCGCAAGCTGATCGCGGCGGCCGGGCGCAAGAACGTCATCGGCAAGCCGATCCTCTACAAGACCACCAAGGAATTCCTGATTCAGTTCGGTTTGAAGGACCTGAGCGAACTGCCTTCGCTCAAGGAATTCGAAGAGATTCGCCGCATGTCGTTCGGCGACAGCGAACCGGCGCCAGAGGCCGGAGCGACCGAACCCGCCGAACCCGCCGAGCCCGCGGCATCTGAACCCGTAGGGGCTGGACATGCCCAGCCCGAGCCCGCGGCGGCCGAGCCCGAATCCGCGCCAGCCGAGCCCACCGAGCCTGAACCCGCGGCGGCTGCGGAACTCGAAATTCCGGCTGCTGGCGATGAGCCGCCTACCGGAGACAACTGATGGCGGAAGAGCGGCTGCAGAAGATTCTCGCCCACGCCGGCGTGGCATCCCGGCGCCACGCGGAGGAATTGATTACGGAGGGCCGCGTCTGGGTCAACGGCGCCGCGGTCACCGAGCTTGGCTCCAAAGCCGACCTGGCACGCGACCACATCAAGGTGGATGGCAAGCTGCTGCGCGCGCCCAAGCGGCTGGTCTACCTGGCGCTGTTCAAGCCGGACAACACCGTCACCACGATGAGCGACCCGCAGCGGCGCGCCACGGTGATGGATCTGCTGCACGGGGTGAAGGAACGCGTTTACCCGGTAGGCCGCTTGGATTACCACAGCGAAGGGCTGCTGCTGCTCACCAACGATGGCGAAATGGCCAACGCCATCATGTCCGCCACCACGCATCTTCCTAAAACATACGTGGTGAAGGTTAACGGCACGCTGACCGCCGACCAGGAGGAGCAGTTCCGCCGCGGCGTCCCGCTTTCGGGCAAGCGCACGCTGCCGGCCGGATTGAAGGTGATCCACGCCGCGCAGAATCCCTGGTACGAGGTGCGTCTTTTCGAGGGCAGGAACCATCAAATCCGGCTGATGTTCAAGCACTTCGATTTCCTGGTGGAAAAACTGCGGCGGGTGCGTGTCGGCCCCATCGAACTGGGACCGCTGAAGCCCGGCCACTTCCGCCACCTGACGGAAGACGAGGTGGGCAGGCTGCGCAGCGCGCTGCGCTCGAAGCCGGCGGCGGCCAAGCACGAGGGCGCATGAACCGCGTCGCGGCAATCCTCGGCGAAGCCCGAACCATCGCGGTAGTGGGCCTTTCGGCCAGGCGCTTCCGTCCCAGCCATGGCGTGGCGGAGTACCTGCAGCGGGCGGGCTACCGCATTATTCCGGTCAACCCGAAGATCGCCGAGGTGCTGGGCGAAAGGTCGTATGCGTCGCTGGATGAGGTTCCCGAGCCGGTCGATATCGTCGACATCTTCCGCCGCCCGGAGCATGTGCCGGCTATCGTGGAAGCCGCCATTCGCAAGGGCGCCAAGACGATCTGGATGCAGGAAGGCGTGGTGCATGAAGAGGCCGCGCGCCGCGCCGAATCCGCCGGCCTGGCGGTCATCATGGACCGCTGCATCCTGAAAGAGCACAAGCGGCTGGGGCTCAAGTAGACAGAAGTAAGAAGTAAGAAGACAGAAGTCAGAAGCTCGTGGCGCGGGCCGTCGGGCCTGCTGAGTCGAGGGTCATCTCGACTCTTCTTGGCCGCGGCGGGTACAGATGAAGCGAAGAAAAGCCGAGACGACTCTCGGCTCAGCAGCCTTGACAGGCCGCGCCACGGCTTCTCACATCCACCCCATTCGCTGGCGCAGCGCGGTGATCTGCGCAGTGTGATGGCGCGCGTGCCAGACGTGCATGGGCAGAACCAGATCCAAGGCGAACTCGCCGCGTTCCGGATGCAGCATCCGGCGCGACCACTCCGCTTCCGACAGCGATTCAAACAGCGCGACCCATCGCGCGCAAAGCGCGTCGCAGAGCAGCAGCGACGGTTCGACCGGCCCGTTGCGTGCATCGGCCAGTTCCGCCCAAAGAGCCTCGTCAAAAGGCTTGACCACGGGCTCGAACTCGGTCAGCGCCAGCCTAGTGCGGACATACCAGTTCATCTGTGCGTCCGCCAGATGGTGCACAACTTGCCGGACGGTCCAGCCTCCCGGCCGGTATGGCGTATCGAGCCGATCTTCGGATAAATCGGCGACCGCGGCGCGCAGCCGCGCCGGAGCGCCGGCCAGTTGTCGCAGAAGTTGACGCCGCCCTTCGTCGTCGACGGGTGGCCCCGCTTCAAATGGCCCGATTGGATATCGCAGGTCGGTCAAGTGCGGCGGCTCCCATCGTGACAAACTGCCCAACCCAGCTCAGACGTGCGAATCGAGCATTTTCTGGACTTCGGACTTGCCGATGGCGCCGACCCGCTGCTCCACTACCTGGCCGCCCTTGAACAACAGCAAGGTGGGAATGCCGCGGATGTTGTAGCGCATGGCTGTCTTGTCGTTGGAGTCCACATCCAGCTTGCCGATCTTGGCTTTGCCGGCGTACTCGCTGGCTACCACGTCTATGGTGGGACCCATCTGCTTGCAAGGGCCGCACCACTCGGCCCAAAAGTCCACCAAAACCGGAACTTCCGCCCGGAGGACGTCTTGGTCAAACGAAGAGTCGGTAAAGGTTAAGGTGTTCTGACCTGCCATCTCATCTCCTGCAATATTAGAATCGGCGCCGGGAAAAAGGATTCACGCGCGTCCCAATAGTCGCCCGTATAATGCCGCATACTCTTGCGCGGAAGCCTTCCAGGAGAAGTCCTTTTGCATCCCGCGGAGCATCCTGGCGTGCCACTCATCCCGGTTAGAGAAAGCTTGAATGGCGGCACGAACGGCGCCCAACAGAGCTGCCCCGGAATACTCCTGGAACTTGAATCCGGTGCCTTCATCGATGGTATCATCCAAGCCGCCGGTCGCGCGAACCACGGGCACGGTGCCATAGCGCAGGCTATAGATCTGGCTCAGGCCGCAGGGTTCGTAGCGGCTGGGCATGAGAAACAAATCGGCGCCAGCCTCGATCAGGTGAGACAGCCGGTTGTCAAAGCCGATTCGTACCGCGACGCGCCCGGGGAATCGTTCGGCCATGGCGCGGAAGGACTCTTCGTACTCGGGTTCGCCCGAGCCGAGCGCCACCAGGTAGACATCTTCGGCGATGATTTCGCCGGCCACTTCGGCCAGAATATCGACGCCTTTTTGCTGCGTGAAGCGGGACACCATGCCCAGCAGCGGCCGGTCGATGGCTTCCGCCGGAAAGCCGAGTTCCGCCAGGAGCTGCTGCTTGGCGATGCGCTTGCCGCTTAAGTCCTGCGCCGAATAGGGCGCCGGAATCAGCGGGTCGTTCTCCGGGCTCCACTCGCGGTAATCCGCGCCGTTGAGGATACCGGTCAGCATCGCGGCGCGCGTGCGCAGAGCGCCATCCAAACCGCAGCCGTATTCCGGCGTCTGGATCTCGCGCGCGTAAGTCGGGCTGACGGTGGAAAGCGCGTCGGCGAATGAAATGCCGCCTTTGATGTAACTGACCTGACCGAAGAATTCGAGGCCGCCGGGATTGAAAATGGTTTCATCCAGGGCCGCCTCTTGGAGCGCGCTCGCAGGAAACAGACCCTGGTAGCCCAGGTTGTGAATGGTGAACAGCTTTTTCACGCCCATGAACGTGGGATCGCCGGCCAATGTGGTGCGCAGGTATGCGGGCACCAGGCCCGCCTGCCAGTCGTGGCAATGCAATATGCCGGGCCGGAACAGGTGGCGCGCCACACCCAGCGCCGCGCGCGCGAATACGGCGAATCGAACGTCGTTATCCGGGTAATCGACGCCCGCTTCACCGTAAAGCCCTGGCCGATCAAACAGCCGCGGGCACTCCACCAGGTAGAGCGGATACTCCGCCGGCGCCTGGTAGATGGCGATATCGAAGCCGGCCTTCCCCAGGTAGACCGGAAGATGGTCGTACACGCGCCGCGCGTCCTTGAGAGGGATCGACCCGTAGCGGGGGATCACCACCGCGGTCTCACACCCGAACTCGCGCAAGGCGGCGGGCAATGCCCCCACCACGTCCGCCAACCCGCCGGTTTTGGCGAGCGGCGCAGCCTCCGGCGAAATCATCAGGACGCGGGTCACACCGGAATTGTACCAGGGGCTCGGGGCGGATTGGATTTCCGCCGGTGCTTTTGTCACCATGAAAACATGGCTACCGCTACTTTGATCGAGTTCCGCAATGAACCGTACGCTGATTTCTCCCAGCCCGCCAACCGGCGCGCCATGGAGGAAGCCCTGCGGCAGGTTCGCTCCGAGTTCGGACGCGAATACCGGCTCCGCATCGGGAGCGAATACATCTCGACCGGCGACCGGCTCGAATCGGTGAATCCGTCGAACCCCAGCGAAATCGTGGGCGTACACCATCGGGCGGACGCCGTGCTGGCCGCCCGCGCCGTCGAGGCCGCCTGGCAGTATTTCCCGGAATGGAGCCGCGTGCCGGCCGCGGCGCGCATCGGCATGACGTTCGAGGCCGCGCGCATCCTGCGGCGGCGCAAGCTCGAATTTGACGCCTGGCTGGTTTACGAAGCCGGCAAGACGTGGCCCGAAGCCGAGGCCGATGTATCCGAGGCGATCGACTTCTGCGAATACTACGCGCGCGAAATGGAGCGCCTGGCCGCGCCGCAGCCGGTGGTGCAGTTGCCCGGCGAGCACGGCGAGATGATTTACATTCCGCTCGGCGTGGGTGTGGTAATTCCGCCGTGGAACTTTCCGCTGGCCATCCTGGCGGGGATGACGGTAGCCTCGCTGGTGGCTGGCAACACGGTGGTGCTGAAGCCATCCAGCGAAACCCCGACGATTGGCGCCAAGTTCGCCGAGGTGCTGCTGGAGGCGGGCTTCCCGGAGCGAGCGTTTACCCTGCTGACCGGCAGCGGCGCGGCGGTGGGCGATGTGCTGGTGGGGCACACAAAGACGCGGTTCATTTCTTTCACCGGCTCGCGCGACGTGGGCCTGCGCATTAACGAACTGGCGGCCAGGACGCAGCCGGGGCAGATCTGGATCAAGCGCGTGGTGGCGGAAATGGGCGGCAAGGACGCAATCGTCGTGGATGGCGATGCGGACCTGGACAAGGCCGTGGACGGCGTGCTGGCATCGGCGTTCGGCTATCAGGGACAGAAGTGCTCGGCCTGCTCGCGGGCCATCGTCGACGCCAAGGTGTATGACGCTTTCCTCGAGAAGCTGGCGGTGAAGACGCGGAACATCAAGGTCGGTCCCTCTGACGATCCGGCCAACTACCTGGGGCCGGTGATCAGCCGGAGCGCGCGCAACGCCATCCAGGCATACATCGAGGTGGGAAGGAAAGAGGGCCGCGTGGTGGTTGGCGGCCAGCCGGTGGCGGGCGACGGCTATTTCATTCCGCCGACCATCATTGCGAACGTCGATTCGCGCGCGCGGATTTTTCAGGAGGAGATTTTCGGGCCGGTGCTGGCCGTGACCAAGGCGAGAGATTTCGAGCACGCGCTCGAACTAGCCAACGATTCCGAGTACGGGCTCACCGGCGCCGTGTTCTCGAACGATCCCGAACACCTGCGCCAGGCCACCGAGCGCTTCCACGTCGGCAACCTGTATTTGAACCGCAAATGCACTGGCGCCATGGTGGGCGCGCATCCCTTCGGCGGGTTCAACATGTCGGGCACCGATTCCAAGGCCGGCGGCCCGGACTACCTGCTGCTGTTCCTGCAGGCAAAATCCATCGCGCAGCGAGGTTGAGCGACGTGGCGCACGCACTCGTGCGTGCCGCGTCGGCACTCGTGCCGACGCCCGGCCTTCGCGAACAGGTGTCGAGAAGAGTCTCGACCCGCACGCACGAGTGCGTGTGCCACGTCAGCCCTAACCGGATTCGCCGTCCGCCTTGGCATCGGCAGCGCCCGCAAGCTGGCTGCGGTGAATCGCGTCCAGCACACCGTTGACGAATTGTACCGATTCCTCGCCGGAAAACTTCCGCGTCAACTCGAGCGCTTCGTCGATGGTGACCGCGGCGGGCGTGGCGCCATGCAGCAGTTCGTAAACCCCCAGCCGCAGGATGTTGCGATCGACGGCCGGCATTCGCTCCATGCGCCAGTGTTCGGCGTGGCGGGTAATCAGCCCGTCTACTTCTTCGATGTGGGCGATGGCGCCTTCGAGCAGACTGACCGCGAAGTCATCCCGCTCCGGATGTTCCTCCGCATACAGGGTGTCGAAATAGGAATTGATGGCCTCGTCCAGGGGCTGGCGGCGCGCATCCCACAGAAAGAGGATCTGCAACGCGCGCTGGCGCGACCTGCGGCGGGCAGGCATTAGTTGGCCTGGCGCAAAGTGCGCAGCAGATTGGCCATTTCGATGGCGCTCATGGCGGCGTCGAAGCCCTTGTTGCCGCCCTTGGCGCCGGCCCGGTCGATGGCCTGCTCCAACGTGTTGGTGGTCAGCACGCCGAAGGACACCGGGACGCCCGTCTCCAGGCTGGCGTGCGCGATGCCCTTGGCGGCTTCGGCGGCAATGTAATCGAAGTGCGGCGTGTCGCCGCGGATCAGCGCGCTCAGGCAGATCACCGCGTCATAGCGATGCGTCCGCGCCATTTCGCCGGCCACCAGCGGGATCTCCCAGGAGCCCGGCACCTTGACGATTTCGATCAGGTCCGCCGCCGCGCCCGTGCGCGTCAATGCGTCCATGGCGCCCGCCAGCAGGCGGTCCGTGATAAAGCTGTTGAAGCGGCTGACGATGATGACAAATCGCAATCCCGCGGCACTGAGCTGACCTTCCCACACTTTCGACATAGTTCACTTCCCCGTAAACGCCGGGGCCCTCTTTTCGAGAAACGCCCGCGTGCCTTCGCGGCAGTCTTCGGTCGCCGCGCTCAATCCGAAAAGCGCTGCCTCGAGTTGCAGCCCTTCATTCAGGCCGCCATTGAGGCCCGCATCCACCGCTTCCATCGCCAGCCGCACGGCCAGCGGGCCGTTCTGCAATACCTTCCCCAACCAGGCGCGCGCCGCACCAAGCAGCTCGGCTTGCGGCGTCACCGCGTTCACCAAGCCGATGCGCCAGGCCTCGGCCGCGTCAATCGGCTCGCCCGAAGCCAGCATCCAGAGCGCGCGCCCGCGGCCGACCAGCCGCGGCAGCCGTTGGGTCCCGCCAAAGCCCGGGATCAACCCCAGCTTCACTTCCGGCTGTCCCAGCCTGGCATTCTCCGATGCCACCCGCACCGTAGCCGCCATCGCCAGTTCCAGCCCTCCGCCCAGCGCGAATCCGTTCACCGCCGCCACCGACGGTTTGCCCGCGGTCTCGAGGCGCCGCAACACCCGTTGCCCTTCGAGCGCGTACTGGCGCATTTCCGCGCCCGAGAGGCCGGCGAGTTCGCCGATATCCGCCCCCGCCACAAACGCCACGTCCCCCGCACCAGTGACGATCGCCGCGCGAATCGCCGGATCTTCCGCGACGCGGTCGAATGCCGCCCCCAATTCCCTCACCACCGCTCGCGAAAGAGCGTTGCGCTTCTCCGGCCGGTTGATGGTCACCAGCGCAATGCCCGTCTCATCCACCGCGAACAGGATGTGTTCGAACGACACCACCGATCAGTGTAGCAAGTGAGGCCCCCGGCTTGTGCGCAGGCACTTTATGGTGCTATCTTCCAGCAAGCGCGCTTTGCCGCGGGGATAGGTCTGCGCCATTTTGCCTGATTTTGGTGCGTTAGTAGATGTCTATATAAAGATATAGAATAGGTCCGGCACTCACAATATCGCAGGAGGAGACAAATGCATAAGCTATTTCACACCTTGGCCATAGCTGCTTTGGCGTTAGCACTGCCGCTGGCCGCTTCGGCGCAGAACAATCTGAATCTGGACACCGGCGCCGCCGTCTCGTCGGGCGGAGACATCGCTTTCAGCGGCGCCGGCATCGCCCCCGTGGGCTCCGCCATGTTGGCTGACCTCACCACGGAGGTCGGCTCCGAGTTCAGCATCCTGGTCTCGAGCGGTTTTCTCGAGCAACTTCTCGCGGACTCAAATTTCTCGACGGCGCCGATCCCCAGCAGCAGCCTGGTGGACAGCGAAGTGATTGCGGTGCAAACCAACGGAGGCAATTACGCCGCGGTCATGGTGACGGCTGCCAGCAGCGGCTCGATCACCTTGCAGTACGTCACCTACAACACCTCGGGGACGAAGATCCAGGGACTCACATCCGTGACCCTGGGCGGGCCGGCCGCGCCGCAGATCAACCAGGTTCAGAATAACTACAGCTTCATCCTGCCCGGCGCACCGAACTACGGCATCGCTCCCGGAGCGCTGGTCCTCATCTCGGGCTCCGCGATGGCGGCGCCGGGTACGACGGTCACTTCGCTTTCGGACCCGAGCAAAGCGCTCCCGCAGACCCTGAACGGCGCGCAGGTCACCGTCACGGTGGGCGGCACGACGGTGCATCCGGGCCTGTACTACGTGATTCCGAACTACATCGGCGCGGTGCTGCCGTCCAACCTTCCGACCGGCTCGGGCACAATGACCGTCTCCTACGGCGGCCAGACTAGCGCCGCCTTTCCGATTACGCTGGTGGGCCATGCCTTCGGATTCGATTACTATGGCGGCGGTCTGGCCACAGTGACCGACAACTCGACGGGCGCGCTGATTACCACCACCAACTCCGCTAGGCCTGGCGAGACCGTAGTTTTCTGGGGCGCGGGCGATGGCGCCGATACGAATAACACCGACTTGAGCCCGCCTACGCACTACGATAACCTCAGCGGCATCACGGCGCTGTATTTCGGCAGCGTTCAGGTGCCTATTGTCTACCAGGGGAGGTCCCCGTATCAGGGAGTTGACCAGATCGACGTGACTATTCCGGCAAACGTGCCCACTGGTTGCGCGGTCTCCGTGGTAGGGGTGAGCGGCGGCGGCGCAAATGCGATTGCCAGCAATATTGCGGCGATGCCGATCGCGACCAACGGCGGCGCCTGCACCGATCCGCTAACCTTGGTCGACCCGGGCACGGCCTCCACCCTGTCGGGCAAGACGACTGTCAAGTTCGGCGGTCTGTCGGTCGATCAATTGACCGACTATCAAAGCGGCAGCGCGCCAACCGAGAATCAGGAAGCCGGCGGGTTCTTCTATAGCATCAGTGGTTCCAGCCTGACCGGGTATAACAGCAGGTCGCAGCCTTCGGAAGGAAGTTGTTTCGTGACGCAGAGTAATGCCTCGACGGTGGTCGACCCATTCACGATCACCGGGCTGAACGCGGGAAACCTTACGGTGACTGGGCCTGACGGGCAACACACCC
This sequence comes from Bryobacterales bacterium, assembly GCA_003142185.1. Taxonomy (GTDB): domain Bacteria; phylum Acidobacteriota; class Terriglobia; order Bryobacterales; family Bryobacteraceae; genus Bog-375. The sequence continues at coordinate 20,643 of PLOR01000112.1, forward strand.
TGCAAACGATCCCGGAGGAGGCGGGCTTATATTTCTACGCGCCCACGGGAACCGGCTTCATTCCGCCATCCGGCGGCACCTACACATTTGCCGGCTCGGGTGGAACCGACGTCGGAGCGTTCAGCAACGCCTCGGTGGCTTTCTTCAACCCACTGACGTGGACGAATGCGACCTCGATTGGGACCATTAACCGGTCATCAGGCGTAACGGTTAATTGGACGGGCGGCGCTTCGGGCACGTACGCCGAGATCAGCGGCAGTTCGGCCGTGTTGTTGGCGGACATTTTCAGCGCGTCTTTCATCTGCACGGCTCCGGTCAGCGCCGGGACTTTCACAGTCCCGCCGGCGGTTCTGCTGCAGTTGCCGGCCGGCTCCGGATCGCTTTCGGTGAGCAATTACACCTACCCGAAGACCCTGAACATACCGAATCTGGATTTCTCGTACATCATGGCGTACGCGGGAACGGATACCGACGCAACCTACCAGTAGAGAGGAAGGCGGGGCAGGCCGCGCGGCCTGCCCCGCCTTCCTGTCGGACATCTGCGGAGAAACCCGGCTGCGTGACGAGAATTCAATTCCAATAGCTCCGGTCCAAACTGCGGTATTGCACGGCTTCGGCGATGTGTTTGGCGGACACGCTGGCGGATTCGGCGAGGTCGGCGACGGTGCGGGCCACTTTAAGGATGCGATCGTGCGCGCGGGCGGAAAAACTCATCCGGCGGACGGCCATTTCGAGCGTGCGCTCGCCGGCATCGTCGAGAGCGCACAACTTGCGGATGAGGGGCGCGGGCATTTCGGAATTGTAAAAGCCGCGCGCCTGCTGGAGGGCTCGTGCGCGCTCCACGCGGGCGCGAATGTCGGCGGAAGATTCGGTTGGAGCCAGAGCGCGCAGTTCCTTGAAGGGAACGGCGGGCACTTCGACATGGATATCGATGCGATCGAGCAGCGGCCCCGAGATCTTGCTGAGGTATCGCTGGATGATGGCCGGCGTGCACCGGCATTCGCGCCCCGTATCGCCATAGAACCCGCACGGGCAGGGATTCATCGCTGAGACCAGCATGAAATTGGACGGGAAGCAGACCGTCATCACGGAGCGCGCGATGGTGACTGACCCGTCTTCGATGGGCTGGCGCAGCATCTCCAGCACATCGCGCGGGAACTCCGGGAATTCGTCGAGGAACAGAACGCCGTTGTGCGCCAGGCTGACCTCGCCCGGGCGCGGCGTGCCGATTCCGCCGCCGATCAATCCCGCGTCGGAAATGGTGTGGTGGGGAGAGCGGAAGGGGCGCTGCTGAAGGAGGCCGCCGCCGGAGCCGAGCAGGCCGGCGATACTGTGGATCTTAGTGGTCTCGATGGCCTCCTCGAAAGTGAGCGGCGGCAGGACGCCGGCCAGCCGCTTCGCCAGCATGGTCTTGCCGGAACCGGGCGGCCCGATCATCAGGACGTTGTGACCGCCGGCCGCGGCCACCTCCAGGGCGCGCTTGGACATGGTCTGGCCCCGCACGTCGCCGAAGTCCGGCGCGGTGGGCGAATCCACTGGCCGGCTGTTGGCGGCCGGCACCGCGGGCGCGAACTCGAGCGGGCGCTGGACCAGGGCCACGACTTCGGCCAGGTGCCGCATGCCGTAGACGTTGACACCCTCCACCACGGCAGCCTCGGCGGCGTTTTCGGCGGGAAGAATCAGGTTGGGGATTCGCTCGGCGCGCGCGCAAACGGCGATCGAAAGAGCGCCGCGAATCGGACGAATGGCGCCGTCGAGCGAAAGCTCTCCCGTCAGGATGTGCTGGTCGAGCCCCTTCACCACTCCCATCGCGCCCAGGATGCCCAGCGCCACCGGCAGATCGAAGCCGCCGCCTTCCTTGCGCACGCTGGCGGGCGCCAGGTTGATGGTGAGGGTCTTGTTGGGATATCCGAAACCGGAATTGATGAGCGCGGACTTGATGCGTTCGCGGCTTTCGCGGACGGCGACATCGGGCATCCCCACCATGCGCGAATCGCGCGGCGAGCCGTATGAATACATGTCGACTTCGACATCGATACGGTGAGCGTCAATCCCGTAGACAGCCGCACTTTGAGTTTTGAAAAGCGCCATGACCCAATAAGAACTGAGTGCCGCGGGCGGTGGGGGTTTCTCAACTACCTGGCCTCCCGGTTTTGCCGGCTTGCTCGCGGGCGCGCGGGAGCCCCCTGCGGTTGACGGTCACCTGTCGTCGGACTGAGGGCCGTCAATTGGGATAGTATCCCAGGCGTGCGCGGATCTTGTGTCCGCGGGGCGAGCGCAACTTGACCTCAATCGGCCGCCAAGTGCGGTCTTCCGTCGCGGGAGGTTGAAAGGCCAAGAGGTACCCATGCATCAAATCCTCGGTAATGGTCTCAAAAACCTTCTCAATCTCGGTGGGGGAGTGAATCGTGAATGCCACTCCGCCCGTGGCATGTGAAAGGTTCGCCAGTTGTTTGAGAAGGTCGGGCGATTCGAGCGCGTCTCCTTGCGCGATGGTGTAAACGGGGACGCCCAGGGTTTTGGCTCGCCGCAGAGCGGTTTCGCTGGTGAGCGCGCTCAGGTTGTCGGCGCCGTCGGTAAATACGACGATCACTTTCTTGCCGGCGCGCTCGGCAATCTCGCGGCTCACTCGCGTGAGAGCGTCATAGAGTGCGGTCTTGCCGTACGCCCGGGTTCGCAGCACGGCGCGCGCCGCCGCATTCTTATCGGCAGTGAACGGCTGCAGCGCGGTAACCGAGTCGCTGAAGGTGTAGATCGCCACCGAATCGATCGGCCGCAACTCGCCAAGGAGTTTCAGCGCAGTCGCCTTCAAGGCGGGCAGGGCGGCCTGCATGCTGGCCGTGGTATCCAGCAGCAGCGCAACGGAAACGGCGGCGATGCGGTTTTCAAAGGCCGCCACCGGCAATTCCTTTCCATTGTCGAAGACGGCGAACTGGTCGGGCCCCAGGTCATCGACCTGGCGGCCGCGGTTGTCGGTCACGGTGGCGTAGACCTCCACCAGCCGTGCATTGGTTCGAAAGACCGTTTCCGTATCCGTTGCGACGACGGTCTCGCTGTCCTGGGAGCGGGCGCGAGTGCTGCCGCCGGAAACCGGTGATTCGCCCGGCATGCGCGGGGAGATTTCGGCGGGCTCGGGCACGCGGGCAAGCAACTGCGCCCGCTCACGGAACTGCATAAAGCCGCCGGCGAAATAGGTTCCCGGCGCGTTGCCGTCGAGCACGAGGTCCGACGCGGGGAAGAGGGGCGAGCCATCGGGGGACCGCACGAACTGGTGCTTCCGGGCCAGGAGCGGGTCTTCGGAAACCACCAGGTAATCGGGTTCGAGCAATGCCGCATACACCATGCCACTCAGGGCGGCTAGCGTCCCGGCGGGATCTGCCGTGCCCTGCAACGCCGCGATACGCGGCGCCGGCTGCAATGCCCTTACCCGGTCGAAGGCCAACAGGCGATCTCCACTCAGGCGTAACATGCCGGTTACGGCCTTCTCGACATCGGGGCCTCCGCCTGCCATCTTGCGTAGAACGTCCAGGGCGCGGGCAGCGTAGTCCGTCGCGAGAAGCGCCTCCGAGGCCTGCCGGAACCAGCGGGCGCCCGCGGCAGGGTCCAGCGATCCGGCCTGAGTGGCGAGCACGATTAGCTCCACCATCGAGTGCCATATTCCCAGCATCTGGTTCCGGACGGGCGGCCGGGATTTGGCCGCCGCGCCGGCGAACGCCGCCAGCGCCTGGAACTCGGTCTTTCCTAAACCCGGCAATCCCTCGAAATACGGAAACAGGAACTTCCACGCGGCGTAATGGTTCGCCAGCAGGGAGGCGGACTCTTCGTCGAGCGGGACCCCACGCCGCTCTTCGATCCGCGCCACGGCGACAAGCGCCTCCAGCGAATCCAGCCCGAGGAGAACGCCGTCGCCGGCTGCCGGCGAAGCAGTCCAAGCGCGCTGGCCGCCCGGAAAACGGACGTGGCCGGCCTGATCGAGCGGCAGGTTCTGAAAAACATCGGCGCGCCATGCGCCGACTTTTCGCCGTTGCCCCCGCCGCACCTCGCCGGAGTCCCGGTACCAGGCATAAAAGCTCGCGGCGCGCTGCGGGTCCGTTGTGAAGAAGCGCTGGTGGGCGGCGTCGACGCGCGATAGGTCGTAGTAGAACGCTGCCAGATTGCCGCGGTCCTTATCGAGTAGCGCCCGGAAGAAAGCCGGCGGCGTATGGGGACTGGCACCAACCAGCTTCGTCCAGGCAGGCTCCGCCGGCGCACCGCCCGGCACCACCACGGCCCCACGAGAAACGGCGAAGGCTCCCGCGTAGGGCCACAGCACATCGGCGTAGCGCGTGACCGCGGCTCGTAACCCGATGCCGCCCACCACCGCGGCAGCGGCGTCGGCGCCCATCGCGCTCAAGCCTGCATAGGCTTCGGCGAAACGCCAGTCCCGGGTGAATACCTCCGCCAGACCGCCAGGCAAGTCCGGTTGTCCTTGCAGCAGCACGCCCCAGGCCGCGCCACCCAGAAGGCGGGCATTCTCGCTCCGCACGTCGAATCGGAAACCGCGGCCCGCTTCGAGATCCTGCTTCATGGCGATTTCGTCGATTCCCAGCGCCGCTGGAATGCTCTGCCGGAAACCGTCCGCCTCCTGGTCGCCCGGCTCGACCACGCTCGCGCCGTCGCGTTGGACCAGTCTCCAACCCAGTAGCTGCAAGACCCGTGCGGCGCGCTGGCGCCCCGCATCGTCGGCCAGCGAGAGAACCACAGTCGACGTATCGCCGTTGCGGCTGCCAAGTCCGGCGAGTTCCACAACCGAGCCCATGAATGCCTGCAACGTGGAGTAGAACCCCGGGATTCGCTTTTCGTCATCGGGAGCCGCCTGGGCTGCGATGGCCTGGCAGAGCTCCTCGAAGAAGTTGGTATAGTTGGTAGCCTTCTGGAGGCCCGCCAACGCGGACAGAGCCCGGATGCCGCCGGGAATCCAGACTTCGCCCGCAGGGGCAAGTTGCGCATCCGCCACATCGAGGGCCGCCGCAATCTCGGTGGCTGCGTCGGTGGCAGGAGACTTGCCGAGATTGTCGATGCGCGTGCGAACGGCCTGCGCATCCGACGCCTTCGGCGCCAGCTCGAGATACTTCTTCATGTGCTCGGCTGCCGGAGAGTAATCGTGGCGCGCCTCATAAATCAGCCCCAGGATGTACTCGCCGCGCGGCAGTTCGTGCCTGGTATCGAGACGAACCTGCTCCGTGGCGCTTTCGAGCGCCTGGTCGAGTTCATTGAGGTGGAAATGAATCGTTGCCTTGTCGAGGTATGCGTCCGGGAAGCGGCGGCCGCCGTCGGCCTGGGTTAAGGCGGCAGCCGTTGTAGCCGCGGCTTTCCAGTCCTTGAGGTCCATCTCGGTGCGCATCAAGCGGAATCGAAGGGAGGGCGACTTGGGATCGACCTTGATCGCGTGCTCCAGCGCGTCGCGCGCCTCCGCTGACTTGTGCAGATTGTGATACGCCAATGCCAGGGCGCTCCAGCCAAGCCCGAACCCGGGTGCAGCGTCCACCGCCGCACGCAAGTGGGTCTCCGCCTCGTCCCACTTTGTGGAACGCAGCGCGGTCATGCCGCCAAGCCACTCTTTTTGCGCGGCCTTCGGCACCGTGGCGGCTTCGGTGATCTCCAAACCTTCGCTGGCGGAAGGACGCGTGAGGATGATATCGGGCAGTTGCGGGTTCTGGGTCAACTTATGATCCGAGAGATCGACGGCGGATGACACAAGCCCGGCGCCGGCCGCCCGCAGAATGCAGCCGGACACGCCAAAACCGGAGCCCTGGGCGAAGGCCAGCGCTTCGTAGCCGCTCTGACTCGCCATGCCCATAGTCGGCGCTTCATTAGCGGTCAGCCCGCTGAGTCCTTGCTGCATAAAAGCCGTGGACGCGTTCAGGGAGTTAGCGCCAATTTCGAATGCCGTCCCCTCGTAATGCCAAAGGTAGTCTCCCCTCTTGCTCGTGATCGCAACGACCAGGGTGCGTTTGCCGGGGCAGTAGTACTCGATGCCCACCGGCTTCGGTGGGGGCGATCCGTCCACCATCACCACTCTGCCACGAAACAGCAGGGACGCGGCTTCCGCCGGCTCGAACGAGACCAGCAATGCCGCAAGCAACCATAGGACCGTAACGGAGTAGCGCATCAATTTCCAGAACCTCTCAAGTATAGACCCGCTCAGGCGAGGACCTGCTTCTGGAGCCCCGCGACATGGAGCCCCGCGGCGGTAATCGAGGAACGCGCCTTCTGATAAGCTGTCGCTGATGCGATTGAACGCCTCCCTGCTGAAAAGCACCGTGGTGGCGGCGCTGGGCGGGCTGCTGTTTGGTTTCGACTCCGCCGTCATCGCCGGCGCCACCGGTGCACTGACCGAGCTGTACCAGTTGTCGCGCTGGATGCTAGGCTTCACGGTGGCCGCCGCCCTCTGCGGGACGGTGGTCGGGTCGGTGCTGGCCGGCTACCCCGGCGACCGGCTGGGCCGCCGCGACAGTCTGCGGTTGATGGCGGTGCTGTACCTGGCGAGCGCCTTGGGCTGCGCTTTCGCCTGGAACTGGTATGCGCTGCTCCTCTTCCGCTTCATCGGCGGTCTGGGCATCGGCGGCTCCTCGGTGCTGGGGCCCATGTACATCGCCGAAGTTTCTCCCGCCAAATGGCGCGGGCGCCTGGTGGGCTTCTTCCAGTTCAACGTGGTGTCTGGGATACTGCTGGCCTATTTGTCCAACTACCTGCTGGGACGGTTTTCGCTGGGTGGCCTCGAATGGCGCTGGAAGCTGGGCGTGGCCGCCTTCCCCGCCCTGCTGTTCCTGGTGATGCTGTTCGGCATTCCGCGCAGCCCGCGCTGGCTGGCGCAGAAGCGCCGCGTGGCGGAAGCGCGCCAGGCGCTGGCCACCATCGGCGCGGAGAACGTGGAAAGCGAGCTGGCTGAAATCGTCGCCTCCATCGACGCCGAACACGGGCATGACCGCGAGCGCCTGTTTTCGCGCAAGTACCGGCTGCCGATTTTGCTGGCGGTTTCGCTCGCCATGTTCAACCAGCTTTCCGGCATCAACGCCATTCTCTACTACCTGAACGACATTTTCGCCCGCGCCGGTTTCAGCAAAGTGTCGGGCGACCTGCAGGCGGTGGCGATCGGCGCCACCAATCTGCTGTTCACGGTGATTGCGATGTCCGTAATCGACCGGATCGGCCGCAAGCTGCTGCTGCTGGTGGGTGCGGTGGGTACGGCCGCCTGCCTGGGCGGTGTTTCGTATATTTTCTCGACCACGCGCCACGAATCGATGCTGCTATGGCTGCTGGTAGGCTTCATTGGCTTCTTCGCGTTCTCGCAGGGCGCCGTGATCTGGGTGTATCTGAGCGAGGTCTTTCCCAACCGCGTGCGCGCGCAGGGCCAGAGCCTGGGCAGCGCCACGCACTGGATCATGAATGCGCTGATCTCGTTTCTGTTTCCGATGGTCGCCGCCGCCTCCGGCGCGCTGCCGTTTGCCTTTTTTGCAGCCATGATGGCAGTGCAGTTCGTGGTCGTCCTGGTCTTCTTCCCGGAGACCAAGGGCGTATCGCTCGAACAAATGCAGAAGCGCCTGGAGATCGCCTGAGGTGGGAGCGCCGGCGGTCTTTGCCGCCGGTTCTTTGCGAACAAACAGTCGGGCGCTGAGTCAGGCAGCGCGCCGCCGGCCTGCGCTACTATAGACACTTGTCCCAGTTCCTGCCACGTCTACGTTTCGATCTCGATTTCATGCCATCGCCGGCCGAGGAGCACCCCGGGCTGCTGATCCGCGATGGGCACCACTTCTCCGACGCGGTACTCATCGTTCCACCGCTGCTGGTGGAATCGCTGGCATGCTTCGACGGAAAAAAAACGGATCTCGATCTGCGAGCCGTGCTGGTGCGGCTGACCGGCGATCTCGACGTGGGCGAAATCGCCAGAAGCCTGGTGGAGGCGCTGAGCGGAGCGGGTTTCCTCGAAGACGAGAATTTCACGCGCATGGAGCGGGAGCGCCGGAGCCAGTTCGCCGCCGAGCCGGTGCGCCAACCCGCCCACGCCGGCGGCGCCTACCCGGCCGAAGCCGATGCGCTCAGCCAGACCTTGGCGCGCTATATGAATGGCGCCGTTCCAGCCTCGCAAGACGGCCGGCTGATGGCGATCGCGGCGCCGCATGCGAGCCCAGAGGGCGGCGTCGAATCCTACCGCGCCGCTTACCAAATGTTGCGGCCGGAGGATCGCGACCGGACTTTCGTCATCCTGGCAACCTCGCACTACGGCCGTTCGGAAAGGTTTGGCCTGACGCGCAAGAATTTCCTCACGCCGCTGGGAGAATCGCCCACCGATGTCCGGCTGGTGGACTGGCTGGCTGAACGCGCCCCCGGCGCCATCGAAATGGAAGATTTCTGCCACTCTTTCGAACACACCGTGGAGCTGGAGTTGATCTTCCTGCAGCACGCGCTAGGCCCCCAGACGCGCATTCTGCCGATTCTTTGCGGCGGCTTCGCCAGGAGCCTGATGGAAGGCGGCAAACCCGAAGACGACCAGCGAGTGCAGCGCTTTTTCGATGCGTTGGCGGAACTGCGCGAGCGCGAAGGCAACCGGCTTTTCTGGATTCTGGGAGTGGACATGGCGCACATGGGCGCGCGCTATCAGGATCCGTTCCAGGCCCGCGCCAGCCAGGGCTTGATGAACGAAGTGGAGGCGCGCGACCGCGATCGCATCGCCCGCATCAACTCGGGCGATGCCGACGGCTTCTGGGAATTAGTGCGGGAGAACCGCGACGATCTGAAGTGGTGCGGGTCTTCGCCGTTCTACACATTCCTCAAGACCGCTCCCCGCGCGCGCGGCGAATTGCTCAGTTATGAACAGTGGAACATCGACGAAGCGAGTGTGGTGAGTTTCGCCGGCATGTCGTTTTCCGAGCCGGAATAGGGCGTGTCGAAGGCGGCGCGGCCTACTTCGGATATACGCGGAAATCGTCGAAGTAGGTAACCGAATCGGCCACCGTCCACAAGCCGAGCCGGCCGGGCCCGCTGAAGGTCTTATCGTCGGCTTGCAGAATGCGGCGATGGTTGACGTAGACCTGGAAACGGGAGCCACGCACGGAAACTTTGAGAATGTTCCAGGCATTAGACTCGATGTCGTGAGGCACGGCGGTGGCGATCGCCAGGCGCTCGCCATTCGTCACCTTGTAAATGGCCACGTTCTTGGAGACGGCGTTGGCGCGTGCCAGGTAATAGTTGTTGGGATCGCGATAGCGCCAGACCACGCCGCCGGCCTGATCCTGCAAGCCGGAGACCGGTTTGATGCGCACGCTCACGTCGCAGTCGCGGAGGCTGACGCCATCGAAAATGGCCAGCGGGTAGCGGTCGCCGTGACGGTCGGCGGAAACCTGGGCCAGCACGTAAGGGGGGCTGGGAGCGGAATTATCCTGGCGGACCTCCCAGCGCGGCTCGGCGCCAGCGTGGGTCATGGCCACGGTCCATCCCGCCGGACTGTGCCCCACCGCGGCCCGATCGAACGTGATCACCCTGCCCGAAGACGCAAGCAGCCCGAAGGAAATCCAGAACCCCAGAGCCTTGGTCATCGAGCCTTACTCATTGCGAGCCGGCACGGCATGCTATCACCCGAGTCACCCTGATTCCATTATCCAACAGTTGGGGGCGATAGAGCGTCTGTGCGCCGACCGCGGACCTCCGAACTTGCGTAGCTGGGCGTCGTTTTCACCTTATTCCGTTGTTGCCTGAGGCATCACACTCGGGAATATCGCGGGCCTCGGGCATTGTCGCCGCGGCCGCACAGGCGGCCGTGCGTACATTGGCGTCCATTGCAGAGGCGTACAGGCGCACAGCAAGGCGGCGGCGTCCGGCACTCGGCGACCAGCCGTAATCACCACCACCCGGCGGCAGCGACCAGTTATTGGTGCGAAGCCAGCCGATTGTGTTTACTTCCTGAGCTTCGCACCGCGCAAGCGCCTGAGTGACATGGGTCGCCTCAACTCCTGCCGAGTCCGCCGCGCGAGCCAGGCGGTACGCCTCGCATCGGCCGTAGAACAGCCCGGCGGTTCCCTCGCAGGCGGCAAATCGTCCGAAGCGGTTCGCTAAATGCAAGCAGAACGAATCGAGCTGACTGGCGACGTAGAACTCGCCAGTCAGTCCCGTCAGATCATCCATGCCGCGCGGAACATAGTTCCACCCGATTCCCCCTGCGCTCTCGAGCTCCGCCTTGATGAGAACCGTCACGATTCGCTCGAATAAGTCTGACCCGTTTTCCGAGCTCGACTGCAGGCCGGAAATGATTGCGGGCAGCCAACCAGGAGGGATCTCCAGGTCGTAGGCCGGGTAGTCGGCGACGGTTCGTAGGTATCCGCCCTCCTCCCGCAGGAAGAGGATGTGGCAGTAGCCGGGATAGGGACGAAACAGCCTCTCTCCCCCATGTTGCCCAGACGCCCATACCCAGGAGTAGAACTGGATCGGACCTCGCACATCGCCTCTCAGGGAGAGTATGACCTTGGCCGACATCCGCGCCAGGTGCAATGGAACCATCCAAGCCTTGGGGTTGAAGGTATCGGCCGGCCTTTCCACATCTCGCGGTCCGGCCACCAGTTTGTAGTCCAGCACCTCGGCGACCACGATCACCGGCGCCGACTTCATGGCTCGATACTTGTCCTCGGCGCGAACATAGATGACAGGCTTGATCACGTGGGCGGGCGAGTTGCAGCCGGCGATGATCAGTGCCGCGGCTGCGATCATTCCGGCGCCCGCGAATCGGTTGGATCTCACCTGCTCTTAAGGACACCACAACGGACGAAAAGGTTCCTTCAATACGCCTCCTGCTCCGCAGTCGTCGCTTGACACCCGCTGCCCCCGCCGCGTACCGTATCCCAATATGCGATCGAAACTGGCAGTTCTTGTTTTTGGCGCGGCGGCGCCGTTCGCGGCGCTGGCGGCGGATATCTCAGCAGCTCACAGCGAAGTGATTCAACTGGTGGAGACAAATGCCGCGGCGTACCGGGATGTCTCACGCAAGGTCTGGGAATTCGCGGAGATGGGATATCAGGAAAAGAAGAGCTCCGCTTTGCTCCAGGAGACGCTCGCCGTGGCGGGCTTTGACGTAAAGGCCGGAGTGGCCGAGATACCGACGGCGTTTGTCGCGAGCTGGGGACAAGGCAAGCCGGTGATCGGAATTTTGGGCGAGTTCGATTCGCTGCCTGGGCTTTCGCAGGACGCCGTGCCGGAGCGCAAGCCGCTAACGGCCGGCGCGCCCGGCCACGGCTGCGGGCATAACCTGCTCGGCGCAGGTGGCGCGCTGGCTGCGGTCTCGATCAAAGACTATCTCGCCGCGCATCACTTGCCGGGAACGGTGCGGTATTACGGCACTCCGGCGGAAGAGGGCGGTTCGGGCAAAGTGTACATGGTGCGCGCCGGGCTGTTCAATGATGTGGATGCGGTTCTGCACTGGCATCCGGGCGATTCGAACACGGTGACCACCGGCGCCGGAATGCTGGCCGTAATCACGGCGAAGTTCGAATTCCACGGACTGGCATCGCACGCGGCGGCGGCGCCGGAAAAGGGACGCTCTGCGCTGGACGGCCTGATGCTGATGGCCAACGCGGTGGAGTTTCTGCGCGAACACGTCCCCAGCGCCACGCGCATGCACTACATCGTGACCAAGGGAGGCGCCGCGCCCAACATCGTTCCCGATGACGCCGAGCTGTTTCTCTACGCGCGCCATCCCTCCATGACCGTGCTGAGCGGCATCTGGGAGCGCATCCTGAAATGCGCCAACGGTGCAGCGATGGCCACGGAGACGACGGTGGAATGCCGCATTGTGAGCAGCGACGCCGACATCGTCAACAATGCGCCATTGGGCGAACGCGTCTACCGCAATTTCACCGAGATCGGCGGCTTGACGTATACGCCGGCCGAGCAAACATTCGCGGAGAAACTGTTTGCGTTGTTGCCCACGGGAACGACAGCGAAACTCGGCACCGAGCGCCTGGTGCAGCCGCTCGATCGGGAGCGCGGGGAAGGCGGCGGCGCATCCACCGACGTGGGCGACGTGAGCTGGAACGTGCCGACCATCGGGATCACCGCCGCAACCTGGGTGCCGGGAACGCCGGCGCACACCTGGTACGCCACGGCCGCCAGCGGCATGGCCATCGGACAGGATGGAATGGTGCTGGCCGCCAAGGTGCTCGCCGTCACCGCCCAGGACCTGTTTACCGATCCAGCCTTGCTGGCGGCTGCCAAGGCCGACTTCGCCAAGCGGATGGAGGGCGTGAGGTACGGATCCAAGATCCCGGTGGGGCAGAAGCCGCCGTTAGATTATCGGAATTCGAGCCGGTAGCGACGGGTTCGCAGGCCGGGGGCCTGCGCCACAAGGTGGGTATTCGAGCCGGTAACGCGGGTTCGCAGGCCGGGGGCCTGCGCCACTAGCCCAGCCTCTACGGCACCGCCGGCGATTCGCTGCGGGGCACGGCGCGCAGTTGAGCGTCTTCCAGACGCTTGGCTTCGTGAAAGGTGTAGATCATGCGGTGAACCACGGTGAGGTTGGAAAGCACGGCGATCACCCACAGCGCGGCGGCCATGCGATTGAACAGCGCGCCGATGATGATGAGCACCACGCGTTCGGGACGCTCCAGGAAGCCGACTTTGCACTTGGGAATGGCGTTCTCGGCGCGCGCTCGCGAGTAACTGATCATCACCGAGCCGGTCATCACGACAGCGGTCAGCACAATGTAGAAAAAGCGGTTGATGGAGGCGTAGTAGACCAGCAGGCCCATGTACAGCGCGAGATCGGAGTAGCGGTCGATCACCGAATCGAAGAATCCGCCGAAGCGCGTGACCTGGCTGGTGGCGCGGGCGACGCGGCCATCCACCATATCGAACAAGCCGGCGCCGATCACCACCAGGCCGGCCCAGCGGAAGCTGCCGCGCGACAGCAGCCACGCCGCCCAGATGTTGATCACCAGCCCCATGAACGTCAGCACGTTCGGGTGAATGCGCGAAAGCGCCAGCCAGCGCACGATCCGGTCGATGATGGCGCCGCAGAACCTGCCGATTCCGCCGGTGAATGTCATGTCAATTCGCCGCGTCGTGGATGGTGGTCAGCTTGAGGATCTCCAGATCCTTGGTGCCATTGGGACTCTGCACGCGGGCCACGTCACCCACTTCCTTACCGAGCAAGGCGCGGCCGATCGGCGAGGTGGTTGAGATCTTGCCGTTGGCCGCGTCGGCCTCCTCGACCGTCACCAAATTATACGTTACCTCTTCGTCGCGCTTGCTATCGAGCACCACCACGGTGGAACCCAGCCCGACGCGGTCGTGCGGAATTTTCGAGAAGTCGATCATCGACATCTCGGCCAACCGCTGCTTGAGCTGGTTGAGCCGCGCGTTGACAATCCCCTGGCGCTCCTTGGCGGCATGATACTCGGCGTTCTCGCTCAGATCGCCGTGGAGACGCGCCGTGTGGATCTCCTTCGGCAGGTCGACGTGCAGCTCGCGTTCGAGCGTGGCGATTTCGTCTTGCAGCTTTTTCTTGATGTCCGGCATCCCAGCGGGGGCTTGTCTCCCAACGCGACCATTATACAGGAGACGCGCAGCGGGCGGTCATTCCGCCTGGGCGCGCAGAATATCGTCGGCCAGATCGGTCACGGCGCGCATCTCGCGCACGTCGTGGACGCGCACCATGTGGACGCCGCCGAGCACACAGGCAGCCACGGCCGCGGCGGTGGCGAACTTGGTTTGCTCGGGGTCCTCATGAGCCAGAAAACTCTTGCGCGAGGGGCCGGCCATGATGGGCAGATCGATGGCCGCGAGCGCGGAGAGACGGCCCAGGATGAGCGCGTTCTGCTCCTTGCGCTTGCCGAAGCCGAGACCGGGGTCGATGACCAGCTTGGAAGGGCTGATGCCGATATGGCGGGCGCGGCTGACGGCGGCGCCGAGGTCGCGCGCGATGCCCGCCACCGGATCCGGCATCGGTCCCAGCCTGGCCCAGTTGTCCGGCCGCCCGCGCATGTGGTTCAGCACCAGGCCGGCATCGTGGTTGGAAACCACGCGCGCCAGTTGCGGTTCTATGGTGAGGCCGGAAGGGTCGTTGATAACGTCAACGCCTAACTCGAGCGCGCGCTCGGCGACCTCGGCCTTATAAGTATCCACCGAAATGGGGATCGTGAGCTGGTCCTTCAGCCGTTTGAGAACCGGAATCAGCCGGCGCATCTCTTCGGCCGCGGAGATGCGCGCCGACCCAGGCCGCGTGGATTCCGCGCCGATGTCGATCATGTCCGCGCCCTGTTCTTCGAGTTCGATCGCCCGGGCGAAGGCGCGATCCGGATCGGCGTACTTGCCACCATCGGAAAACGAATCCGGCGTGACGTTGAGCACGGCCATCAGCAGCGTGCGGTCTCCGAGCTGAATTTCCCGCCGCTTGAGTTTCCAGAAATAGAGCTTACGCACGGTGGTTTACCGGATGACCTTTCGCCAGTGCTTACCCACTTGAATTAGGATCTCGGGCGACGGCTCCGCCCACGCCAGGGTTGTCCATTTCACGCCGTCGATCTCCACCGCGCCGGCCTTGACCTTGCGCGCGGCGTCGCTCACCGATTCGGCCAGGCCGATGCGCGCCAGCAGCTTGTCGAGGCGAATGGCGCCATCTTTCACGACTCCCTCCGGGAGGGCGACGGTTTCGATTTCGGCCGGCACCTGTTTGCGGCGCACCACGTTGTCAAAGACCGCGGCCGCGCTTTCCGCCTCGGCGGCCGAGTGGTAATCGGCGACGATCATCTTGCCCAGCGCGATTTTGGCCTCCATGGGATGCAGCAAACCATCCGCCACGCTGGCGCGCAGCCGCGCGATTTCGCTCTCGGTCTTATCGGTGAGCAGCAGGTAATAGCGCCACATCAGCTCGTCGGAGATCTGCATTACCTTGCGGAACATCACGTCGGGCGGCTCGGTAATGCCGATGTAGTTGCCGAGCGATTTCGACATTTTGTTGACGCCGTCGATGCCTTCGAGCAGCGGCGTGGTGCAGACGATTTGCGGCGCCTGCCCGTAGTCGCGCTGCAGATCGCGCCCCACCAGCAGGTTGAATCTCTGGTCCGTGCCGCCCATTTCCACGTCGCAATTCAGAGCTACCGAATCGTAGCCCTGCGCCAGCGGGTAGAGCAACTCATGCATCGAAATCGAAATGCCATCGCGCAGGCGATTCGAGAAATAGTCGCGCTCCAGCATGCGCGCCACAGGGTAATGCGATGCCAGGCGCACGATGTCGACGTACTGCATCGGCTCCAGCCATTCGCTGTTGAAGCGGACTTCGGTCTTTTCCGGATCGAGAATCTTGAACACCTGCGCCTTGTAGGTTTCGGCGTTTTCGAGAATCGCTTCGCGCGTCATGGGCGGGCGCGTCACGTTGCGGCCGGTGGGATCGCCGATCAGGCCGGTCATATCGCCGATCAGAAAAATCACCGTGTGGCCGAGGTCCTGGAAGTGCTTCATCTTGCGCAGCAGCACGGTGTGGCCCAGGTGCAGGTCGGGCGCCGTCGGATCGAAGCCGACTTTGATGCGCAATTTGCGGCCGGCGGCGGCGGCCGCTACCAGCCGCTCGCGGAGATCCTCTTCGCGAATGATCTCCACCATGCCTTTCCGCAAGTAGGATAGTTGTTCGTCGAGCGTCATGCGTTCTTGTGATGCAACCAATTCTGCGCGGATGGGCATGGCGAGAGGCGCGCTACGCATCGCCCGGATCCACGCCCAAGGCGCGTTTCAAATCCAAAGAAAACTTCTGAATCTCTTCCACCTGCGCGGAGCTGGCCGGCGTTTCGCGGCCCTTGGCGATGAGATACGACCGGCCTTCGCGCCAGACCAGAAACGACAAGCCTGTTTCCGTCATCATTCCCGAACTGCCGATCCCCGTCACAGCCCCCGCGCCCAAATTGACAAGCGCCACGCAGAGGCCGCGCGTGAACATGCTGTGCTGCGGGGATTCGGCGGCCAACTGGATTCCACAGCCGGCCAGACGCGCGGCGGTTTCCGGCGTCACATCTTGTATCGGCCGAGGTCCTCATCGTTGAGGCCATCGAGCCACCGCTTCAACTCTTCCTTGTTGTCCTTGTCGGAGGTGTTGGCGGCCTTGCTGGAGGATTTCAGCACGGTCTCTTCCACGTAAATCGGGCAATCCAGGCGCAGCGCCAGAGCCAGTGCATCGCTGGGGCGCGAATCCACGCTGATGATTTCCCCGTCGCGATCCAGCCAGATGACGGCGTAGAACGTATCGTCTTTCAGTTCGCTCACCACCACCTTGCGCATGGCGGTATTGAGGCCGAGCAGCAGGCTCTTGATGAGGTCGTGCGTCATAGGCCGCGGGGTGGAAACTTTTTCGATTTCGAGTGCGATGGCGTTCGCCTCGTAAACGCCGACCCAGATCGGGAGCACGGAGTTGCCGCTCACGTCCCTCAGGATGACGATGGGCATATTGGTGACCGGGTCCATCATCAGGCCGCGAATTTTCATTTCGACTTCCATGCCGCCCTCCTCCCAACTCAATTACACCACAGTTACGCTCTCGCCCACCAAGGAGTTGGGACCGGAGCGTGTGACGCGAACTGGCAGGTACTTTCCGGTGAGAGAGGCCGCGCCGTCCAGCGGGTGAGTGAAGTTCAACGTGCGGTTGTCCGACGTGCGCCCGATCCACTGTTCCAGCGCCTGGTGGCGGCCTTCCACCAGCACTTCCTTCACGCTGCCGATGAGCCCGGCATTGCGGCGGATCTGGATGGCGCGCTGCTTCTCCTGCACGATCACGAGGCGCCGCTGCTTCTCTTCGTCCGGTATGTGGTCTTCCAGGCCGAGGGCGGCCGTGTTTGGCCGCGGCGAATACTTGAAGCTGAAGAGAGAATCGTATTCGACTTCGTCGAGCAGGGCGAGCGTTGCCTCGAAGTCCTTCTCGGTCTCGCCAGGGAAGCCGACGATGATGTCGGTGGTGATGGAATAAATGCGCCGCGCGTTCTTGAGCCAGTCGATGCGCTCGATGTATTCGTCGCGCGTGTAGAGCCGTTCCATTCGGGCGAGCACGTCCGACGATCCCGATTGCACCGGCAGGTGGACGTGGTCGCAGATGGCGGGATTCGAGTCCATGGCATCCACGATATCCCTGCCGAAATCGCGCGGATGCGACGTGGTGTAACGCACGCGGCGAATTCCCGAGATCTCCGCCACGCGCCCGAGCAGAGTGGCGAAGTTCCAGCCCGCCGGCGTAGGGTCGCGATAGCTGTTGACGTTTTGCCCTAGCAGTTGGATCTCGCTGTACCCTTCCGCGGCCAGGCGGCGCGCTTCGGCCATCACGCTTTCGCTCGTTCGGCTGCGCTCCGGGCCGCGCGTAAACGGCACCACGCAGTAGGCGCAGCTCTTGTCGCAGCCTTCGATGATGGTGATGTAGGCGCGGTGGGGGTTGTCGCGCCGCGTGAAGGGCGTGTCGAAGGCCTCGTCGGTATCCAGGCTCAATCCGGTGACGCGCCTGTCGCCGGCTTCAATCTGCACCAGCAATTCGCCCAGTTTGTTGTAGCTGGCCGAGCCGCACACCAGGCCGACATTCGGGGCGCGCTCGAAAATGCGTTCGCCTTCCTGCTGCGCCACGCAGCCGAGCACGCCGATCACCTTGTCCTTGCCGTTGCGCTTGAACTGCTGTAAGCGGTGGTAGACTTTTTGCTCGGCTTTATCGCGTATGCTGCAGGTGTTGTACAGAACCAGCCCGGCTTCTTCCGGCGTGGGCACTTGCGTGTAGCCCTTCGCCATCAGCGTGCCGACCACCTTTTCGGAGTCGTGCGCGTTCATCTGGCAGCCGAAGGTTTCCAGGTAGAAGGTCTTGGCGGGCACTCTTTTACTATTCTAGACGAGGCGGGGAGCCGGGGAGCTGTTGGCGCAGAGCCGATCCTCGGATGCGGTTGCCCTTGGCTGCCGCGCGTAGGAGGGCGTTATCATAAATGTGTTGAACCGCACGGGCCCCCAGCCATGACCAACGACGTTATCGCCGGCCGTCTCACGCAGACGGGAGCGCTTATACAGGAAAGCGTTCGGCAATGGGTAATCGGGGCGTTGCCCTACAACCGCACGAACCCGGCAGCCGTTGCACATTTGTGCCGCCTCTGTGCGCACCAGCTGCTGGTTCTCTATCACAATTGGATGAACCGAGCAGTCAGGCCGCTGCCCCGGCAGGTGCGGAGGTCTAAGGCCTTCCTGCAGAACCCCATCGTCTCCCAGCGGGCCGCCGATCTGGCCAGGGTCGCGGCCGATATTGAATGCGGAAACAATCTCCGCAAATACCTAAGCCGCGACATCAAGGTCGCCTTCACGCCTGCGCTGGCTGGACCGCGTTCCAGGGTTCGGAAGGACCTCGACCTCATGCTCAACGATTGGGGAGTTCATCATCTGCATATTTCAACCACGCTGGACGCGGATGGATACGTCGTACGAAAACGAAGCGTCCTACCCGAGCCGTTGCTCTTCGCAGTTTTCAAACCACACACGGCCTACCTCATTGACATAATGCAGCACGGAGACTGGTATCTGGATCATGTTCTGGAAATCTTGGCCAGTGAGTGGCCCGACGAAGGGATCATCCATCGGTTGAACAGACAGAACCCGGAGCCAAATTTGACCGCCGAAGGGCGAAAAGCGGTGAGAAATCAGCACGCCAACTCGCAGTTTTCGCATGAAGGAAGGGTCTATATGCCTGCCGGCATTCTGTCGTCGGCTGGAACAACGTTTGCAGCAGTGCACGAAGCCGACAAGTTATTGGCCCAGGGCGAGGCCTTTGAGCACTACCTGGGCAACGATTCGGACTGGATTAATTCGCCAGATGAGCCGCGATTTCAATTCGATATGCAGAATGAGGGGTATGTCTTCACCGCAACAAAACGGCGCCTTTGCGGGAAGCGCGTGGTGAAATCGCAGGGGTGGTGGCTTGTATGAACGACCTCAGGTCCCGCCCGAAGCAATCCTTCAACAAGACAGTGCTCGACATCCTTCACCAGCGTGGGGCCACGGAGATTCGATTCCTTGTCCGTACCGCCCTAAGATCTGCGCCAGTTAAGAAGGCCGAAGAGGCGCTCATGGAGGAGGTCCTGGTCGCGGCTTTAAATGGCAAAACAGGGACCATGGTGGCGGGGTACCCCACCTACCGCCTGAGGATATCGCGGGAATCCCTGAAGTTGCCCACGGGCAAGTATGCCCGCACCGCGCTACTGGCGCTGAAGGAGGCCAAGGGAAAGATGGCTCTGCCGGCTCTCGTCAGTCATTACAACGCCAAGTACCGCCATAGCGCCATATGCCCCGAGTTCTGGATGTGGCGCATGCTTGGGGAAGCGGATTTGGCGGGTGTCGTCGCCAGGAGTGGAGCGCTCTGCATCGGCCTAACAGATGCCACGCGGCAGGAGCTTGATGAGACGGCAAATTTCAGGGGGAAGGTTTCCCCGCCTCAGACCCCGGGCTCGATTTCGGAACGAATAGACGAGAAGAGCCTCGAAACAATGCTCGCCAATCGCCCTGACTTGCTCGAATCTGGGCTGACTGTGTTTCAGCGGCAATCCCGGATCGCCGTCGGCATAATCGACCTTCTTTGCATCGATCGGAAGCGGAACTATGTTGTGGTCGAGATCAAGCGCCCAGCAGCCGACTACCGGGAAGTGGTTGGGCAAATCACAACTTACATGGGTTGGGTGCGCAAGAATATTGCCACCAAGGGGCAATCCGTCAGGGGAATAATCGTGGTTGGCAGGAAAAACGACCGACTAGACTACTCGCTTGATTTGATCCCAGACATTTCTGTGCGAACGTTCTTTTGATGCTGCGTCGAACCAGATCACCCAGCTCCGGAACGGGCGAAGGAAAAAGGCCGGACCGTCAGGCTGACGCGCGGCACTCTTTCGCCCCGTTCCGGGGCTGGGTGATCTCACGGGTGCACCCCGCGCTCACGCACGGGGCTACTGTCTGTCGCCCTGACGGGCTCGTCCCCTTCCGTTCCCACGTCTGACTCCTGCGCCGCGCCCCCGACGGATTCTTCCATGCTCCGCACGCGCTTTTCGACCGGCTGCAGTTCCGCAATTTCCACTCCCAGCGGCGCGGTCTTCAACTCGACAAATTTGCGCGCGCTCACCATCACCCGGCTCTCGAGCGAGCCTACCGCTTTGTTGTACTCCTCGACCGCGCGTTCGAGGCCCTTGCCCATGTTGACCAGGTGGCCGCCCATGTCGGAAAGCCGCTTATACAGCTCCTTGCCCAGCGCGCTGATTTCGGCGGCGTTTTCCGCCAGCTTCTCCTGCCGCCAGCCGTAGGCGACGGCGCGCAGAAGAGCGATCAGCGTGGTGGGCGTGGCCAGGATGATGTTCTGCCCGACGCCGAACTCGATCAGCGAGGGATCGGCTTCGAGCGCGGCGCTGAAGAAGCACTCGCCGGGCAGGAACAGCACGGCGAATTCCGGAGCCTGGTCGAATTGCTCCCAATAGGATTTGCGGCCGAGCGAGGTGAGATGCGCGCGCACCTGCCGCGCGTGGTCCGCCAGGCTCGTCTTACGGGTGGCTTCGTCGGCGGCTTCGATGGCGCGCAGGTAGCCATCGAGCGGGGTCTTGGCATCCACCACCACGGTTTTTCCGGCCGGCAGATGAATCAGCAGATCGGGCCGCAGCCGGCCCTCCTCGCCAGTCACGGTGGCCTGCGTCTGAAAATCGCAATGATCCAGCATGCCGGCCATCTCCACCACGCGGCGCAACTGCATTTCGCCCCAGTTGCCGCGCGCGGCGGGCGAACGCAGTGCCGTCACCAGCTTGCCGGTTTCGGCGCGAAGCTGCTGCTCGGTTTCGGCCAGGCCGCGCACCTGCTCCTGCAATCCGGCGTAGGCGGCCGCGCGCGCCGTTTCGAGTTCCTGGATGCGCGAATCCACCTTGTCGAGCGACGCGCGCACGGGCGACACCAGTTCCGCGAACGCCTGCTGCCGCTTTTCCAGATCGCCGCGCGCCGCGGTTTGCGCCTCCGCCAGATTGGCACGGGCTAGATCGAGGAACGCCTGGTTGTTCCGCGCCAGCGCTTCGGCGGAAAGCGCCTGGAAGACGGTTGCGGTATCCTGGCGGCGCGCCCGCAGCACAAGCCACGCCAGCAGGAACCCGGCAATAAAACATGCTACCGGGATAATGTTTTGCATGGTTGCTATTATCGCGCCTTGGCGGATCGCGGCGAAACAGCCACGCTAACCGCTCCCTGACGGTCGCGGCTCCGAAAGGCTCTTTCAATCACCGCCAATGTGCCTTCCGTGATCTCCAATTCCGCCAAGTCGCGCTCGCGCACCCATTCCACGCGGCACGCATCGTCGCCAGCGCGCAGGGCGCCGCCAATCACGCGGCAGACATAATCGATCAATACGTAATGATATTCCGGCGCGCCGCGCGAATCGCGTATGATGCGCTCGAAGATCTCGAAGACCTTTACTGGCTTGACTTCGAGGCCGGTCTCCTCGCGCACTTCGCGGCGAACGCCGGCGTCGAGCGATTCGCCGATTTCGAGCGCGCCGCCGGGCAGCGACCACGCGCCCTTCAGCGGCTGCTTGCCCCGCTGCGCCATCAGAATGCGGCCGCGGCGGAAAATCAGTGCGCCGACCCCGACCAGCGGCCGCTTGGGATAACGGCGGTCGTCTTCCTTCTTCGAACCAACCGCCGCAGGTTGACAGACGATAGCGTCTGTCCCACTTTGCTGACGATCGGTGGGGCAGGCGCCCGGGTTTCGGGTCCGAAGCGGACTTCCGCCTGCCAACAGTTTCGCGGTGGCCCTGCGTTTCCCGGTCACGGATCTACCGCCGCTCATCGGAGCCTGCTCCCTTTTGCAGCAAGCGCACGCGATACACATTGCGCCGGGCGGTGATGAATATCGATTGGCCGTCGGCTTCGCCAAACCCGCAGTTCGATGGCGGATCGGTCACCGGGATCGTATCGAGCCATTGGCCCGCGGCGCTATATACCGCAATCCCGCCCGCGGCCACGTACAAATTGCCTTTTTCATCCACGCGAATGCCGTCGGGCACGGCCCCTGTGTTCTCGACCAGCGTGCGCTGGTTCGCCGGTTGGCCATTGCGATCCAGGTCGTAGGCCAGAATGCTGCGGTCGTCTGAATCCGTCACATACAACACGCGGCCATTGGGAGAAAGCGCGATACCGTTGGGCCTGCCGGTGAGTTTGGCCACAATTTCGAGCGGCCCCTTGGGTGGGATATGGTACACGCCGTAAAAGTCCAGCTCTCGATGATCGGCCTGGCTGCCGAATGCGGGGTCGGTGAAATAGGCGTGATCGTTGCGGCCCACCACGATGTCGTTCGGCGCGTTCAGGCGCTTCGCTTCCCAGCGGTCGGCCAGCACCTCGATGGCGCCTTTCTTGTCGGTGCGGGTGACGCGCCGGGCTCTGGTTTCGCAGGTGTACAGCCGGCCCTGGCTGTCGAACGCGTTGCCGGCCGGCCCCTGCACGTTTTCACGATAGACCTGGGGAGGTTGGCCGGGAACCCACTTGAGCAACTGGTCCGCCGGCGTATCGCTGAAAATCAGGAAGCCGTCCTTGGACCACGCGGGACCATCTGTGTAGGTGTAACCCTTGGCCAGCAACTGCACCTGAAACCGGTCGGAGTCCTGCGCTAGCAAGAACGGCACGAAAACAGCGGCCGCGGCGCTCCAACGCGCGAGGTGCTTCATTTACCGCCTTTGCCGCCGTTCATTTACCGCCTTTGGCGACGGTGAGGTTATTGATCACCTGCTTGACGCCGTTCACCTTCTTCGCCAGCTTGCCGGCGCGATCCTTCTGCTGCTCCGCCTCGGCCACGCCGGTGAGGGTTACGACGCCCTGCTTGACGTCCACGGTGAAACTCCCGCCTTTGGCGATCGGATCGCCGGAGAGCTTGATGCGCACCTGATCGTAGATCACATCGTCGCTGACTGGTTTATCCGCGGCCAGGCAGGAGGCGGCCAGCAGGATCAGGGCCATCGAAAAAGCGAATAATTTAAGCATCGTCGTCTCCGGCCATTGTACGCCAGTCGAGTGCGTTTAAGAATGCGGCCTTGTCGCGCCATCCCGGCTGCACGCGCACGTGCAGATCCAGGTAGATCTTCACGCCGAACAGCCGCTCCATCTCGTGCCGTGCCAGGGTGCCGATTCGTTTCAGCATGGCGCCCTTGGTTCCGATCACGATGGCCTTTTGCCCTTCCCGCTCGACGCGGATGGTGGCGAAGATGCGCGTCAGCCGCCCGGTCTCTTCCCATTGATCCACGATCACCGCGACCGAATGCGGCACCTCCTGCCGCGTGGCCGCGAGAATCTTTTCGCGAATCAGTTCGGCGGCCAGAAACCGCTCCGGCTGGTCGGTAACGTGGTCCTCGGGGAAATACTCCGGGCCCTCGGGCAGATGGTGCAGAATCACTTTCTTCAATTCGTCGAGTCCCTGGCCCTTGGTGGCCGAAACCGGAACATAATCGGCGAACTCGA
Source organism: Bryobacterales bacterium (assembly GCA_003142185.1). Lineage (GTDB taxonomy): Bacteria > Acidobacteriota > Terriglobia > Bryobacterales > Bryobacteraceae > Bog-375. The sequence goes on from PLOR01000112.1 coordinate 44,135, forward strand.
AGGCGGCACGATACTGGTCGATCAGCGGGAGCAGCAGCGCCTTGTCCTTTACCAGGTCGATCTTGTTGAGAACCAATACGACCGGCGCATGGCACTTGCGTGCCAAGTCGAGCGCCTGGCGGTCGTCTTTGCCGATGGGGCGCGCGGCATCGGCCAGCAGCAGCAGCAGGTCGCGTTCCTCCACCGCGGCCCGCACCGCGTCCATCAGGCGCTTGTTCAGGGCCGTGTCGGCGCGGTGAATGCCGGGCGTGTCGAGGAACACAATTTGCGCTCCGGGCATCGTCAGCACGCCCTGAATCGAGGTGCGCGTGGTCTGCGGCTTGTCCGCGACAATCGCCACCTTCTGCCCCACCAGGGCGTTGAGCAGCGTCGATTTGCCGGTGTTGGGGCGCCCGATCAGGGAAACGAATCCGGACCGGAATGGATCACTCATGTGTCACCGCCTGGGATTTACTGATGCGAACCTGCTCCACGCGCCACTCGTCGGAAGCCAGCACCTCCACGCGAATGCCATCGCGGTCCACCAACTCGCCGGCCTTCGGCACCCGCCCCAGCCACTCGCTCACCAGGCCGCCCACGGTGGTCGATTCGACGTCCTCTTCGCGGTGAAACGATTCGAACAGATCGGCCACGCGATCCAAGTCGAAATTGCCGGCCACGATGAAGCCGCCGTGCCCGTCCTCCAGCACGTCCGTGCTCGGCTCGTGTTCGTCGCGGATCTCGCCGATGATCACTTCGAGCAGATCTTCCATGGTCGCCAGGCCCGCCGTGTTGCCGTACTCGTCGACCACGATCACCATGTGCGTATTTTCCTGCTGCATGTGGCGCATCAGGTCGCTGACCGGCTTGGTCTCCGGCACGAACGGAATGGGGCGCACCAGTTCCCGCACCAGGCGCTTCGAGCGCTCGTCCTCTTCCAGTTCGAACATGTCGCGCACATGCACGAAGCCGGTGATCTGGTCGATGTTCTTTTCGAAAACCGGGACGCGCGAGTACTGCTCGTGGATCACCAGTTGACGGAGTTCCTCGAGAGTGGAATCGGCCGGAATGGCGATGATCCTGGGCCGCGGCGTCATCACTTCGCGCACCACCTTGTCGCCGAACTCGACCACCGATTGAATCAGCTTGCGGTCCTGCTCTTCGATCAATCCCTCTTCCTGGCCGGCGGAAATCAGCGCCTCGATATTCTCGGCGGGGGTGGGCTGCTCCTCGTCGGCTGTGGAATCGTCCGCCAGGTCGATCAGAGATTGGAAGAAACCGAGCAGCGCCACGCACGGCCGCGCCACCCAGGCGAGACCGCGCAGCAACGAAAGCAGCGGCAGCAGCCAGCGGCCGGAGGTGCGGCGGTAGAGCAGTTGCGGCAGCGCGTAGGCGACGGCCATCATCACCAGCCACACGGCCAGCACAGCCTGCCAGAAGACGGCCGCATTCCACGGCTCGCCATCGGCGAACCACGCGAAATAAAAAATGCCGAGCAGCACCATCAGGGTGTGTTTGATGAGCGAAAAAGCGCCCGCGCCATCTTCGGTCTTCAGGCCGATTCTGTCTTCCAGCGTGTCTTTGAAGAATTTGAGGGCAGGCAGATCACGCGTGCGCAGGCGCATGCTTTCCAAATACAGAAGCTGCACGAATGTCACCAGTCCCAGTGCCGGGGCGGCAACCAGCGCCGCGAGGATCACCGCCAGCATCACGGCAACACCCGTTCGATCAGGCCGGCAGGCAGGCCGAGGCGCGCGCGCCACCGTTTTTCGGCGCGCGCCATCCGCCCGTCATCGCTTTCGTGATCCTGGCCCAGAAGGTGCAGCAGACCGTGCAGTATCAGGATGCGGATCTCTTGCTCGGTCGAGTGTCCCAACCGCTTGGCCTGCGCGCGAGCGCGAGGGAGCGAAATGGCGATGTCGCCCGCCCGGGGTAGGACAGGCGATCGTTTCTTGTCGCCTGTCTTCCGCACGCCCGCCTGTATATCGCCGGCTGGGAATGACAGCACATCGGTCGCGAAATCCTTGCCGCGAAACTCGCGGTTCAGGCGGCGCACCTGTGCGTCTCCCGTGATGAGGCAGTCAAACGGACGGCCGCGCGCGATCTGCGCTTGCAACTTGCGCGCGAACCGGAGCACGGCGCCCGGACGCACCTCGATCTGCGAACGCCAGAATGTAACCGTGCTGCCTTCGGGGGAGGACATGGAGGCGCTCAGGCGCGTGGCGCAGTCTCGCCGGGAGGGGCCTCGGCGGCGGGCGCGGCCTCCACCGCAGGTTCGGCGAGCTTCAAACTGAGCTGCCGGCCGGCGCCGATGGTCTCGTTGTAGCGCTCGTAGGCCTTGACGATACGCTGCACAAGCGTGTGCCTGACCACGTCGCGCTCGTCGAACGGCACAAAGCTGATGCCTTCCACGCCCTTCAGTACTTCCATGGCGTCAATCAGGCCGCTGCGGCGGCCGTTCGGCAAATCGATTTGCGTGATGTCGCCATTCACCACCATTTTGGAATTGAATCCCTGGCGAGTCAGCACCATCTTCATCTGTTCCGAAGTGCTGTTCTGCGCCTCGTCCAAAATGATGAAGCTGTCATTCAGCGTGCGGCCGCGCATGAACGCGATCGGCGCGACTTCAATCACGTTCCGCTCCAGCAGCTTCTCGACGCGCTCGCTATCGAGCATGTCATAGAGCGCGTCGTACAGCGGGCGCAGGTACGGGTCCACCTTTTCCTGCAACGTGCCCGGCAGGAATCCCAGGCGCTCGCCGGCTTCCACCGCGGGCCGCGTGAGGATGATGCGGGCAACGGACTTGTTTATCAGCGCCGAAATGCCCATCGCCACCGCGAGGTAGGTCTTGCCGGTGCCGGCCGGGCCGATCCCGAACACCAGGTCGTTGCGCTCGATGGCTTCCAGATATCGCCGCTGGTTCACCGATTTCGGCGCCAGCATCTTCTTGCCGAAATTGCGCTGTTTGCCGCTTTGGACCAACGCGCGCAGGGACACCTCGGAGTCGGTGGTCACCACGCGCAGGTAGCTGTTCAGATCGCCGTTATTGAAGACGTGGCCTTCCCGCACCAGCGTGTTGTAATCTTCCAGGATGTTCTCCGCGCGGGAGACGTTCTCCGGCTCGCCTTCGATTTCGATGTTGTTGTCGACCAACAGGGTGTGGACGCTCAAGCCGGTTTCGATCAACCGGATGTTCTCATCGCGGGTGCCGAACAGATTCTCGACACCTCTTGGAATGCGCACGCTGGCTTTCATGCTGTGGGTGACTGATACCTCCATGGGAAAAACGAGGACAAAAAGAGAGATTCCGATGGAAACTGCTCGGACTTTCGACGGCCCGTTTTCGCGGGCGGCACGAAAACCATCTGCTCCGATTATACCCAAAGGCCACCCCCCATTTCGGTTACCTCGTCAAACGTCTGGAACTTGACCCGGGGGGGAGCGCCGCGGGCTCGCCTGTGTCATCCTCATAATTTGGTGCTTTACCGTTAGAACCCAGGGGATCTATCATCAGCTAGATCAGGGAACCGGAGACACACGCGGCGATGGGATGTGAAGAATGCGCCCTCTGGCGGCAGCGGGTTGCCGAGTTGGAAGCCGAACTCGAACGGACGAAGGAGCGCGATGACAGCGGAGAAGAGCGTTTCCGCCAACTGGCGGATTGCTCTCCGTTGATGATCTGGATGTCGGGTTCCGACGCGCTGTGGACCTACCTCAACCGCGCGTGGCTGGAGTTCCGAGGCCGGTCGATGGCCGAGGAAATGGGAAACGGCTGGACCGAAGGACTGCATCCCGACGATCGCGACATTTGCGTCGAAACTTATCTCAGGTCGTTCACGGCGCGGCAGCCCTACCGAATTGAGTATCGCCTGCAGCGCGCGGACGGCGAATATTGCTGGGTGGAGGACCAAGGCATCCCGCGCCTGGACGGCGCGGGCGGGTTCGCCGGTTTCAACGGGGCGGCGGCAGATATCAGCGACCGCCGGCGCCCGTACTTCAAGCCGGACGAAGAAGCGCTGCGCATCGTGTTTACCCTGACCGAGCGCGAGCGCCAGGTGCTGGTGCTGGTCGCGGAGGGAAAGTCCACCAGGCGTGCAGCGCGGCAACTGGGGATCAGTTACAAGACCGTGGAGTCTCACCGGAGCCGCATCCTGGAGAAACTGGGCGTGCATGAAACCGCCAGCATGGTGCGGTATGCGATTCGCGCCGGGTTGATCGCGCCATAGGCGAAGTACCGGGGCGCCGCGGCCGGCTTCACACCGGCGGCGCGTAGGCGCGGCAGGAACCGGTCGCTCATGCGGGCGTGGAGCCGGGAACGGTTTCCCGGCGGGCGAGCCAATCGAGGACTTCCTGCGCGTGCATGGGCTTGGTGAAGTAGCCGTCCATTCCAGCGCTCAAGCAGCGTTCGCGGTCGCCGGACATGGCGTTGGCCGTCATCGCCATGACGCAGATGCGCTCGCCGGTATCCTGTTCGCGGCGGCGGATTTCTTGGGTGGCCTCGAGCCCGTCCATCTCCGGCATCTGCACATCCATGAAAATGACGTCGAAGCGCGATGCGGCCCAAATCTCCAATGCTTCGCGGCCATTCTGCGCCAGCGCTACCTGGTGGCCGGCCTTTTCGAGGGTGCGCGCGATGACCGTCTGATTGATGGGGTTGTCCTCGGCGACCAGAATGCGCTGGGGACGGGCGATGCAGGAAGCCGCGGCGCCGTCCGGGACCGCGCTGGGAAAGGACGGGGCCAGATGCGCCCGCGCGAAACGCGCCGTAAAAGCGAAGGTGCTGCCAGCGCCGGGCTCGCTCTCCAGCCCGATTTCACCGCCCATGAGCTGAACCAACCGGGCCGAAATGGCCAGACCGAGTCCGGTCCCGCCATACCGCCGGGTGATGGAGTTGTCGGCCTGCCGAAACGCTTCAAAGACCGCGTGACGTTGTTCGGGCGAGATTCCAATGCCGGTATCGGCGACCGCGAAACGCAGTTCCACGCCGCTTTCCGATTCCGAGGCCCGTTCGACCGTCACGGTGACCGCGCCCACGTGTGTGAACTTCAGCGCGTTGGCGATCAGGTTTAACAGAACCTGGCGCAAGCGGAGCGCGTCACCGTTGACCGCCGGCGGCACGCCGTCGCGCACCACGCAACCGAGGTTCAGACCTTTCTGGCGGGCGGCCAGGTCCAGCGGGCGGAGGATTTCGTCGAGCAGGGGCCGGACGGCGAAATCGGTCCGCTCCAGTTCCATCCGGCCAGCTTCGATTTTGGAAAGATCCAGAATCCCGTTCAGCAACGAGAGGAGAGACTGCGCTGAGGATTGCGCCGCATCCAGGTACCCCCGCTGTTCGCAGCTCAGATCGGTTCCGCCGATGAGGTGCTGCATCCCCACGATGCCGTTCATGGGGGTGCGGATTTCGTGACTCATGTTGGCGAGGAATTCGCTCTTGGCCCGGCTGGCGGCTTGCGCGGCCAGCTTGAGGGCCGCCTCGCTTTCCAGTTTGGACCGGATCACCGCTGTCTGCTGCCGAACGCGGCGCCGCAGGATCCAGATCCAGATTGCCGACAGCGCGGCGATACCGCCCATCCAGCCGGCCACGGCGATTGTGCGTTCGCGGGTCAGCCACGAGGCCTGGCGCAGCACCTGGACATCGGCGGGACCACGGAGGAGAATCTGAAACGCGCGTGGGTGGGCGTCATTTTCGCCACGCTCGACCGAGCAGACGCCGGTGACCCGGACCAGAGCCCCATCGCGCAGGTGCGCCAGCGGATCGGTTGCGCCGTCCGAATCCATGGTGGCGTTAAACAGAACGTTGCCGGATTCCAAGGTGAGGGTCTGCCCAGCGGTCCCAATGACCCGATTTACCAGGTACGCTTCGGTGGTGATGAGGCGGCCGTCGTACTCGCCGCCGAGTGCCCGCTGCGCATCGACCGGAACCCCGAGTGGAGCTTTTCCGGGGCCGAGCTTGCGAAGTTCAGCGCCTCTCAGTACCGGCGAATACCCACCGGAAACCGCGAATGCGACCACCTCAACCCGATCGCCCGGTTGGAAGCGCTCCTCCTGCTCGGTCCGGACCAGCACGCCTCCCGTTTCGTCGGCCACGAATACCTCGCGAAAGCGGGCGCGCTGATACTCGACTGTACCCTGTACGCGCACGCGGTGCTCCCACTCGTTCGTCAACGAAAAGCGCAGCAGCCCGCTGATCGGCCGGATGGGAGAGGCAGCGGCGGGCCGACCCGGCCGCAGCACCTGGATGTCTTTCACATCGGGCACATACAGAGTGACTCCAGCCAACTGCCCCATGGGATTGAAGACCGAGCCCGCGACGCCCCGAATCCGCACCGCGGCGTCGATGAGATAGGCGGGCAGCGGCAGGGAAGGCGGATACGGCACGTGGACGCGATAACTGTAGCGCCCGGCGGCGAGTTCCATCTCGAAGTGGGACTGTTGAGGGCGGAGCACCGATTGCACGGTTCCTTCTACCGCGACTCGCTGGCTATCGAATCTTCCGGAAAACAGTTCCACCAGCGAGACCGGTGAAGGATCGGGCAGGCGGCCTCTTCCGATCGCGCGGAAGCGGGCCTCGGAGATCATGGGCGCGAAGCCGCTGAAATCGGCGACGCCTTCTACCTCCGCCAGGTCTCCCTGGCTCACAGGGGCGAAGCCCGGCGTGAGCACGAAAATGCCGGCGGTCGGATCTTGAAAAAACAGGACATGAAAGTCGGAATCATAGTAGCTGATGACGCCGCGCAGTTTCACCGGAACCTTTCCGGACACGCTGTCGAGCGCGCGCACCTGAGCGGCCGAAAGCAACAGCGAACCGGTTTTACGGGGTGGCGGCGGCGCGGGCCTGTCGGTGGGGCTGGACTCCACGCGGATGTCCCAGGCACCGGCAACCAGCAGTTGGCGGCCGAGAATAGCACCGCTCAGGCTGAAAAGGGTGGCCGGCACGCCCCGGAGAGTGGCCGCAGCCGCAATCAGCTTGCCCGGCTCCGTGCTGGTCCGATCCAGCAGGATGGCATCGAAGATGGCCCCGCCGCCAGAATCGACTCTGAGGTTCACTCGCCCGTCGTGGCGCTCAGCCCAACTGCGTATGATGCCGTGGACTTCGGAGTACTGGTTCTGGCGGCAGGGCGAGTCGAGGTCGGCGATGCTCAGCCGCGCGGGAGACGGGAGCGCGGCTTTGCCAACGGCTGCCGCGATGGCGTTGCGCACCATGGGGAAATACGGGCCTCGGGCAGTCACGCCACGCAGGAAGAGGACATCCCCCTGGTGGAATTGGGCGTGCGTGTCCTGCAACTCGACGCGGACGCCTCCGGACGAATCCTGGATCACCAGAACATTCGGGTACGAATCGTGGAACACGGTCACGGCTTTGAGGCGAACGGGATAGTGCCGGTCGGCCTCGTCGGCCCCGAGTTTGCGGATTTCGGCGACCGAAGTCAGCACGGGGAGGGTCCTGGACCAGCGCCAGTCGCAGCCTGGGGAAGACACCGTCACCGCCAGCGTAAGGATCACACCGGCAGCCGGCAACCCGAACCCGGACCCGCCCGGGCGCCGCCACGTTTTCGGGCCACTCAGGTCAAACGCACTCACCTTGGTCTTATCGGCCCAATCGGCGGCGGACATTAGCCCGGCTGGGCGTGGAACGCGCGGGGCAGAGGTGCGGGTGCGATCCCTCGATCGCCATTGACTGCTCGCGCGCCGACTCAGACCTTACTCGTACCGAACGGCCATCACCGGGTCGATGCGGAGGGCGCGATGTGCCGGGACATACCCGGCCAGCATGGCAACTCCGGTCAACGCCGCGACAGCGCCCGCAATCGTCACTGGGTCGGCTGGGCTGATGCCGAACAGATCCGACTTCGCGTAGCGTGCCGCCCACAGAGCCAAGGGGACGCCAGCCGCGATTCCCGCCAGCGTGAGCCAAAGCGTCTCGCTCAGCACCAGCCACATGATGTGACCGCGCCGGGTCTGGCGATTCAGCCGGGCTAGCGCTCCACCATGCGCAGGCGGAAGTCGCGCAGATTGCGCAGCAGGTAATCGGGTTGGAGCGCTTCGAGGTCTTCGACCGGCGTAATGCCGGTGCGGACGGAGACGATACGGATACCGTTCTCGCGCGCGGCGATCACGTCGGAAGTGGCGTCGCCCACCAACGCCACCGGCGCCTGCGCGGGGAGCGAGTGGCGCAGACGCGCCTCGCGGATGGCCCATTTTACCAGGCGTCCGCGGCTCGCGGCCATCTCGCCGAACGCGCCATAGCGGAAGTAGTGGGCAATGCCGGCGCGCTCCAGCTTGCGCCAGCCGATGCGGGTGAGATTGCCGGTGACCAGCGCTAGCAGAGAGCCGTGGCGCGCCAGGCGATCGAGCAACGCCGGCACGCCCGGGCAGTGCTTGCCTTCGAGCGGCGGGCACACGCGCCGGTAGTAGCGTTCCGCGGCGCGCTGGATTTCGGGCATCGCCTGGCGGATGAGCGCGCGTTTGGCCCCCGCGCGTCGCATCATTTCCGCCAGGATGGCCGGGTCCAACATGCCCTGCACGGGAATGCCGTCAGTGGTGGTTTCGAGGCCGGTGACCTTGCGGATGCCGTGGACCAGCGCCTGCCGATGATGCGGCCCGGCGCGCCGCATGAGAGTGCCGTCGATATCGAACAAAACCAGCCCGCGATAGCTCACAAATCGATGCTAACGCGAGTGCGGGACTGACGAAACTGTCCCAAGGCGCGTTTCTTGCGCCGTGCGGACAGTCCCGTCTGTCCGGCGCGCTTCATTGCGCGGCCTTGGCGATCAGGTCGTCGCCTAAATCGGGGACTGGCTCGGATTCCGCGCCGTTTGCGGAACTCCGTGCCTGTACCCGATTTACCCCCCACTTTGCCTGCGTCGCGAACAGCAGGTCATGCATCTCCCAGAACTTGCCTTGATCGCCGGCGGCCAGGGCGGCTTCGTGGGCCAGCGGGCTTTCTTTGTGCATCGGGAGCGGGTAGTGTTTGAAGGCGAAGCGCACTTGCGTGGGATAGGCGAGCAGGAGTTGGCGGACCACCGGGGCGGTTACGGCGCAGAAGGGGCACTCGAAGTCACTGAACTCGACTAAGCTGATGGGCGCGGTGGCGGGGCCGCGCGTGGGGGCGTGTTCTAAGTCGATCTGCTGCGCGGGGCCAGCGGCGACGATTTCTTCGCGCACGCGTTTATCGGGAGGGATGCCGGCGAGGAGCGACTCGATCACCGCGCCGAGCGACGCGTAGCCTTGCGGGCCGACCAGGCGGCGGCCGTTGACGAAGAACGTCGGCGTAGTGGTGACGCCGAGGCCCGCGGCTTCGGCCAGGTCGCGCTCGACGATGGGGCGGTAGGTGTGGTTGTCGAGCGCGCGCTCGAACGCGGCTAAGTCGAGG
>PLOR01000004.1 GCA_003142185.1 Bryobacterales bacterium
GTTGGCCCGCGAACTCCCAGGCGGCCTGGAGGTTATCGTCACCGATCCCCAGGCCGACGCCCGATTCTGGGCCGAAGCCCTCAACCTGGGCGCCTATGACTTGCTGTCGCAGCCGTTTTACGCGCCCGAGGTGCGGCGCATCTTATCCAACGCTTGTTCGCGGCCCGACTACCAGAGGTATTCCGCCGCCGTATAACCTCGATGGTGGGGCGGGCGGACGGGCACCGGAAACCCGCCGATCCGGGTGTCTGGCCCCACCACCCGTTACTCCCTAGTCCCAATGGTACCGTTCCATACCTGCCAACCTGGCTCGCAGGCTTGGGTCTGCATATCTGCCATATAATCAGCTATTTAGATCTGATTGGCCGAAGCCAATCACGAGTTCCGGGCCTTTTTTTCGCTCCGTGCCCCATATTGCGGGTATTTGTTGATTGACATTTTGGGGGCTTGCCAGTATCCTCAGAACTTGCAGAACTATTGCTATTAATGATGCGGCTTAGTCTGCGTGCGCTTGTGATGTTAATGCTGACCATACATCTTCGGAGGATGGAATGCTCAGACGTCTATTGATTACACTAATTTTGGTTGTCCTGGGGCTGCCCCTGGCCTTGGCCGAGAATATTGTGCAAGTTTCCGAACAAGCAGGGCAGGGCAATGCCTATGTCCTCACGGACGGCTACACCTGTACAAACGCGAGCCCGCCTCCCTGTAACCCCATCAATTCCGGAGTGGAGACGTTGACTGTATCGAACCTGCCAGTCTACTTCAGCTTTAATACGGATCTGGACGTCACGGTCCCCAACCCCGTAAACCAAAACGAAAGTGCCCTCCTCACCCTGTCCGTGAGATCGACCGAAGCAGGTGCCGCGTTGGGCGGCCTCGTCGAACAGGGCGGCTTCTCCGGCAGTTTCACGATCATCGACAACTCGGGAGGGGTCAATCAAGGCTACAACCTCCTGTCGGGAACCTTCGCGGGCAGTGCCTCTGTATCCGGCATTTCCGGCGGGACCGAGATGACGTTGTCCGACACCGACACGGGGACCTTGCCCAATGAGGTCCAGTTTACTTCGGCCTACCTCAGTTTCGTTCACTACTCGGGAACCGAAGCGGCATCTTTCACCCTGTCGAACCTCTCAGCGGCCCTCACTCTCGATTTGAATGACTTCCTGGAATCTAACACCGGCTCGGGCGTCGACACCTTTTCCGCCACTCCGCAGCCCCCTGTGACTACCGCTGAGCCCGAGACGCTGTTGTTGAGTGGCGCAGCACTCCTGGGCATCGGCCTTTTCCTGCGGAAACGCAAGCTCCAACCGTACTTCTGATCGACCTCGCAAAGCAGCCCCGCATTCTCCCGACTACTGCTCTGTAGCCGCACGCCAGCTTGGCGCGGGCAAGTCCTGCCTGCTGTGGCGAGATCCGTGAACCCCGCTGCTCGGAACGTCGCCACCAATCGCGACGCTGCATGGTATGACCGCTCGCTCTAAGGCGCGGCAATCCCGCGCAGGCGGGCGCTTCAGTGCCGCCCGAAGTGGTGCGGCATGCTGGGCGGGCGGAAGGCGGGACGGGGCATGGGGCGCGGCGCGGGATGGAACCCGGGCGCGTGCGGTTCTTCCGGGCCGCCATGGCCGAAGTGCCGCGCGTTGTGATCGGCATTCGGATCGTGCGACCCCGGCGAGGAATACGGTGAATTGCGGTAAGAGCCGCTCTTCGAAGCGTATTGGGAATCGCGGAACCCGCCTTTTCTGGCGAAGCTGGAGCCCGCGTATCGATCCTGCGTGGCCGTGCCCTGCGAACCATATTTCGGCGCGCCGGCCGCTTCGTCGCGGCCATAGTACGTCCGCCCGCTGCGCCATGAGCTGTGGTAGCCTTCCCAATCGTAGCGCTCGATGGGCCGGTAAGAGCGATTGAAAAGCAGGTCGCGCATCAGCGCGTATTGCCCGTAGAAAACCCAGAAATCGCGGCCGTCGCGATGGTCCCAATAGCCGTACTGATTGGACACCTGGCCGGCCGGCGCCATGTAGGCGAAGCCGGCCGGCTGCGCCACATGCTCGGCTTCGGAATCGTACTTGCCCGCGGGCTTGTGTTCGATGGCCATGCCCAGGTCGTTGCGCATGGCGTCGTAGGTGCCGCCGGAAACATCCACCCACGCTTCGTCGGACGTACTGGTGCCCGGCTTCGCCGCGGCACCCTCCACGCGCGTCTTCACGCTGCGGATTTCCTGATCGTAATGGCGCGCGCCGCCAGTGCCGCGCACTTCCATATCGACCAGGATCTTGTCCCACGAGTAATAAAGCTGCCCGTCGAGCGAGCGGACTTCTTCGGCCTGCTGCGGCAGTTCGGCCGCGGCGTTGTGGAGTGCGTCCTGCGCGGCGACCAGCGCGCCAAAATCGACATGCGCGAAATCCGCGGCAGCCGCTTGCCGGCGCTCCTCGGCGGTCGATTGCCACAGGACGTCGCTCTGCGTGACGCTGTTGTGAAGCACGGCCACGCGCGCGTCCAGATCGGGCTTC
>PLOR01000015.1 GCA_003142185.1 Bryobacterales bacterium
AAATCTGAGGAAACTCCTAAAAAATAATCCTTGACCTTGTGAAGAACGTGAAGGACGCCAAGCTCTCTGCACGTGTCGTCTCCGAAGTGATTGACCTCCAATCTAAGCTCGTGGGCATGGGGCAGCAGGCGGTAGAACTCCAGGAGGAGAATCGCAGGCTCATGGAAGAGAACGCGGCGCTTAAGAAGGAAAAGGACCTGGGCGATACGGTGGTGTTCCACGACGGCGCGAATTGGAGAAAGAGGGACGACGGAACAGAGGAAGGCCCATTTTGCCCGAACTGCTGGAGCGATGGCCGCCTTCACCGGGCCCAGGTGAATGATGTGGCTGGCGGGGCCGTCTATTTCGCGTGCACGCGGCACGGCGCGGCTTCACCGTACCTGTTCACCGTGCCAGAGTCTCTGGTCAAGGGCGTCAACCTTGATCCTCACCGGGGCCGCGTGTCTTTCGGCGCTGTGTCGACGCCCGCTGTGAAATGGCCTGAAAGCTTCTGAGATCGACAGTCGCTTGCGCCGGGCAGCGGAGGGTCGCGGATACGAAAGCTCCCGTGAAACACTGATCTGTGGTACCTCTCGCAATGCCCCCAGGCGCGGTTGTGACGGTTGCGATCAGCCTCGCAGGACATCCTTGCCAAGAGAACTTCCGCCTACTCCGCTACCTGGACGAACAGTCTTTCCGGTACAATGAGCGGCGAGATCCGCACGGCGATGTTGGACGTTTCAGATCGGCCGTACGGGACGCCGCTGGTCGATGGCTGACGTACAAAACGTTGACAGGAAAATCACCTGGAGGAACGGTGAAACTGACTATTCTGCCTCTCGCGTTCGTGCTTCTGGCTGTTGCTCAAAGCGGCCAGGATGCCCCGGCAACGGAGCCGAACACAGTGTACTCTCAGGTTCCGTTCGACCTCAGTGCCACGCAGCTGCCGCCGCATTTCACCGGACACGATATAGTCGCACTCTACAATGCTTTCCAGAAAGTTAGCAGCCTCAAAAGGGATGACTATGAAACCACCGGACAGTTTGAGCAACGTGCAGGGGCGCTGCGCCTCAAACCCCTAGTCGGCGATATCGGCCCAAAGTCAACTTTAGCGATTGTAATACCTGTCTCTGCAACCGTCCCGCCGCCATACGACGAGGGCGCTTTCTCAAGCTACGATGCTGATAAGCGCTTATTGACATTCGGCCTTCAATGCTCGACGTACCACTTGTCATCACTCGCTGCCCCTTCCCCGAAGCTGAGAAAGTCTGCGGGCTACTCTATTGCAGTTAAGGATGACTCTACTATTACTGATGGAATCAAAGGCACGAACGTCTTCGGTGCAACTGTAAGAAACGGGTCAGCCTGAACTGAGCGATTTTTCTCCAAGGAGGAAAGCGCCGCCACGCCAGACGCGACTCACGCAGGCCAACTGCCGCCGTTTGCGGAGCTGGCCTGAGCAGAGGAATAATCGCGCAGTTCAGGCTGACCCGTTTTGGAGCGGTCGAGCGCCGGTACGTCTACGGCCTAGCGGACCGGGACAGACGGGACGTTTTCCATATATTTGTCTGGAGTCAACAGCGTGAATGAAGAACGTTGGTTCCGGCGGTTCCAACTTCGCGAGCCACTCGCGCTCGAAGTGAGCCCACCGCTCCGGCTCGCTACTCGATTCGTTTCCCGAACGCCGCCATGCCTTTCGTGAGTACCGTCTTCGGATACTCGTTCGAGCCGCACAGCTTGAACGAGCCGAAGTCCTTGTACCAGCCGCCATCGGGCGCCACTGGTTCGGACTTGACCCACCCTTGCAGGCGTTGAAGATCGCCGAGCGTGATGTCGCGCTCCTGAACCCGTTCGAGCAGATGCTGCCAGAGAACTTGAGGGAGTTCAGAGAACCGAATCTTCGGCAATCGCGCCCTTCCCAAAAACCGCGCGGATAAGATCCTCGCCGGCTGCGCTCTTGCGTGCGGGCTCCCGCTCATCGATGAACCGCTTGTAGGTGGCCTTCAGGTTCGCCTTGGCATCAAGATCGGCGCGGGCACCGCGTTCGGCCAGCGAGATCAGTGCGCGGCTCATGGTGAGGTGGCGCTGCTTCGCCTCGCGGCGCACGGTAGCGACCAGCGGCGCCGGGATCGTCACGCTTTGGCGCACGGTCTTCGCCTTGGGCGCGGGCGCCGCCTTCGTTCGTGTCGGCATATTCCCATTGTACGCGCCGTCCACCAGTGTGGTGCAGTGCGGGTCAGCGTCCATTCCAGCGGAGCCCGCCTCGAAATCGAGGGAAACCTGCCTGCGCTCGGTAGGACAGATGATCGGTTTGCGTCGTCTGTCAGGCTTCGCACGAACCACGGAAGACGCTCCCGAAAAGTATTCCCAGCCCAGCGCGGGCCGGGCATGCCCGGCCCCTACATAGAACACGCGCGGGCCATTGACAGCATGTTGTCATGCGCCTTGGTGGCCGATTCGCCGGCCACGAAAGACAGACGACAGACACCGATCGTCAGTCCTACCGCGCCAACTCCGCCACCCTTCGCTTAAGCTCCGCCACCTCCCGCCGCAGTTCGGGCAGCTTGGCTAAGTTGGCGAGTTGCTCCAGGTGCTGGCGCAGCGGCCGCGCGGGCGTACCCCACACCGTCTCTCCGGAATGCACCACTTTCGATGTGAGCACGCCGCAGCCGGAACCCAGCACCGCCCGCGATTCGATCCGCGCCTTGTCGCCAATTCCCACCTGGCCGCCGATCACGGCGTGGTCCTCCACCACCACGGAACCGGAGAACCCGGTTTGCGCCGCCACCACCACGTGGCGGCCGATGCGGCAGTTGTGCGCCACGTGCACCATGTTGTCGAGCTTGGTGCCTTCGCCGATCGTGGTCACCCCGAGCGCCGCGCGGTCGATGCAGCAGTTGGCGCCGATCTCCACAAAGTCGCCGATCTCGACGCGCCCCACTTGCGGAAACTTGTGCCAGCGGTCGTGCTCGTTGACGTAGCCGAATCCATCCGCGCCGATCACCGCGCCGGAGTGAATGATGACGCCGCGACCTATATCCACGTTGTCGTAAATGGTGACGTTGGGATGGAGCACGGTGCCATCGCCCAACACCACGCGCTTGCCGACCACGCAGCCCGCGCCGATGCTCACGGCCACGCCCGCGCGCGTTCCATCGCCCACCACCGCATGCGGCCCGATAAAAACCAGCGCGCCCAGCTCGACATCGGCCCCCACCACCGCCGTGGGATGGATGCCGGGCTTGATTTCCGCCGTGGGATAGAAGCGGCTCATCGCCCGCGCGAAGGCCGTGCGCGGTTCCGGCGCGCGGATCACCGTGCGGTAACACGGGCTCGGCCAATCGAGCGGCACCAGCAGACACCCCGCTGCCGAGCTTTCGGCCTGCGCCGCGGCTTTCCGCCCGCCCACAAACGCCAGTTCCGACACGCCGGCCGATTCAATCGCTCCCGCGCCCGTCAGTTCCTTCTCGCCGTCGCCTTCAAATGTGGCGCTCAGCCACTCGGCCAATTCACGAACTCGCATGGCCCTATCATGACAAATCCATCACGTGCGGGGGCCACAATGCTAAACTGAAAGCTCGCGGCCCGCCACCGGCGGCGCCCGAAACTCTTCCAACCGAAATCAATCGATGAAAATCAGCAACACCGCCATCCGCAACGTCGCCATCATCGCCCACGTCGATCACGGGAAAACCACGCTGGTCGATGCCATGCTTCACCAGAGCGGCATCTTCCGCGACAACGAGCAGACCGTCGAGCGCATCATGGATTCCAACGATCTCGAGCGCGAGCGCGGCATCACCATTCTTAGCAAAATCACCGGCGTGCGCTACCAGGGCGTGAAGATCAATATCGTCGATACGCCCGGCCATAGCGATTTCGGCGGTGAAGTGGAGCGCGCGCTCAAGATCGTCGACGGCGTGATGCTGCTGGTGGACGCGAGCGAAGGGCCGCTGCCGCAGACGCGCTACGTGCTTTCCAAGGCGCTAGAAGCCCATCTGCCGCCGATCGTGGTGATCAACAAAATCGACCGCCCCGACGCGCGCTGTCAGGACGTGCTCAACGAGATCTACGACCTATTCATCGACCTTGATGCGACCGAGGACCAGCTCGATTTCAAGGTGCTCTACGCCATCTCGAAGACCGGCGTGGCCAAAGAATCGCTTGACGACCCATCCACCGACCTGCGCCCTTTGTTCGACGCCATCCTGGCCCACATCCCACCGCCGGTGGGCGAACCGGATGAGGTGCTGCAAATGCTGGTCGCCAATTTGGATTACAGCGACTACCTGGGCCGGCTGGCGATCGGACGCGTTTTCCACGGCACGCTGAATTACGGAGACACGGTGGCTGTTGCCAAGCGCGATGGGTCGCTCCAGACCACCAGGATCACCAAGCTCTACTCATTCGAGGGGCTGAAGCGGGTGGACGAAACGGTGGGCCGGCCGGGCGACATCCTCGCCATCGCGGGGGTGGAAGGCATCACCATCGGCGAAACCGTTACCAGCGTCGAGACCCCCATGCCGCTGCCGCATGTCGCGATCGACGAGCCGACCATCGCCATGGCGTTCACCATCAATACCTCGCCCTTCGCCGGCCGCGAGGGACAATGGGTGACCTCACGCAACCTGCGCGAGCGGCTCGACAAAGAGCTGCTCACCAACGTTTCCATCCGCGTCGAGGAACTGGGACACGACACGTTCAAAGTGATGGGCCGCGGCGAGTTGCAACTGGCCATCCTGGTCGAGATGATGCGGCGCGAAGGTTTTGAGCTGGCTGTCGGCAAGCCTGAAATCCTCACCCGCAAAGTCCACGGCAAAATCGAAGAGCCGGTCGAATTGCTGGTCATCGATTGTCCGGAGAATTTCCTCGGCGTGGTGATTGAAAAGCTGGGCGCGCGCAAGGGCAAGATGAACAAAATGGTGAACCACGGCTCGGGCCGCGTGCGTCTGGAGTTTCTCATTCCTTCGCGCGGTCTCATCGGTCTGCGCAGCGAGATTCTCACCGACACCCGCGGCACCGCCATCATGAATTCGCTCTTCCACGGTTACATCGAGTGGCAGGGCGATATTCCGACGCGGCCCACCGGGTCGCTGGTGGCGGACCGGGCCGGCCGAACCACCGGCCACGCCATTTTCAATTTGCAGGAGCGAGGCGAAATTTTCATCGCCCCCGGTGCGGAGGTTTACGAGGGCATGGTGATCGGCGAAAACGCGCGCGAGAAGGATTTGGACGTCAACATCGTCAAGGAGAAAAAGCTGACCAACATGCGCGCCTCCACCGCCGATGAGGCCATCCGCCTGGTGCCGCCACGCATCCTGAACCTGGAGCAGGCCATCGAATTCATCCGCGACGACGAGTTAGTCGAGGTGACGCCGGCATCCATTCGCTTGCGCAAGAAGATTCTGAAAGCCAATCAGCGGTAGCCGTTCACAGCCACCACATATATCTACCGGCCCATGAACCTCGCTCGGACGATTCTCACGTTAAGTGGCAGGGAGTAACCGATGAGGCACAACTGATCGAGTGCAAACAGCACTACCGATTCCATTCCCGCCGCTACCGCCAGACTCCATTCCTTGAGCCACGGCGTTGTGTAATCGCTGATACCCACCAGATGGCTGCTCTGCGACGGCGGGAAGCCGAGCTGTCGCGGCAACTGGATCGACTGGCGTGCCAGATCCAGATTGCGGTCGCCAGTGTAAGTGAAATTCTCGGTCTTGAGACAAGCCAGGTTAGCCGGCGTCCAGTACGATGTGGGGTAGTTGATCAGTTTGTTTAGTGGTGTGTTATTGACATCTGGCGGGTACAGCACCTCGAACTTCGTGCTTGGCGCCGATTGGCGGACAAACGTCATAATAGNNCCGGGTCGGCATTTTGGCTGGGAATAACTCCCATCGGCTGCCCGTAGGCTGCCTGAAAAGCGGAAGTCGTGTAGGCATCATAAAATGGCATGCCACCGTGCGCTGCCGTGTACCACCACTGTACTTCGCCGAATTGAAGATACGGAGCAATGCCGGCGTCTAGCATGATCTGCGCCATGTCGAGATACGCCTGCTGCCAGAATGCCGTGCTCTCTGGCCCGAAGTTGGTCTGTATAGCCGGCGTGCTCACCGTGCACGCAGTCCCATCCGGATAGCGTTGGGCAATTCCCGCGCCTGTGCTCGGGTCACCGTTGCCGAGCTCCATGCTGAACGATGCGGTGACATCGATGCCATAACTGCTCAGGGCCTTGAAATAACTGAGGCTCCAGTCCCGGGCCGCGCGATTCATTCGCGGCACAACGGTTAGATCAGTTAGCCATGTTCCGTCCTGGCCGCCTGAAAGCCAGTTTGTCGCCAGGGTCGCGGTGAACTGCGTGCTGTTGGTATTGACGCCCAAACTAATGCCATTGCCCGCTGAGCCCGGAAGCCGCGAAGTGATCGTAAGGCTGGCTCCGTTGGCTTGGGCCCACACCTCGGTCGAACCTGCGTTGATTAAAAGCTCGAAGCAGGTGGCAATGCTTTCGCCCGTATCGCCAATCAGATTCCAGTGCTGCAGCGGCGTTCCGTCCAACTCGATTTCGGTCTGCCCGCCAGGGCCGAAGTAAGGCTGTCCGGTGAAACCGATCGTCGCGGATGCGTACTGATTGCCCTGACAAACCAGCTCATAGAACAGCAGCGCTCCGGCATAGTGATTCAATCGGCCCCGCAACCCCAAGGTGTCGGCCAACCACGCCGTTCGCTCGGGGGCGAGCGCCAGCGAGTGGTTTGTATCCCAGTCCGTCGCCGCCGCTGTTTTGGGCATCGCGATAAACGTCGGCAGATGGCTTGTTGGAACGGCGAGTTCAAGAAAGTCGAAGTATACCGAAGTGCCTGCCGTTCCCGAGTTGGTAATGGTGACGTTGTGTTCAACGGACGGGGTTTGCTGCCCCAGCGACACTCGCATGAGCACGTCTTCACCGGCAAGTGCCAGGTTGATTATGATCGGCGTGCCGCCGTCCACTTGCACCGTCACCTGTCCCCCGCTCGTTAGCGACCGCGTGCCCAGGTACAAGGTGTGGGCAAACGCTGAAACATAGGAGCACTCGACCGCAGAACCAGGCGCCGTCGTCGATTGTATGGAGCCACCCGAGTAGTTTCCTATCTCCGAAACCCAAGTGCCAGTATAAATAAGAGTCGTGGAATCGTCCTCGATCCGCCGGCTGCCCGGCCCCGCAACCTGATATTGCCCGCCGGTCCCAGTGACGTTCCACTTCGACACGACTACCGAAAACTCGCTCCGTTGAAACGTTGCCGCCTGCATGTCCGCCGCCCAAGTCCATCGCAGCTTCCGTACGTTCGTCACATTTGTGGCGGGAATCGAGACGCCATTCAGATCGGTCAGATTCGCGAAGTCCAGATTAACTTGCCAGGCGGTAGGCGAGACACCGTCCTGGAACAGCGCGGAAAGCGGTTGCCAGGATTCTGTTCCAGCGCCGTACACGGTTCCATACACGCCGATCCGGTTTCCATTTGACCCCGGCACTCCCAGATAGGTGAGCTTGATTGTCGGGCCGTCCGCCGTTGCGCTAACCAGTCCGGCCTGCTGATTCGCGGTGATAATTCCGGCTAGGGCAGCCGCCGCGCTGCTCAGCGTATCCCCCGGCGCAAACCGGTAGTTGTAGTGTTGGTCCAGCCAGGCCAGCTCGATATAGTCACCGGTTGTCGGCGCGCCCTGCAATTCGAACTGCGTGCTCGCGGCAATCGCGTTCGACAAAGGCGTCGCGTATTGCAACAACGGGACTTCGTAGATCTGTTCCCCTCCGCCTGTATCTGCCCAGATTCTGAGATATGGCCAGGGTTCCGTCGGATACCACGTGGAATCAAAACTGATACAGTTAGTGCGCTCCTCCTGGTAAGATAGCTGCAACCCACTCAGGTCGCCGTCGGGAAGGTTGCGCAATCCGGGATATTCGAAGACATTGTCCCGGTTCCATTCGAGCACCGCCCAATCAAACTGGCTCCGCCAGCAACCGGAGACCGTGAATCCAGCCGGGCTGGTCTCGCTTAAGGCCGCGATCGCCGATGGCTCGAAGAAGTAACACTGTAGGTCCCGGTCAGGCTGCAATTTGGACAGCGTGTCTCCCATCAGAGTCGAATGATTACGGTCAGGTCCGCGCCTGGATACGTGCGCCCCACGGATTGAACGGCCAGCGTGATCTGATCGCCCGCCGCTAAAGGCGGCGCGCCCTGCCCGCTGACGTCGTTGGAGATAGTCTCATTGGCCTGAAACACCAACTGGCAGTAAGACGACCCGTTGACGTTGAGTTGGAGTTGCACCGATGCGTCCGCCGATGCGCCAAGCACCGCGTAGATGTCACCGACTGAGTGCGCCGTGTCCACCACCAGGGCCGGCGCAGCCGACTGGTCTACCGACAGGAACCCCTCCACCTGAATGCAATACTGCCCGCCGGAGAGCGTCCGCAGACCGCTATCGACCGTGTGCGTCAGGCATGCGCTCGCCATCGGGCTGTTTCCTTTTTGGTTGGTAACGAACAGTTGCGCGCTCGCCACCCGCACATCCGGAAGCGGCACCGGAAAGCTCCAGGTGCCGCTATAGGGGCTGCCAAAAAAGCCTTGTGGAAACCCGGCGATCGTTGTTAGGCCTGCCAGATGATAAACGGCTGCCTGCGCCGCGTGCCCGCTCGCCGGACTGCTGTGCACGCCCCTTTGGACCGTATACTGCACGCCCCCGTCGCTTACAGCGGTTACCTCGAGCACCTCGCTGTCGATCTGCAAAACGCTGCCAGCCTGCGCCGGCCCTGCGGCATTCAGTGTCAAGGTCGTGTCGCCCTCCCCTATAGCGCTGGCGAGCGCGAAGCTGGTGGCGCCTTGCAGTTCGTCCCAGTAATAGACAGCCAGTGTCGCGGCTGAGATCGTCTCAGTGTCGGTTAGGCTACTGAAGGAAACTCCGCTCAGGTCCAACGTCCCCCCGCTCTTTCCAGCGCCCAGTCCAAAGAACGGCGTCGGCGGCGCGGCGCTGTCGCTGAATCCGCTGCCTCCGATTTGCCACCGCGTCACCGTCGATAGCAGGGCCGGACACTCCACGTTGGCCGCGTTCGCCGACCGCCCAGTCACCTGAACCGTTTCGCCGCCTTGGTTGGGGACAGCCAAGCTCACCGGGCTGCTCTTAGTCATTGTCCCAAAATGCCAGCCCGCCTCCGCCACCACGAAGTAGCTCGTGGCATCCGGAGGCACCACCCACACGCTCGAAACAGTCAGCGTCGTCGCGTCGTTGCTTGCAATCGATGCCTCCTGCCCGGCGCCAGTCCCTCGCGTAACCCTCACCGTCATGCCCTGATAGCAGTTAGGGCTCATCTGAAGGTTTCCGTCGCCAACCGTCGTCGGCGAGAAAATACTAGCCGTCATCTCGGGCTGAAGTTCCATGCGCCAGTAGAAATTGGCATGGTCGAAATTCGGATCCGGCGGCGCAATCAATTGCGGCTTCGCGCCGGTATCTGTGAAGCTCGTCCCAATCGTCTGGCTCGAAGCGATCCGCAACAAATCGGCCGGCGTCGTCCCCCGGTAAACATTGAACGTGCTGCTGCCCGGAGTAAAACTGAGCCCCGATAGCGTCACCGAAGATCCATCGCTCGCAATCGCCGCCGTTACAATAAACGAAAGCGGGCCTTCGTCTCCCGACGCGTCCACGCCGGAGACCGCGTAGTACAAGACCTGGTTTGCCGCAAGCGTGCCGCCTGTTCCAATCGTCGCGGCCAGGCTGACCAATGGCACGCCAGGTCCCGCGGCGATTGTGGCCGCTGGCGTAACAAAGCTCACCCCCAGGCTCGCCTGAATCGTCCCGTCGCTGCTCGTCGTGTTCGTCTCGGCAATGCCAAACTCCACTAGCCCGTTCGCATCCACCACGCTGCCCAATAGCGGCCGCGGGACTCCAATGGTGGCTGTTGCCTGCTGGTTCGCTCCCGCCGCCGAGCTGTCTTGACCGTTTGAATCGAGATACCACGCATCGTCATGGATCTGCGCCGTGATCACTGCCGTTCTGTAGTTAGTCGATGGAGTTATTTTGGAGACCCGAAATGGCTGCCGGCTGAAGCCCTCCTTCTGGTAGGTGACCGTAATGAGGTCTCCGGGTCTGATCCCGAACGCCATGATGCTGGTCTCAAACTGAATATAAGTATTGCCTAACAGCGATTTATCGAGGTTGAATTTAAGGAGTCGAGCTGCCTGGTCATAATTGGGTAGTCCAACGGCCATCAGCGTGGCCGTCACCTGTTGGCCTGTCAGGATCACGTCGTCCGGCTCTACGACCGTGTAACTATCCTGCTGGTAGCTATTCAGGGCATCTTGAAAGTCTATGCTTAGTGAGTTCGGCGTATCCCCGATGCTGCGCGACGAAACCACGACCGTCGGCTCTCCAGTCGCTTTCCGCAGGAGTCCCGATTCGCCCGTGGTTCCGTCACCGAACTCGTAAGCTGGCCATCCTCCGTTCAGCGATTCGGTGCAGTTGGACCACGGATTCTGCGCCGGCTGCTGCAACGCAATCGAGTTCTCAACATTGATCTGCAACACGCCCCCGGAGCCGTAAGTCAGATACAGCCGCGACGCGTTGCGAATTCCGCGGATCACATCTCCTGCGCTGCGCCTGTTCTGCAGCACCAGGTTGCATCCGAATCGGGAGATGGTGATCGGGTTGCCGTTCAAGTCCGTTGAGTTGATTAGCTCATCGCAATACGCCGCCGCTGGCGCCAGTGTCGAGTAGTCGATCTCGGACTCCCGCCAACCGCTACGTCGCAGCATGTCGTGCAGAATCCAAACGGGGTTGCTGGTGAATTCTTGGCTGAGCTGGTTTCCTTGAGCGTCATATGTGGGAACTATCAGCCCTTGCGCCAGCACCTGCACCGAAGGTAACGAGTTGCCGTCGCTGATTTGATTCGGCACCACCACCGACAGGTAGGCCATGCCACCGTATGGATCTCCCGCCGGCTGGCCATTAGAGTTCAAGAAATTCAGATCGAATGCGCCGTCTCGCGTCCCCAACGTGGGAATGTTGTACCATCCGGTGCCGGTCATGTTCTGCCCGCTCACACCAAGCGGTATCTGGTAACCGTTCACCAGCACGGCCAAAACCCCTTGCATCACCCCGACTCCTAACAGCACCTCCATTCGAGTCAGGTTTCCGTCGTTGCGTGCGAATACGACCGGCGGATAGTACCAGGCCGTTCCGTACACCATCGGTACATAGTCGTTGTAACGCGCCTGGTTCACCGCCACGGCGGAACTGGTCCAGTCCTTGCCGTAGCCTCGCACCGTGATTACGGGCGGAACGTACTCAATTCCGCCAAACCGCGTGAACATTCCGCGAGCTTGGCAGTCTGTCGAGGCGTACCCGCACGATGTAAATGGAGCGCCGTTATTCAGGTTCCCGCGGCCTCCCGGAAGACCGGCCGAGTAACCGCACGGGTAGTAAAGGGAATAGCTGCCCTCTGCACCCCCGTCAATGGCTTCCTGTTGTTGAGCGGGCGTTGACGGGAACGTCCAGGGGCACAAACGCTGAATCCGTATTTCGGGCAGATACACCCGCTGCAAACTCATCCGGTTCGTTGCCGTCACGCGAAGCGTCGCTTCTTTGATCTGGTTCGGAGGGTTACAGATCCCCTGGAATACAACTACGGCGTCCGTCAGCGGTGCGTTGTTGGGTAAATCGTAAAACACGAAGCTGGCCGTGATCGTCGCGCCCCGGAACCCCGTGCTCCGTTCGATCTCCGAGAAGTATGAGTCCGCGTTGGCCAGCAGCAGGGTAATCGTCGGGCTTCCGTCGACGCCCTGGTCCGAGGCGGTTTGAATATCGAACGCACTATGCTGCAACACGCGGGCGGCATAAGCCGTCGTCCCAATTGTGATGCCGTGAGTGCACCAGTGTTCGGTGTTTCCGTTCGGCAGTGCACAGTCGAATATCACTAGCGGTGTGTCGGTGATCGCACCCACCTTCAACTCAGAGACTGTTTGCATAGAATATGTTCACCGTTGCGGAGTGGTGGTTCACGTCGGTGGATGTAAGTGTGAGCGCGTCATCGCGGAATCGCGCGTTCGCATAAACCCCGCCCGTCGTTCCGGTCTTGTAGGCGGACGGCGACGGCTGCGCTTCCACCTGCGGTCCGAACACGGTCACGGTAGCGCCCGCCGGCAGTTCGATCCCGAATTCGACCGAGCTTGCCGTAGCGTCGCCCGTGCCGGCAATCTGAACGCGGCCCCACCGGGAATTCAGCGCGGCCTGCGCCGAGTTTCTCCCAAGCTGCAACTGGATCGTCACCGGCTGGCTGCTGAACGCGTATACGCTGAAGCAGTACGTGTAGCTGGCCGGCGCGTTCAGCGTCTGCGTCAGCGCCTGCGGCCCCTCGCCGGAGTTTGCCAATTGCCACGCGTTGCTGCCGCCTAGCGGGTCCGCCACGCCGCCCGATAGAGTTAGAAATGGCGCCGCCTGCCACACCGCGTTCGTCAGATCCTCGCTCCACGCGAGCAGATTCGCCGCTGGGTCGAGGAACGTAAAGCTGTTCAGCGATCCTTCCATTTCAGTGAAGAACTGCTGCAGCGCAGCCAACTCCGTGTCGCTGAGGTTGGCGTACTGCAGTTGCCACCCAACGGTCTCACCTGCCGGGTCCGCCAGCTTGATCGAGCTTCCGTCTGCCGCCGCATTCACAACGGTCCGCGGTCTCCGTTGCTTCACAATTGGAAACTGACTCGTCACCCCGGATACTAACTGCGGATAGACACTCATGGTTACGCCCGGTTTTCTTTCACCGTCACGGAGGCTTTACCGCGCATCTCTTCCACCGAAGTCAGGTCCATGGCGTCGGAGGCGAAGCTGCAATTACTGTAAGTCTGGTTGTCCCATGGGTCCGTGAAGGAAAAGCTGCCGAAGCTACCCTGGTTCGATTCCAGGAATTGCTCCAGCGTGGCCATTTCCGTCTCGTCGAGCTCGTTCAGGCGGATCACCCAATGGTGTAGCGGTCCGGCGCTATCCCGATATCGCTGCTCGGTGCCATCGACGAACCGCACCACCTGGTTCTGGAACGCCACCACCTTGGTCGCCGGATACTGCGCGACGGCGCTGGTTTTAAGGGTTGGGAATGATGCCATGTCACAGATCGCTAATTACATCGTTGATTGAGCTCATGTTCAACATCGCGCTGCGTACTGCCTGCGCGATGTCGCTGCTGCGGTCCAGAATCGATTGCGCATCCATCGCCTGAATGTTCAGCGTCATTTGCGGCGTGACGGTTGCGCTCGGCCCGGCGCTGCTTGCAGTCCCTTCGGTTGAAGAGCCGCTGGCCGCCGAGGAACTCCCCGCGGTCGAGGTCGGTACCGCCGTATCGGCTAGCCGCGGCATGCCCAACTGGTCGTAGTCCGCCGCCGCCAGTCCGTTCGGCGTGTTCGCGCTCACAAAATCGATGGAAGAGGGCTTCTGGTATTTCTCGAGCTGAGGAGGAGCCGAGCTACCTCCGTCGAACAATCCAATCAGGCCGCTCACCAGCGGAACAATCCCAAGCCCGCCTTCCAGGAATGTCGTCAGCGCGGATTCGATCATGCTCCCAGTCCCGCCTGTGCTTTGCGCGCTCTCAGCGCCGCCCTCGCTGCTCGTGCCCACCGGAGTCGCTGCGTAACCCTGGCCGTCTGCAGCGTCGCTCGCCGGCCCGAGTACCGCGCCCGCAGCGGCTTCCGCCAGCGGGCCGTTGCTCGATTCGGCGACCTGGTTCGCGGCCGGCGTCTCCGAAACGTCCGTTCCGCCGGCCTCCCTAAAGAATCTAAGAAGCTGCTCTTGCGTTGTGCTGCTCATACTTGATTTCCGCTGCGAGTTCCTTTTCCAGTATGGCGAACGCTTCTACCTGTCGCGCCGTGAGCTGTTCTTCGTTCATCAGGCCCAACCGCCTTCGAATGAAGAATTCTTCCACCGTCGTTTGGCTCTCGGCGGTAATCAGCGACCTGGGACACGTCCCCAGTCTCACACCTCTGCGCGCCCACACCGGTGGCCCGGCCCCGTCAGCCACCGCCAGCAGCCAGCCGCACCTGCGCTTCGCCTCCAGGCCGGACTTCCGGCAAACGTCGCACCTCCACCCGGCCTGGTTGGAGAATTGAAAATGGAAGGCGACAATCAGTTTTTTCGCTCTGCCCCGCTCAGGCCCGTCTCGGCTTTAACGGCTGCCAGCGCTTCCCGAAACAGGTCTTCGGGCCCGCTTTCCGCCAACGACGCTGGAGTCGCCGCTGCCCCATCCACTTCCAGGCCGGCAACCTCTATCAGGCCCCACATCAGGTACAGCCGGTTGACCTCGACCTGAATCAGCGTCGAGTCCATTGTTTCGCCCGGCTCCCGGCCCGCCTCCAGAAACTCCATGCGCCGCGCCAGTTCCCGAACCTGCCGCATCAGGTCCACGCGCCGCGCAAAAGACATTCGCGCGATGCGGAACCTGACCCCAGGCGCTATCTTCGACTCCACTTCCTTCACGCTCTCGTATGTCATGCCTATCCAAACGCGACCGCGATTTCGTTGTCCACCGTGCCTTGTGCCCGCGATGGCTTGAACACCCATTGCAATCGGTTCGCGCTGTCGTCAAATTGCGGAACCTCGGGGATTACGCTCTGCAGGTACACGCCCATCACCTGGCCCTGCATCTGGCCGAGTTGGAACATCACGCTGATCGGCGTCTGCTGCCGCGCCGCCTGGTACAACGCTGGTGTTGCGCTGTCGGTCTGGCTGTAAAGTCCGATCGACGCCTGCACGGTTCTTTGTCCCGGTGAGATCGCTTGCGGAAGGCTGAAACCAAATTCCCGCGACCGCGTGTCCAACCCGTTCTTCAGCACAACCGCCGCTTCCGTCACCGTGAAGAATTGCGCTGGTGTAGTTCCCAACCACGCCTCACCTAGGTTGCCCGGCACGATTGAGTAGTCGAATGCGCCGATCCCCGGCTCCGCCGGATAGCTCGTCAAATTGCCCTGACCCGCCGTGAAGCTTGCGCTGTCCAGCACATCCTGCGCCATGCCGCTGAAATGGAACTCGTGAAAATCGCCGTCGATTTGGATCTCCATCTGATCCACCGCGGCGCCGCTCAGGATTCTTTGCACCGCGCTCGCCGGATCCCAGTAATCGAACACGCTGGCGCTCGGCAACTCCGTCGCCGGTTGGTAGGTCACAGCCGCGCCGATCGTAGTCCCGCTCGCCGGCGCCGCGGTGAACGGCGCGTTGATCTCGACCGTGTTGGCGTCCACAATCACCGTCACAAACCGTATCTCGCCGCCGCTTGAGACTGCCTGGCTTACGTTCAGTCCGTGAGGCGCCGCGAAAGCCAGCGTCGTGTTCGAGCACGATGCCACCATCCCGCCATTGAAAACCAGTGGCGCCGCGCCCAATGCCGCCTGAAACAACGGCCCGTACGCCGGACCGCCCGCTGCGGACTGCCAACTCGTCATGTACGTCTGCAATTCGAAGTTCGTGCGGCGCCGCCCGCCCGCCGGCAGGCCGGGAAACGTCCGGCTTCCCGTCTTGTCTTTCCGGTTGGTGACCTCGAGCTGCTGCTGCACGGTCAGCTTGAGCGCCGGTATCCGGTTGCTTGCCGCGATCGCCGCCACGCTGCCGTACGCGCTTTCCAGCGCCGCGTAGAAGCGGTTTGCGTTTGAGGAAATGTAAGAAGCCATCTTAGTTAATGCTCACTCCAATCTCGAATGTCACCTTGGCCGTCTGCACGAAGTTGATTCCCCCGCTCTTGACGGCTCCGAACGTAACCTGATACCCGCCCGCATAGTACATCCCGCCACCCCAGTCTCCCCGGTTGGCATCTAGCGTCTGCATCACGGCGCTTGCGTATAGCTCAACCGTGTCTTGCAACCCTTCTAACCGGTCCTGTGAGTGCCGCACTTCAATCGCCATCTGGGAGATCCCCGAAAACGTCCGGAACTTCTCCACCAGTTGGTTCGCGATTTTCTCGCAGTAGACGTTCACCGCCGGGTAGTGCACGGCGGTCGCCCGCTCCACCAATTCGAGCGCCACGTTTTCGGCGAGTATCTGCGCCGTCCCCAGTGGCGCCACCGCTGTCTCGCCGCTCAGCGCCAGGGCCTCCAGGTTGAGATTCACGCCGCTGGGCCCCGTCAGCAACTGTATGGTCTTGGCCGTCACAGTGTTTCCTATCGTTGTCGGCATCAGCCCCTCTGTAAGATCCGCGTCAGCGCCTGCACATAGCTTGGAGCTTGTCCGCATCCCGGCTTGCGTCCCGTCGCGGTGATCCACACCGGCTGCACCCAGGCCGCCCCGATCTCGAGCGGCGAGCTGTTCTGCAGCGCTGTGCTGTCCGGATCCATGCCAACGTACACGTTCCAACCGGTGGCATTCGCCGGCGCCGGCCCGATTTGCGCCGAAAACGAGCTGGACGCTGTCGTAATCGCCGCCGGAATCGCGCTCGCCCCTTCTTCGGTTACCCGGTTCACCCACGCCGCAGTCACATAATAGATGTTGTCCGGCAAACTCCCAGGCGCCGCCGCCAGCGCCGGCGTCATCGCCCGCGGCACCGGTATCGACGCCATCCCGGCTCCAGCCTCCATCAGCCGCTCGCGATGCGAGACAGCCATCTGGTGGAACTGGTCGCGCTTGCCCATGTACCGGTCGTTCAGTTGGCTGTTGTACGCGTCGCTATATACCAGCTCCAGCGTTCGAAAGGCGAACCACAGTTTGAGTGCCGTAGTTACGATCACGTTTTCCAGGCTCGGCTTCACCGCCGCCCACATCAGGCGATCGGCCGAGCGCAGCCTCTTCAGCAACGCATCCAGGTCCAGACCGATTTCTTCGTGGGCCAGTTCCAGCTTGCGCCTCACATCGATCCCCTCGGTGCTGGCCACACTGAGTAACTGCGAGTCCAGCCCCGCCAGGCTTTCGATGCTGGAAGGAGGTCCGTCTGTGAATAATGCCATGCCCTTATGCCTGGTTCTTGGCGCGCTTCCCCGCGCCCTGGATTCTGTTCCATTCCGCCATTGGCAGGAACGTCATTTGCACCTTGGCCGCCGCCAGGGCCTCGTCCGCCGCTTGCTTGGCTTTGGCGCGCTCATCGTGAAACGCCGCCGCGTCCGCTTCCGTCGCCAGCCGCGCCGCCCCTTCCACAATCAGCTTCGCGGCCAAAGCTGGCGTCACTTCGGTCAGTCTGCCCGAGGTCCCGCCGTCCGGCGTTTCGCAGCTCTCCACCACCGGAAATGCGTCGGCGATCTTCGCTTCCGTGTCCCGTATCTTCTGGTAGTACAGTCTCAGATCCATCCCGCTCTCCTCGCATCTCATTGCGGGCCGGCCGCTCTGTTACTTCGGCCGCCGGCCCGCTTCGCGGCTCCGCTTCGTTAGGTGTTCACCTGCACGCCGCATGCGTTGCGCAGCACGCCGCATCCGTACAGCACGTCCACTGTGAACTGCTGCGCCAAGGTGTTCGGCTGGTAACTCATGATCACGCGCATGCCAAAGTTGCCCAGCTCGGCGTACTCCGCAATCGCTCCCGTCCCCGGAAGAGGTTGCGGCAGCCGGCGAACCACCAGGCCAATCGCATCCCGCGAGAACGCCAGGTTGTGCGTGTTCACCGGTGTGCTCCCCGTCTTCGGCACGAACTGCGAACGGAAGATGTAGAAGTCTTTGTACTTGCCGATCGTCCCGTCAATCAATGCCGCCAGCCCGGCCGCGCCCGCCGTCTGGAATTCCTCGAACAGCGGAATCTGCCGCCAGGCCGAGTAGGCCGCCGAGTCCACTACGATGTACTTCTGCTCGCTGGGCGGCACCTTGGCCAGGAACAGCGCCGTTTCCGCCGCGTCCACCGTGGCTTCCGTCAGCGCAGTGCCCGGTGTCCCAACCGGCGTGTTGGTCGTGAACCCCGCGTACAGGTTCAGCAGGCTGGTTTCGATGCTCTGCGCGATCGCCGCCACTGCCGGCTGCATGTAAATCTTCAGCAGGTCCGGCACCGCCAGTATCTTCGTCACGTCCGGAATCTGGAACGTCGCTTCCGCGTGCGTGTTCAGCACGATCTGCGCATTGCCCAGGCTCGGATTCTGCGGCGTCACCGTGCCGCCGGCCGCGATGTTGTTGGCTACCATCGTCGGCGGTATCGGCACGTTCACCGTATCGCCGGCATTTGCCAGCACCGGCTCGTAATCGCGATTCACCAGGTTGCCCATCACCAGGTTTCCGACCAGCACCGGCAAAGCGTCCGCCGCCACCAGCTTCACAATCGCGCTTGCGACGTTGCTATTTGTAATTGCTCCCATTCTTTCTCCTTGGTTTGTACTTGCCGGCCCGCGGGCCGGGTTATAACTACAGACCTTTTAAGGTCTGCGACGCCACGCGCACGATTTCTTCTCGTACCCGCCGCATGTCTTCCGCGCTCATGCCCGGCCGGATTCGGTCGATCGTCACCGCCTCGCCTCCGCCCGCCGGACTCTTCAGCATCCCTGCCATTCCGCTTCCCCCGGGTATGCGCGCCGGCAGAAATTCCGGATTTTCTTTCACGAACGCCGCCAGATACTCGCGAACCGGCAGCTCGCCGCTCTCGACCCGCGCTACCAGCCTCCCGTCCTCGCTCCGCACGATCTCGTCCTGCACCGCTTTGAAGGCTAGCTCCACCTTCGCCACACCCAGACGCTGCAGTTCCGCCCGCACTGCCGATGCGCGCTCCGCCTCCTCCGCCACTTTCCGGCTCCGTTTGTTCTCCTCCACCAGCTCGTTGACGCGGCGCTCCAGTTGTTCCCGCCGCCGTCGCTCTTCCTGCAACTCCGCCTTGTGCGCCGGCTCGGCCTTGGCCTGTTCGTTGTTCACAAATTCCTGGATCGCCTGCCGCACCACCGCTTGTACGTCGATTTCTTCCATATACCCCTATCCCCGAACTCCCTCGCAAATTGCTCCCCCTGCCGCCATCCTTGCGCGACCGAGGAAGTCCGCCCGCGCCTCCCGCCACCCTACTCCGCCGCCTCTTCGATCTCTTCCGCCACCCGGCTCTTCACTTCCTGCTTTGCATCGGCCAGGTATTGGAATGCCAGCCGCTTGTAGATCTGCTTGGTCAGGGTGGGGGAGTGGATTCCCAGGTTCAGCAGCTTTTGGGCCTCGTCCAACTCCGTGCTGAAGGCGTTGATGTCGAATTCGTCCATTCCCGCAATGTCGATCGAGACTTCGTCCTGCCGCGCCCCCGCCACCGCCCACAGCACCTGCTTCATGCTTTCCCGCACCGTTGTCCCATACGCCCCCAGCACTTCGGCGGTGGTCGCGAAGTCCAGTTGTTTGCCCAGCGCCGATTGATTGGCCGAGCTCGACGCTCCTCCCATCGCTTGGTTGTTCAGGTAACACACCCGGTAGATTTCATCCTTCATTTGCACCAGGTTGTCCGCCGCGATCTGGTAGACTTTTCCCTCCGGCTCCGCCCACCCAAACCGGTCCTCCGGTCCAAGTTGTATGTAATACGACTCGCCCACCATCTGGTTCCACTCGCGTTCCGAATAGACCACCGGCATTGCGAACAGCCCCATCGTCAGCGCCCACCCCAGCGCATTCGACTTGTTGAAGTGTTCCAGTTGCAGCAGCGCGGCTCTGTTCATCAGCCACAGTCCCTCGGTCACCCGCATCTGAAATAGCGGCACCCGGCCCAGCGAGGCCAGCGCGTGCCGCCCCTCGTCGATTCTCTCGATCGGCTGCCCCTCGCCCGCCTTCCGGTAAATTTGATAATTCTCCCGGTCGTAGTAGATCCAGCGCGTTTCCTGTTCCCACCTCGCGTCCGTCACCTTCGATTGCTGGAGACATGACGTCCGGATTACCGCCCAGTCCATCCCCCCGTGCGGGTCGTAGTTCCAGTTGATGACTTCGTCCGCGCCGTAGTCCGCCAGGTACGCTCGCGACGTCCCCGCGGCGTCTTCTTCCGCCCGCGTTAGCGCCGGCCCCGACGTGCGCGGAAAGTCCACCACCAGGTAGCTCGAGCCGTATACCAGCGCTTCCACGAATCGTTTGCGGAAGAACTCGCTTAGGCTGGTGCCCTTCAGGTCGCAGTCGTTCGCCAGCAGGCTGTAGAAGTTCTTTGCCCCGGCGTCGGTCCCTTCCAGCATCAGCGCCGGCTCGCGATGCATCAGCGTCGACGCGTACCAGTCCACGATCGATCCGATGTAGTTTTGGTAAAACACCCGGCTCAGCCGCTCCTGGTAGATCTCGCCTGGTTCTTTATTCCGCCGCAGCAGGTACTCCGCGGCGCGTGCCCGCAACTGTTCGCCGCCCAAGTACAGGTCCTTGTAGCGTCTCCACGTCGCCTTGCGCGCGATGTATTCCGGATGCTCCCGGTTGATCGTCTCCATGATTAGAACAATCGCTCCCGCCGCTCCCCGATTCTGGGAAGCATTCTGCATTCCTGCCACAACAGGTATCCCAACGCGTCCGATAGGTGCGTCCTCATTCGGTCCCGGTCTTTGTCGATCGTGTTCGAATCGGCCTTGTAGGTCACCTGCTCCAAATCCTTGATCAGTTCCTTGCACTTCGGGTCCACCAGCAACCCGACGTCTCCCGTCGCCGATCGCAACTTCGCATTCGTCAAATTGATCCGTTCCCGCACGCTCGGGTTCGCCCTCGGAACGCGGTACTGAAGCGTCATCCCCGAGTGCACCTGAAAGTATTCGCGGATCATTTCGTAGTCCGTCGCCCCCGTCGTTTGCCGCTGGTTTCCCGACGCGTCTCCATAAATGTGAACGCCCGCCCAATGGTCCGGATACCGCTTTAGGAATTCCTCGCTGGCGTCCATCGTCGTCCCGTTTCGCACCACGATTTCATCCAGCACTAGCACCTTGCCGTCCACCATCTGCACCACCAGCGAGCTCATCGGATCCACGTTGAAGTCCAACGCCCACAGCAGTGGCAGCCTCTGGTCGCGGCCCAGGTCCTTCAGGTTCTCAGCCCGCGCGAACGAGCTGTATACCGTGCTTCCGCTCAGGCTCAGGTACGCGCCCAGCACTTCCTGCCGGAAGAACCGCTCGTCGTAACTCTCCTGCAGCCGGTCATAGAAATCGGGCACCCTCGCCAGCAGGAACCGATTCTCGTAGGGTTGCGCCACCACAACCCCGTACCCCTTGCTGGGTCCCTCCACGAATTTCCGGAACACCCAGTCGTAACCTTTCGGCGTCCACACCGCGAAGCCGCACAGTCGCTGCGCTTTCGGGTCCCGCAATCGGCCCTCCAGCCGCAGCCACGCCGCCTCCGGTGTGTATGTCAGCTCATCTAGTCCGAACCACGCTAGGTTGGTTCCGCGCAGCCGTTCGAATTCATCCACCGGCCGGAACACAATCCGCGATCCCGTGTCCTTCATCCGCAGCGTGTTCTCCGCCTTGTTGTGCTCGTACGGAATTCGGTTGCTGTCTAATATCTCGAACAGCGTCGCCTGCGTCGCGTCCCGTAACATCTGGTAGGTCGGCGCCCCCAGCAGTCCCATCCGCCTCGGATTCAAGTAACTCAGCCGGATCGCTTCCTGGCAAAGCGCCTGGCTCTTGCCGCTCCCGATCGGCCCTGAGAATCCCTTGAAACGCGCTGTCAGTTCGTGAAAGGATTTCTGGGAGGGCAATGGGTCATAGGCTATCTCTCGGAGTCGGACGTCACTGGCTCGACCCATGTCACTTTGATCTCCTTCGCCTCGTCGGCTGCCTCCTCTAACTCCTTCTTCATCTGTACGAGCTTGATATAGTCACCCACCGAGGGGCTGAAATCGGTCTCCGTGATCCTCTCCTCGAATTTGGCGATGGCCCTCGTGAGCACTTCCGAAACCTTGAGCTTCTGTTTGAGCGCCTGATAATAGGTGCAATCCTCACAAGGCTTGGAAATCGTCTTAGCGCTTCTCTTCACCTTGCTAGTCATTGTTTGTCCAAAAAAAATCGGCTCCGCGATTGACTCGCGAAGCCGCGCAACCCTCTTCCCGTTTTGAATGTATCATCGGAGCGATCGCACACCCGCCCCGAATTACATCTCAACTTATTGAAAACTCACGAACGAAACTTTTTCTTGTATTGGTGAAGACGATTTGGCTCGCCGCCGCCCGCCCGCCACTTAGTGTGATCGGAGCCGCAGGCGTGGCGCGGCCTGTCAGGCTGCTGAGCCGAGAGTCATCTCGGCTTTTCTTCCCTTACTCGCCCGCCAGCGCCGCCTCCGCCACCGTCGCCCTATGCAGTTCCACTTTCCATCGCTTCATCCACAGGAACAGCGTCAGCAGGCCCCATAGATGGTATCCCGCGTTGATGCGCCTCTCCATGTGATCGCGGATCAGCGCTTCAATCGCCCGCTCATGGAAAATGCCGCTCGCCTTGACCGCTTCCGGCGTCAGCGTATCCATCAGCAGCCGCCGCAGTGGCCGCCGGAACCAGTCGTGCGTCGGTATGTCGAAGCCGGCTTTCTTCCGGTTGAGTACGCGTTCCGGCAGCTTCCCGCGCATCAGTTCCTTCAGCACGTATTTCTGCCGCCAATCGCGAATCTTCAACCGCACCGGCAGCCGCGCCGCGAACTCCACGATCCGGTGGTCGAGCATCGACGGCCGCACCTCCAGCGAGTGCGCCATGCTCATGCGGTCCGTCTTGTACAGGATGTCGTCCGGCAGGTAGTAATTCTGGTCCACCCGCAGATATCGCTCCACCACGCCGCAATTGCCTGTCGCCACGCGCCGCGCCAGTTCCGCCAGTCCATTGTCGCCGCCGCCGCGCCGGATCGCTTTGAGCTGTTCGCTCGAAAACGTGCCGTTCCAGAAGAAGTGCGCCTCGTCCGGATCCAGCCAGCTTCCCTCTATCCCGCGCTTCAGCTTGTACTCCAACCCGATCTTCTCGTCCGACACCGGCACGTATCGCTCTAGTGCCCCATGCACCCAGCGGCGCAGCCACCGCGGCGTCAACCGCAGAGGCCTCGCCAGCCGGTCCGCCTGGTACGTTTCATACCCGCCGAACAGCTCATCCGCGCCTTCTCCCGATAGCGCCACCGTCACGTGCTGCCGGGTCATCCGCGAGAGAAACCAGACCGGAAGCGCTCCCGCGTCCGCGCTCGGCTCATCCGAGTAATACGCAAAATCCTCAATCGCGCTCTCGAGCTCAGTCTCCGGATTCAGGTCGAATTCGTGGTGATCCGTCCCGTAGACTTCCGCCACTTCGCGGAAATACGAACTCTCGTCGAAACTCCGTCCGCGAAAGGAAATCGAGAATGTCTTCAACCGGCTCCCGCTCTCTTCCGCCGCGTAATGCAGAATCGTCGACGAATCCACTCCGCCCGAAGCCCACACTCCAAGCGGCACATCGGAAACCAGGTGTTCCCGCACCGACTCTCGCAGCAGCCCGTCCAGCTCTTCCTTCGCCGCCTCCAGCGAATACCGGCGCGCTCCCTCGCGCGGCAGCTCCCACCATCGCTCTATCCGGCACTTGCCCGGGCTCCATTCGAGCAGGTGCCCCGGCGGCACCTTTCGAATTCCTTCGATCAGCGTCCGATCGCCCGGCACGTAGTTGACCGAAAGAAACCGGTCCAGCGCCCGCTCATCCAGCCGCCGCGGAACGTGGCTGTGCTCCAGAATCGCCTTGAGTTCGCTCCCAAAGTACAAATCGTCGCCGCTGCGGTAGTAATACAGCGGCTTGATCCCCATCCGGTCGCGCGCCAGCACCAGCCGCTTCCTGGCCTCCGACCACAGCGCCACCCCGAACATTCCTCGCATCCGCTCGAAGCATGCCGTGTCCCACTCCATAAATGCCCGCAGCACCGTCTCGGTGTCACACTGCGATCGGAACCGGTGCCCCAGCCGCTCCAGCTCACGCCGGATCTCCCTGTGGTTGTATATCTC
Source organism: Bryobacterales bacterium (assembly GCA_003142185.1). GTDB lineage: Bacteria > Acidobacteriota > Terriglobia > Bryobacterales > Bryobacteraceae > Bog-375. Next base: position 23,798 of record PLOR01000015.1, read on the forward strand.
GCCGTTGAAGACAATCACGGTGCCGCCGTCATCGCTTACGATCGGCTGATCGCCGCCGGCCAGGTCGATGATCTTCAGCCGCACCGCGCACAGCGTGATTTCGCTGCCCTCGTATATCCCCTGCTGGTCCGGCCCCCGGTGGTGTATGGCCTCGATGATGCGCCCGGCCACCTCCCGGTCCCACACCCCGCTCAGCCGCGTAAATCCCGCAATCCCGCACATTCTCTTTAGCGATTCCCGGAAACCTTCAGTGTATCCAACCAACGTCGGTAGGGCATGCTTTAGCTTGCCCAAATCTTGTCTTTAGTTTGCCTCTTGCTTGCCCGTATCTTCCCAAGCCGGACCTCCCCATCCTGGGGCCGCGTCACTTGCTGGAGGCTATAATCAGAGCTTCATGCCGCCCGGCCAAGTCCGCCCATTGACGTCGCATTATCGCTGGTATATCTGCGCGCTGCTCTTCTTCTCCACAGTGATTGCTTACGTCGACCGCGGCGTGCTCGGTTATCTGAAGGACACGCTGCAGCATTACATCGGCTGGAACGCCATCCAGTATTCGAACGTCCTGGTCGCGTTCCAAATCGCCTACGCGATTGGACTGGTGGGCGCGGGATGGTTCACGGACTGGCTGGGCACGCGCAAAGGCCTCGCCATCGCCATCGTGTTGTGGAGCGTCGCCGCCATGTCGCCGGGCGCAGCCAGTTCGGTCCTGACGTTCGGCATCGCGATGTTCTTTCTAGGTCTTGGAGAAGCCGCCAACTTTCCCGCCTGCATCAAGACCGTGGCGGAATGGTTTCCCAGGGGCGAGCGGGCGCTGGCGACCGGCATTTTCAATTCCGGCGCCAATTTCGGTAACGTCGCGTGCCCGCTGCTGGTGCCGCTGCTGGTGGTTGCTTTCACCTGGCGCGGCGCCTTCGTGGTCGCCGGCGCTACCGGTTTTGTCTGGCTGGTGTTCTGGCTGCTGATGTATGCCAAGCCGGAGAAGCATCCCTCGGTTTCCGCCGCCGAACTGGCGCACATCCAGAGCGATCCCGGGGAACGCGTGGAAAAAGTCGCCTGGGTCCGCCTGCTGCCGTGCAAGGAAACCTGGGTGTTCGCCATCGCCAAATTCCTCAGCGATCCCATCTGGTGGTTTTACATTTTCTGGCTGGCCGGCTATTTGCAGGAGACGTTCCACCTGAACATTCACTCCAACCGGTTGCCGGTGGCGTTGGCCTTTGGCCTGTCCTCCATCGGCAGCGTGGGCGGAGGCTGGCTTTCCGGAGCCATGCTCAAGGGCGGCAGGAGTCTGAACGTGGCGCGCAAGAGCGCCCTGCTGGTGTGCGCGGTGGCCGTCCTGCCTGTGCTCTACGCTCCTTTTGCGAAGAACCTGTGGGTGGTGGTGGGGCTGACGGGGCTGGCGATGGCGGCCCATCAGGGGTGGTCTGCCAACCTGTTCACGGTGGTGTCGGACCTGTTTCCCAAGGCGGCCGTGGCGAGCGTGGTGGGGATTGGCGGAATGGTCGGCGCTATCGGCGGTGCCCTGTTCCAGAAGTTCACCGGCTATATGGTGGAGTGGACCCACAGCTATATTCCGGTGTTCGCCGTCTGTGGATCGTCCTACTTCGTGGCGCTCATCATCGTGCACCTGATGACGCCCCGCTACACGCCAGCCAGGCTGGATTGACCCAGCCCGGCTTTCCTTGCCGTTGCTCTAACCGAACGGCATCGGCTTTAGCCGCCGCGGCTCTTTTTTTTCCTTGCGATTCCGCGCACGGATGCGCCATATTGGGAATGGCGTCAGAGCAAAAGCCGTGTAGAGCGCATCCGAACGAGCGACATCGAAGCAGGTAACCCGCGCTCGGGCTGCGCAGACGGCGCGCCGGTGACTTCGATGGCGGACAATCTGCTATTCTTTACCGAGCTGATGGGCATGCCGGTGCTCGATCTCAAGGGCAGCCGCATCGGGCGCGTCAAGGACGCCGCGCTGGTTCCCCGCGAGCACGCTTCGCGCATCGATCGTTACCTGGTGGGCGGTGGCGACGCATGGCTGACCGTGCGCCACGACCAGATCGCCGAAATCGGCCGCGAAACCGGAATCCGCCTCGGCGACGAACAACTCGTTCCCTATCACGAAGACGATTGCATCCTGCGCATCGCGCGCGACCTGCTGGACCAGCAGATCATCGACGTGACCGGCCGCAAGGTGGTGCGAGTGAACGACCTCACCATGGAGATTCGCCAGGAGGGCGGGCACGCCACGCTGCACGTGGTGGAAGTGGACGTGGGGCTGCGCAGCGTGGTCCGCCGTCTGCTGCAGGGCGGCATGCCCGGGCGCTGGATCCGGCGGCTGCAGGAACCCATCCCGCCGAACTCCATCCGCTGGGAACTTTGCAATGTGGTGGAATCCGATCCGCTGCGGCGCCTGCGGCTCGCCATCAGTTATGACAGGCTCGAAGAACTGCACCCGGCGGACCTGGCCGACATCGTCGAGGAACTGAGCCCGGCCGAGCGCGAAGCGATCTTCGAAACCATAGACAGCGAAGTGGCGGCCGACGCGCTTTCGGAAATCGAACCCAAGATGCAGGCGGCGATTCTGGAATCGCTCGAACCCGAAAAAGCGGCCGACATCGTCGAGGAGATGGCACCCGACGAAGCGGCTGACGCACTTTCGGAACTGCAGGACGAAACCAGCGAAGAGATTCTGGGCGAGATGGAGGCGGAGCCCAAGACGGAGGTCCAGGAACTGCTGGAGTTCGACGAAGACACGGCCGGCGGCATGATGAACACCGAGTACGTGGCGCTTCCCGAAGCCGCTACCGTGGCCGACGCGCTGGTGGCGCTGCGCGCCAGCGAGGACCTGTTGGAACAGCTCAACACCATTTTTCTGGTGGATGATCGGGAAAAGCTGGTGGCCGCCATCCCGCTGGCGCGGTTGTTCGTGGCGCCTGTCGATTCGCTATTGAAAGAGTTGGCTAGCGATCCGCTGATTCAAGCGCCGGTCGGGGAATCGCAGGACCGCGTCACCGAGCAGTTCGACAAGTACAACATTTTGACGTTGCCCGTGGTGGACGAGGACGGCAAACTGACCGGCGTGATCACCGCCGACGACATCATTTCCGTGCTGAGGCAGAAATAGGCATGGGACGACTGTTCAGCCGGTACCGCAACCACTTTCTGATCTTCTTCGCGGTCATCGGGCCGGGGTTCATCACCGCCATGGTGGACAACGATTCCGGCGGCATTTACACCTATTCCGCCGCCGGCGCCCGCTGGGGCTACCTGCCGCTATGGACGCTGATCCCCATCACGCTCCTGTTGATCATCACCCAGGAAATGTGTTCGCGCATGGGCGCCGTGACCGGCAAGGGCCTGTCGGACCTGATCCGCGAAGAGTTCGGCCTGCGGATTACGTTCATCATGATGACCTTGCTGGTGCTGACTAACTTCACCAACGTGGTCGCGGAATTCGCCGGCATCGCCAGCTCGACCGAGTTATTCCACATCAGCCGCTACGTCTCCGTGCCGCTTTCCGCCCTGGCTGTATGGTTTCTGGTGGTCAAGGGCAATTACCGCAGCGTCGAGAAAATATTCCTGTTCGCCTGTGTTCTATATGGGTCCTACATCATCTCCGGCATTCTGGTGAAACCGGACTGGAAGGAAGCCGCGATTTACAGCGTCAAGCCGGTGCTCATGTTGGACCGCGATTACATCTACATGCTGATCGGCATGGTGGGCACTACCATCGCGCCGTGGATGCAGTTTTACTTGCAATCGGCAGTGGTCGAAAAAGGCATCACAGTCAAGGAGTATGCCGCGTCGCGCGTGGAAGTGGTGGTGGGCTGCATCATGACGGACGTGATTGCGTTCTTCATCATCGTGGCCTGCGCGGGAGCCATTTACAGCGTGGCGCCGAAGGACATTCAGGATGCCGGGGAGGCCGCACTGGGCCTCAAGCCATTCGGCCAGTATGCGTTTCTGCTGTTCAGCGCCGGCCTGTTCAACGCCTCGATTTTCTCCGCCTCCATCCTGCCGCTATCCACCGCCTATTCGGTCTGCGAAGGGCTGGGTTTCGAAACCGGCGTCGACAAGAGGCTGCGGGAAGCGCCGATCTTCTATCTGCTCTATACGCTGCTGATCGTGGCCGGCGCCGGCGTGGTGCTGTTGCCGCACTTCCCGCTGGTGAAAATGATTCTGCTCTCGCAGGTGCTGAACGGCGTGCTGCTGCCGTTCGTGCTGATCCCCATGATCCTGCTGATCAACCGCAAGGACCTGATGGGGGAGTGGGTCAACCCGCGCTGGTTCAACCTGGTCACGTGGGTCTCGATTGCCTTCATCATCGGCATCACGCTGGCGCTTGGCGCCGACACGATCAGAGGGATGTTGCATCAATGATCGGAGCCGCGACCATAGGGAGTGACCCTGGGCCTGCGGCCCTCCCAAGGGGATGAAGCCGAGCACCGTGGCGCGGCCTGTCCAGGCTGCTGAGCCGAGAGTCATCTCGGCTTTTCTTCCGCCGCGCGGCGTGATTTTCAACCGAGCGGTTGCCGCTGGCTGAACTGACTATCCCCTGCCATGCCCTAATGCCGGCCGTGCGAGCCCGGGCGTTTCGCTGCTCCGGAGCTATTCTCGCGCACGAGGTTGAGACGTGATGTCCATTTTTGTGTCGCGCGCCACAGGAATTGCGCGGCGGCTCCGGTTTGACCTAGAATCTCTGTTGGGATCGAGGAGATTGCCCCCTTGGTATGACGACTTCCGTCAAGGCTGACTACGCGCTACGAGCGATTCTGGACCTGGCCTCGCAGAAACCCGGCGAACCGGTGAAGATCGCGGACATTGCGCGGCGGCGGAAGATACCGCAGAAATTCCTGGAATTGATCCTGGTGGGGCTGAAACAGGCGGGGTTCGTGGAGTCGCGGCGCGGGGCCGAGGGCGGATACCTGCTGGCGCGGGCGGCGGATTCGATCACGGTCGGCGAGGTGATACGGTCGGTGGATGGCCCGCCGGAGGGCACCGGGTGCGGCCGGTCGAAAACCGAGACGCCGTTCACGGACATGTGGGATCGGGTGGATCTGGCGGTGGCGGCCATCATCGACCACACCAGCATCGGGGAACTGCTGCGCGACTGGGCCGAAAGACAGAGCAAGGGCGTATTGAACTGGGAGATCTGAGTGAGGGTTTACGACGACAATTCGTTGAGCATCGGGCACACCCCGCTGGTGAAGCTTCGCCGCGTGACGGACGGCGCGCGGGCCACCGTGCTGGCCAAGATCGAAGGGCGCAATCCGGCCTACTCCGTGAAGTGCCGCATCGGCGCGTCCATGGTGTGGGACGCGGAGAAGCGCGGGGTGCTGAAACCGGGCAAGCACTTGATCGAGCCGACCAGCGGCAACACCGGTATCGCGCTGGCGTACGTGGCTGCGGCGCGCGGCTATCCGATCACCCTGACCATGCCATCCACCATGTCCGTCGAGCGGCGCAAGGTGCTGCGGGTGCTGGGAGCCAAACTGGTGCTGACCGAAGGCGCGGGCGGCATGGCGGGCGCGATTGCCAAGGCTGAGGAAATCCGCGCTTCCGATCCCGCGCGCTACGTGTTGTTGCAGCAGTTCTCGAACCCGGCCAATCCGGCGATCCATTTCGAGACCACCGGCCCGGAGATTTGGGATGACACCGACGGCACCATCGACGTGCTCGTTTCCGGCATCGGCACCGGGGGAACCATCACCGGCGTGGCCCGCTACATCAAACAGGCTAAGGGCAAGCAGATCATCGCCGTGGGGATTGAGCCGGCGGCCAGCCCGGTGATTGCGCAGAAGCTGGCGGGGCAGCCCATGAAACCGGGGCCGCACAAGATCCAGGGCCTCGGCGCGGGCTTCATCCCGGACACGCTCGATCTGAGCGTGGTGGACCGGGTAGAGGCGATCGGCAACGAAGAGGCGATTGAGATGGCGCGTCGGCTGGCCAAGGAAGAAGGCATCCTGGCCGGCATTTCGTGCGGCGCCGCCGCAGCCGTGGCCGTGCGCCTGGCGAAGCTGCCGGAGTTCGCCGGAAAAACCATCGTCACTATCCTGCCCGACGCCGCCGAGCGCTATTTGACCTCGGTGCTGTTCGAAGGGATGTTCGAGGATTAGACGAGGCTGAAGACCGGGGCCTTCGGTCCATCCCCCGCCGGAGAATTAGTGGTATAGACGGGACCAATCAAAAAGATCACACGGAAGTGTGGATTGAGTTATGATTTGGACTGGGGGACGCGCGCTATGCCTGATCGGAAGCAGTTTCAAAACGTCACGGCACCAGACCCTGAGTTGATGCGCCTGCTGGATGCGTCCCGCAACAAAGTCGTGACGGAGGAGGAGTTGCAGGAGCAAAGAGTTAGCTTCGCCTTCGGCAATGCTCCTGCCGATTCAGCGCTGATTACAAAGGACAGCGTTCGGCTCGCGTCGAAACACATAAGACTGCAGAGTTGAATCCGCGCTATTCTCAGGCCCTTTTCAGATGTCCGTCAGGGAAAAAGACGATCCTGCTCTTTACGCCAAGATTCAAGAGCAAAACCTCCTGCGGCAGTATGACTTACTGTCTAACTGCATTGAAATTGGCCTGAAGAAGGGCATCGAGTTTTTCGATAAATACACGCTTTGGGCCTTGAATTACGCGGCTGTCTCGAATATTTCCCAGTTTGGAGGGCGCTACCGCGAAGAGCCAATCTATGTCGGGAATCACTTCCCGCCTCACTTTAAGGACGTCCCCAATCAGATGGACCGTTTTTTTTCTGTCATCCACGAGAATTGGGAGATTTTGGATCATCCCACCGTGCTTCCGGCGTATGCACTGTGGAGGCTCAACTGGATTCATCCGTTCATAGAGGGCAACGGAAGAACCGCGAGGGCTGCTTGCTATTACCTAATTTGCTTGAAGCACGGCCAATTGCTGCCCGGAAAGAAAATCGTGCCGGAGCGGATTAGGGAAAACCGGCCACCCTACTATGCCGCTCTCAAAGCCGCAGACCGGGCATGGGATCAGGGCCACTTCGATGTCTCGGTGTTGGCTAATTATCTTTCTGACCTGCTCAAGGCCCAGCTCACCGAGGCGGAATTGAACTAACCCCCAGCGGCATCCACTGCCTCAAGCACAGCCGCTATCCGACCACCGCCGCCGTATTCACCAGTTCCCCGATTTCGGGGACGCGAATGCGGACGATATCGCCGGGCGAGAGCGCGGCTTCCTGCGGCACGATGATTCCGGTTCCGGTCAGTAGCACGGTCCCCAGCGGCACGCGGTTGGCGAAGGTAAGCGCGGCGATCAGCGCCTCCAGACGCCGATGCAGCGTGGAAGTGGAAACGGAGCCCGTGAAAATGACCTGCCCGCCGCGCTCGATGGTGCAGGTGATGTCGAGCGCATAGGGATCCGGCAGCGCGTCGGCGGTGAGGATCACCGGGCCGAGGGCGCAGCAACTGTCGTAGACCTTGGATTGCGGCAGGTAGAGAGGATTCTCGCGCTCGATGTCCCAGGCGGAAACGTCGTTGGCGAGCGTGTAGCCCGCGATGCGGCCGCGGCTGCCCAGCACCACGGCCAGCTCCGGTTCGGGCGCGGTGAAGCGCGAATCGGCGCGAATGCCGATGGGCTGCCCGGACGGCACGCAAACGCGCGCCGTGCCCTTGAAGAAGATCTCCGGCCGCGGTTCGCGATACACGTAGGCATACATGCCTTCGCGCGTCCCATGCTCGGCATCGCGAAAGCTGGAGCTGGCTTCGTAAGTGCACCCGCAAGCCCAGATTTCCGGGGGCTGCACGGGCAAAGCCGGCGCGAGTTTTTCGGCGTGGCGGCTGGCCAGTTCGGCAGCCAAGGCGGACAGGGGCCGGTTCTCGGTCTCCGCGCGCCGTATCAGATCCAGCGTGGTGTGGCTGGGGATGGGCCGCGCCAGATCGCCTTCCCAAACCGCGGCGATCAACCGGCCTTCGACTTTTGCTTGTCCCAAACGCATGATGCTTCTCCGATGGTCACTGGCGCTCGGCGCCGGGTCGCCACGCTCGAATCAAAACTGCACCTTCGGCGCGGTGCGGGCTCCGGGTTCGGTCTGGAAGTACGCGTCGTTACGCGCCATGCCCGACATGCTTGCCACCAGGTTGTTGGGGAAGAGCGCGATGGAGGTATTGTAGCGCTGGAGCGCTTCATTGTATTTGCGGCGCTCCACCGCGATGCGGTTTTCGGTGCCCGCCAGTTCGTCCTGCAAGCGCAGAAAATTTTCGTTGGATTTGAGCTGGGGATAGTTTTCGGCGATCACCAACAGCCGGGAGATGGCGGTATCGAGCTGCTGATTGGCCTGAATTTTCTCCCCCGGCGTGCGGCCGCCGGCGAGCCGGGCGCGGGCGTCGGCAATATCCTTGAACACTTCCGTTTCGTGCTGGGCGAAGGCTTTCACGGTGTTCACCAGGTTGGGAATCAGGTCGGCGCGGCGCTGCAGCGCCACATCCACGTCGGACCATTGACTGGTCACTGCTTCGCGCTGGGTCACCAGGTCGTTGCGGGTGCTGACGAACTTGCCGCCCACCATCAGCCCCAGCACCAATAGCACCAGAATCACAATCAGGGCAATTTTCACGTCTCTCTCCTATTTCTCCAGGCGGTCCACCGCATCGATCACCGTATCGATGGCGCGCAGGTAAGCGGCCAGCACGATGAGCGGGTCCATCTCCTTGGGCTTGATGCGCGCCTCGCGCACATCCAACAGTTTTTCGAACGGCGCCGGATCGATGCCGAAACGCTCCTGGGCCAACCGCACCACTTCGCGCTTCTTGGGTGACCCTTCTACGCCATGGAGCAGGAGGGCGTGGCGGAAGAGCACGCAAAAAGTGGACACCGAATCGAGCAGCAGGCGGCGCAGCAGGTTTTGGTCGGCCAACATTCCGCAAGCCTTTTGGCGCAGCCGCAAGAGCTTGGCGCGCAGGTCGTGCTCCACCTGCGCGCGATAGAAAGTATCCTCCACCACCAGCGCCGGGATGACGTCCTTGCCGAAGAGCAGCCGGTGATGGCTTTGCATGTCGTGGAACTCGATGGCGAAGCAATCGGCGGAACTGGTGAGCTCGTGTTCGGTGAGGAGCAGCGGCGCGGGGCTGCCCTGTTCGCGCCACCAGCGGAACGGCTCCGCGGCCGCGGCCAGCTCGCGCGGCGTCAGCTCGCCGAGCACGCACAGAATGTTGAAATCGGAAAAGCCGGCGTGATGATCGCCGGCGGCGGCCGAGCCGTAGAGCACCACCGATACCAGCCGCTCGCCGAAGGCCTTCTTCAGTTTTTCTACCAGTTGATCGAGTCGCTTGTCCATGCCACACCTACCAGTTGCCGGAGGCGCCGCCGCCTCCGGAATCGCCGCCGCCAAAGCCGCCGAAGCCGCCGCCGGAATCGGACCCGCCGAATCCGCCGCCGCCGCGGCCGCCCCAAGAGGAGCCGCCAATCAGATTACCCAGAATCAAGCCGGTGAGAATACCACCGCCACCATGGCCGCGCGACCCTCCCGCGCGAATCAGCCAGAAGAGCAGGACGATTCCACCCAGGATCATCGGCCAGGGAATCGAATCCGACGCGCTGGGCCGGTGGCGCCGGGGCAGACTGGCGGTAAGGGTCACGTGCTTGGCTTGCGCGATGGCGTTGCCGATGGTTTCGGCGGCCGCCAGCATGGCATCGCCGTAATCGCCCTGGCGTAGCGCCGGGCGCATCTGGCGCAGGATGCTGCCGCTCAGGCCATCGGGCAAAATCGGCTCCAGCCCATAACCGACTTCGAGCCGGCTCCGGCGGTCGTGCACCGCCAGCAGCATCAGGATGCCTTCATTCTTGCCCTTCAGCCCCACGCCCCAGGCGCGGAAAATGGTGTTGGCGACGTCCTCGATGGGTTCGTCTTCGAGTGATGGAATGGTTACCAGCGCCATCTGCGCTCCGGTCGACTGTTCGACGGCGGCGCAGTAAGCTTCGAGCGGCGCGCGATTGGAATCCGGAATGACGCCCGCGAAGTCGCTCACGTAGCCTTGCGGCTGGAGCGCCTTCCAATCCACCGCTTGAGCCCCCGCCGCACACGCCACCAGCGCCAGGCCTGCCCGCAACCAGTTCCGCATGTTGAAGATCCAGTGTACTACGAGCCACGGATGAATTCCGCTCGCCCGCGGTGCTAAAATGAGCTTGCAGTTGGGACGTCGTCTAACGGTAAGACTGCAGACTCTGGATCTGCGTATCGGGGTTCGAATCCCTGCGTCCCAGCCAAGCTTCCAAAAGCCCGCCGCCGCCCCCCGAGATTCCTGCCGCAGCGACATCCATAGTGTTCCCGCCCGGGTGTTCCCGCCCGGACAAATGATAGAATGCCGACGGAGTGTTCTTCGAGGTCTGCGGTGAGATTGCCGGCGCGGAAACGTTCGCGGCGGGCGGTTCTATTCGCGAACTGCCCCGTCTGCGGAAGATGTATGGCCCAGGAAGGTGGCGAAAGCGCAAGGGGTATGCGAGGGTTAAGCTTCCCAATGGTACGATACGGGAAGCAGAGATCCATTGGTACGAAGCATCGGGCATTGGAAAGAAAGAACTGAAGATAAAGCGCTTTGTGGACTAGCCATGCGAACTCATAGGGCGAGAACGGAAGGCTTCGCGGTGTGCCTCCGGAATCGCGGCTATGCCGCGTCACTCGAGGTCCGAAAGCTGTATCCCGTAGTGAGCGACCCGGATGCGGCGGCGAACGATCTTATCCGCGTGATCGACGAATCGGGCGAGGATTACTTGTACCCGGCTCGCCTCTTCCAAAAGCTCGCGCTGCCGATCGAACTCCAGCGCGCTTTGCGCGTGGCTTCGTAGTGGGGCGCGCCCGCTTCGATGAAGAACACGTCGCAAACTAAGCTCAAGGTGAGACGAGTTAACGGACTCCGAGCCGAATACCGTTTCGATTACGCGAAGTCCAAGCCGAACCGGTTCGCCCAGCACACCCGGCCAGGCGCGGTCGCGATACTGCTGGACCCGGACGTGGCGCGGGTATTCAGAAGCGGGGAGTCGGTGAACAGCGTTCTCCGCGCGTTAGTGGTCGCAATGCCAACTCGCCGCGCGTCGACAAACGGGTAATCCAACTACCCGGAGACCCTCCACAAGCCCGCCGAGCCGGGCGAGGGCGGGATGGCTCGAAAGAGTCTGGCGCGGAGAGTCCCCATCGGTCAGACTGAAGGTGTGAAGACAACGGCCTAAACCAAGAGTGAGGTGAATGTATGATTTCGCGACGCGGGATTTGCATCTGTCTATTCGGCTTTTCGCTCCTTTGTGTGTTTGCCCAGCAGAATGGACCGGCGGGGCAGTTCGGACCTACGGCATCCGTCCCGCCGGATAGTGCGCATCGCCGCATCGCGCTCGATGTGGTCGTGACCGACAAGTCTGGAAAACCGGTCCCCGGCCTGCAGCAGCAGGACTTTACGCTTCTGGACAACAAACAGCCGCAGAAGATCGTGTCGTTTCATGCCGTGGAGGGCGGTTCCTCGACAACGGATCCGCCCGTGGAAGCCATCTTGCTCGTCGATGAAGCCAATGCTTCGGTCATAAACCTGGCAACCGAGCGGGAACAAATCGCGAAGTTTCTGCGGCAAGACAACGGCAAGCTTCCCCGTCCGGTATCGATGGCCTACCTTACCGACTCGGGAATAAGTATCGGCAAGGCGTCTTCGCAAGATGGAAACGCTTTGATCACAGACCTGAATCAGAAGGAACCCGCTCTGCACACGATCACCAGATCACAAGGATTTTACGGCGCCGCCGACCGTCAACAGTTGTCCCTCAATGCGCTCAAGCAACTCCTGAATTACGAAACGGCAAGGCCTGGACGAAAACTTGTGATCTGGATCAGTCCAGGCTGGCCCCTTCTCACTGGCCCAGACGTGGAACTGACACCAAAGAATCAGCAGTGGGTTTTCAACACCATCGTTGGTCTTTCGGACGGGCTGCGACAGGCTCGCATTACTCTCTACCAGATCGATCCATTGGGGATGGCCGACGCAGGCGAATGGCGAACGTCTTATTACGAGGAGTTCGTAAAAGGAGTGAAGAACGCAAACCAGGTGCAGATTGGAAACTTGGCACTACAGGTTCTTGCCGTTCAAACCGGAGGCCGGGCTCTCAATTCCAGCAACGATGTCGCGGGCGAGATCGCAAGGTGCGCCACAGACGCCGATGCCTTTTATGTCCTCACCTTTGACGGCCTTGCCGGAGATGGTCCAAACGAGTACCATGCGCTTGAGGTTAAGATCGGCAAGCCCGGACTAACCGTGCGCACGCGATCCGGGTACTACGCCCAGCCAGAGCCGGCACCAGCGCATTGATTGTGCCCGGTATCGACGAAAGTCGCTGCAAATTCCCGGCTCGGGACAATCTGCGCCCTGCATGCCGCATTACACTGAATAGAGGCGATGCGCACCATCTCAAAACGCACCCAGTATGGCCTGAAGGCGATGCAGGTTCTTGCCCGGCGGTATCGTGAGGGACCGGTCATGATCGGGTCCATTGCCCGGGAAGAGTCGATCCCGCTGAAATTCCTGGAGGCGATTCTGCTGGATCTCAAGAGCCACGGGCTGCTCGAGAGCAAGTTGGGGCGCAAGGGAGGTTACCGCTTGAGCCGCCCGCCGTCGTCGATGACGCTGGGGTCGATCATTCGCATGATGGAGGGACCGCTGGCGCCGATCCCGTGCGCGAGCGAGACAGCCTACCGGCCGTGCGAGGAGTGCAAGGACATAGAAGGCTGCGGAACGCGCATCATCATGCGCGAGGTGCGGGACGCCATTTCGGACGTTCTGGACCGCACGACCCTGGCCGATCTGCTGCGCAAGGCGGACAGTAACCGTCCGGCTCGAGAAGGCCCGGAGATAGCACAGTACGAGATCTGAGTACTGGTCGCAGAACCGCAGCCGGATCTACTGAACGGCGATGGTCGCGGTGACGGGGCTCGCTGTGCCGCCCACGGCGACCACGACCGAAACGGCGCTGCCAGGCGTCACGGTTGTGGGCACCACCGCATTGACCTGGAGCGCGCCCTCCACCAGGCCCGGCGCGTTTCCGGCATAGGAAACGGGGGCAGTCTGGCCGCCGATCTCGACCGTCACCAACTGTGGGTCGCCCGTCGAAGGGGCCGTCGCCACGAGTCCGTCTACGCCGGCGGGCGACGTGACGCCTTGCCCGGTGGCGAAAATCATGATGGCGTCTCCGCGCGCCGCCGGATTGGTGGCGGAGTTCACCGAGTAATCCGGATTCAAAACCGCGGCTGGGCCTGCGCCGGAGGCGTTCAAAGTGAAGATGCCCGGTTGCGCCAGCAGCACGGGGACGGTGACGGCGGGCGAAGACGCGCCCAAATATTCGACCCGCACGCTGGTGCTGGTCTGTGCCGCAATCGAATAGGGCGCCACAACGTTGAGCTGGCCGGCGCTCGCATAAAGGATGGGCGCGGCAATGCCGTCGAACCATACACGAACCCCGTCGAGCGAATTGGGCACGATGCCCGCGCTGACCTGATTGCTCACGCCTGAAGCGGGCCCTAGGTTCTGCCCAAAAATGTCGACCAGTTCTCCGGGGACGACCCCGCCACCGGCATAGGTAGCCGAGTTGACGATGCTGCCCGCCGAGATTTGCGGCTGCGCCTGGGCCAGGCGCACGAACGCCACGCCGTAACCGGGGAAGGAAACCGAGATGGTTCCTTGCGGCGTGACCGATTGCGTCGAGGGGCCCAAGGCAGGACTGGTATTGGCGTTGATGGCGGCGACGTTGGCGACCGAGAAGGAGCCCAACGCGGAGACGTCCAGCGTGACATTGGCGGCCACGCCGGGGCCGTTATTGTCGGTCGAGTTGCGGACGGCGTGGTTGGCCAGCAGGATCGCCACTGAGCCGTCATCGTTGCGCACGGCCAGCGCTTCGAGCGCGCTCGGGTTCGAGTTCGTCACTTGCAGAATGGTCGCGCCGGGCGGCGAGGGAAACAGGTGCGCCAGTTCGTAATCGGTCCAGTAGCTGAGGTAGGTGTCGCCGGACGTGTAGTCGACCTCGCTGAACTCGGCATCGGCGTCGAAGTCCCAGTGGTAGAGGGACTGATTACCGCCCTGCGCCAGTTGCGAAAACAGGTAGGGACGCCAGGCCGCGAAGAAAGCGTCGGTGGCTCGGTAGTCGGTGTGGTAAGTCTGTCCGGCATTACAGGCGCTCAGGCCATTGCTCAAGCCATAGTCGGCGTTGACGTTGTTCTCCGTCACCCAAACCGGCACGTTCGCCAGGGCGGGGTTGGTTTGCAACTGCCCCTGCACGTATTTCAGGTCGGCTAAAAACCCCGGGATGCTACCCATGATGGACTGATCGGTGCTTGTCTGGTTGCAGGTCGAATAATAGTGCAGCGCCACCACATCCACTTGTGCCGTCACTTGCTGCACGAAGGTCGGAACGTAGAGTTGCGACTGGCTACCGTAGTCGGACTCCTCGATGGCCACGAACTTGATGGTGGGATCGGCCGCTTGCATGGCCGGCACCACCAGGTTGTAGAGGGTAACGTATTGGGACGCGGTGAGGCCATTGCCATTCGGCTCGTTGAAAATACCCCACCAGGTGATGTGATAGGGGCTCGGCGACTGGTAGTGTACACCGTTGACGTCGAACCCCCCGGTGTTGTAGTAGCGCACCACGTTAGCGCAGTATGCGGCGAAGGCGGCGAAGTTGGCCGGCAGCAGATGCCCGTTCGCATCATCCATGAATGCGGGCCCGGTGGCGAGTTGCAACTCGGGACTGTGATCGCCGGTGTTCAGCACGGGGAGGAGTATGTCATTGAGCGTGGTGAAGTTCCACTGGTTCGCGCCAGTCATCGGGACGCCCTGCGAGACTGGCTGCAAACGTGTATGCTGGGGCGCGAGTTGCCAGAGCAAGGCGGCGCCGGAGGGGATGTTGGTGAAAAAGGCGTCATCCCATTCCGCGGGCTGAAACGCCGTGGACATAAAAGACTGAAGCCGGCCGTTCAGCCCGGCGCTGGAGTTGGTCTGGTTCAGCACCTGGACGCTGATAGGCGTCTGCGCCGCGAGCGAAAGCGCAACCGCCAGGCCCGCGCATACCGTTTTGATTCCCATGGATTGGTCACCACCGATGATGGTAATGCAGCGCGCGGTCGGGTGGGGCATGCTTTTAGCTTGCCCAGCATTTCCTTCGAGGACTGAAGAGCGCTCCATGGCTGCATCGCGCACCCTTGCCTGGCATATCCATCGCCCGCGCATATCGTGGCTGCGGTAGGATTGAACGGATGGTGTCACAATTACTGGAACTACTGACGGGATTGGCTATCTACGGCACGGCGGCTGTCGCTGTCGTTCTACTCGTGCAGGCGATTGTGCGAATCAGCCGTGCGGTCGATCGAATCAGCAAGAGTCTCGACGAAATCGCAATCGCGATGCGATCCGGGCCTCGGCCATAGGCCGCCGCGCCGATCCTGCTCCTGTGGCCGGGTACGAGCCCAACCTTGCGGGCAGCGTGATACCCTGTCCTGGGAACCGATATGTCTGTCATCCGCGAAAAGGCCCAGCTCATGAGCGCTTCGGAAATCGACCGGACGCTGGTGCGGCTGGCGCACGAAGTACTCGAGAAGACCAAGGACCTCGATTTGCTCGCGTTCATCGGCATCCGCCGCCGGGGCGTTCCGCTGGCGCAACGGCTGGCGCGGAAGATCGAGGCGCTCGAGAATCGTAAGATTCCGTCCGGCATCCTGGACATCAAACTGTACCGCGACGACCTGACGACCGTCGATATCAAACCGGTGGTGAGCTCGACCGACATTCCTTTTTCGGTGCAGGGCAAGGACATCATTCTGGTAGACGACGTTCTGTACACCGGGCGCACGGTTCGCGCCGCGCTCGATGCGCTGTTCGATCACGGCCGTCCGTCGCGCGTGCAGCTTCTGGTGCTCATCGACCGCGGCCATCGCGAATTGCCGATTGAGGCGCGCTTCGTGGGCCGCGCCGTGCAAACCAGCGACCTCGAGATCATCGAAGTGAAATTCCAGGAGGTGGACGGCATGGAAAAAGTCCTCCTGGTGGAACGGGCAGACGCCCAGGAGGCATAACCGATGCCGGCCGGGTTGCTCGGAATCGAAGAGCTCGACCGCGCCGAAATCGAAGCCATTTTGGCGCGCGCCAAGCATTTCCAGCCCATCCAGAGCCAGTCGCTCAAGAAACTCGACACGCTGCGCGGCAAGATGATCGTCAACCTCTTTTATGAGGCCTCCACGCGCACGCGCACGAGTTTTGAGATCGCCGCCAAGCGGCTGGGCGGCGATGCGGTGTCGATCACGGCTGCCGGATCGAGCGTCTCCAAAGGCGAATCGTTGGTGGATACGCTGAATACGCTGGCCGCCATGCGGCCGGACGCCATCGTGATGCGGCACGCGGCCTCGGGCGCACCGCACTTTCTGGCGCGCCACCTGCCGACGCCGATCATCAACGCCGGCGACGGTGCACACGAGCATCCCACCCAGGCGCTGCTCGACGCGCGCACGATTCTCGACCGCCGGCCGTCGCTCGAAGGCCTCAAGGTGGCCATCATCGGCGACATCGCGCACTCGCGCGTGGCGCGCTCCAACGTGCACCTGCTGGCCAAGTTCGGCTCGCGAATCGTGCTCTGCGGCCCGGCTTCCCTGCTGCCGGCCGAGCTGGCGCAACTGGCGCCCGGCGTGACCCTGACTACCGATATCCGCGAGGCCATTCGCGATGCCGACGTGATCATGATGCTGCGCGTGCAACTGGAGCGGCAACACGAAGCGTCGTTTCCGGCCAGCGAGTATTTCCGCTTTTATGGTCTGCAACTGGAGCACCTGGACCTGGCCCGCCCGGACGCCATCGTCATGCACCCCGGCCCGATCAACCGCGGCCGCGAGCTTTCCTCCGAGGTCGCCGATTTTCAGCGCTCGGTCATCCTCAACCAGGTGGAGAACGGCATCGCCGTGCGCATGGCGGTGCTGGAAAGGGTGATTGGATAGCCCATGTCCATCGTGATCCGTAATGGCCGCGTGATCGATCCCGCCTCGCAAACCGACCGCATCGCCGACGTGCTCATCGCCGACGGCCGCATTGTGGGCGTGGCGGAGAATCTTGCCGCGCCTGCGGGCGAAGTCTTCGATGCCACCGGACTGGTGGTGGCCCCCGGCTTTATCGACATGCATGTCCATCTGCGCGAGCCGGGCTTCGAACACGCCGAAACCATCGAGAGCGGCGCGCGCGCGGCGGCGGCGGGCGGGTTCACTTCCGTTTGCGCCATGCCCAACACCAAGCCGGTGAACGATAGCGCCACCGTCACCAGTTACATCGTGGAGCGCGCGCGGCGCCTGGCGCCGGTCAACGTGTTCCCCATCGGCGCCATCACCAAGGGGAGCGCCGGCGAAGAGCTTGCCGCCATCGGCGCCATGAAGGCGGCCGGAGCGGTCGCCATTTCCGATGATGGCCTGCCGGTGATGAGCGCTCGCGTCATGCGCCGCGCCATGGAGTTCGCCCGCTCCTACGATCTGCCGATCATCCAGCACTGCGAGGATCTGAACCTGAGCGCGGGCGGCGACATGCACGAAGGCGCCCGTTCGGTGCGCTGGGGATTGCGCGGCATTCCCGCCGCCTCGGAAGACGTCATGGTGGCCCGCGACCTGGTGCTGGCGCAGTTGACCGGGGCGCGTTACCACGTGGCCCACATCTCGACTCACAACGCGGTGGCCATGGTGGACTACGCGCGCCGGCACGGCTTGCCGGTCACCTGCGAAGCCACGCCACACCACTTCTCGCTCGCCGACGAAGACATGGCGGCCTACGACAGCGATTACAAGATGAAGCCGCCGCTGCGTTCGGTGGCCGATCGCGCTGCCTTAGTGGAGGGCATTGCCGCCGGCGCGGTCACCGCCATCGCCACCGACCACGCGCCGCATCCGGGCAGCGAAAAAATGCAGGAATTCGAGCGCTGCCCGTTCGGCATCATCGGTCTCGAAACGGCGCTCGGTCTGGCGCTCGACCGGCTGGTTCATTCGGGCAGGATCACGCTGGCTCGCCTGGTGGAACTGTTCACCACCGGTCCGGAATCCATTTTGCGCCTAGGCCGCGGCACGCTCGCGCCCGGCGCGCCGGCCGACGTCACCATCTTCAGCACCGAGATGAGTTGGACGTACGACGTCAACCTGTCGTTTTCCCGCAGCCGCAACTCCCCGTTCCACGGAAAAACATTTCGCGGCGGCCCCGTGGCCACCATCGTCAACGGCGCGTTCGCCTGGCGGCGAGAGTAGGCCCACGCCGCACACTGCATTGGCGAGGCATGCTTGCCATTTGTTTTCCCGAGCCGGTGCCACTAGCGAATCTTCCGTGCGCCATGGCTGCTATGCTGATGATTGCTTATGGAATTGAAGACCGTGCCGCTCGAAATACCCGACGGCGTGAATCTGATCCTCGGGCAAACTCACTTCATCAAGACCGTCGAGGACGTGTACGAAGCCATCGCCACCAGCGTGCCGCAGATGAAATTCGGCATCGCCTTCAACGAGGCGTCCGGCCCCTGCCTGACCCGCGCCGATGGCAACGATGAGGAGCTCAAGCAACTCGCCATCCGCAACGCTTCGGCCGTCGCCGCCGGCCACATTTTCGTGGCCGTGATGCGCGAAGGTTACCCCATCAACGTCTTGGGACGCATCAAAGACGTGCCGGAAGTCTGCAATATCTACTGCGCCACCGCCAATCCGGTGGAAGTCGTAATTGCGGAAACCGAGCTGGGCCGCGGCGTGATGGGCGTCATCGATGGCTTCCGCCCTAAAGGCGTCGAGACCGCCGAGGATGCCGATCACCGGCGCGCCTTCCTGCGCATGATCGGCTACAAGCGCTAGGGTGCTGAATACACCCTTTCGGAAGTTCGGTTCGTAGGGGCCGGGCATGCCCGGCCCCTGGAGTTTCTACATTTCCGAACGCTTGGGGATATGATTAGCTATGTATCAGCGGCACGGCTTGAGCCGTGCCGCTGAGTCGCACTAAGGAATTGGGCTTTAGATGGAATGAGA
>PLOR01000002.1 GCA_003142185.1 Bryobacterales bacterium
CCCGTCCGCGATCTGCACGGCGCAATCCAGGCTCTTCCGCAATCCGGCTGTGCCTACCCGCAACGGTTCGCCATCGATCAACTCGGTAACGATATACGATGTGCCGCCTTCCATGCCCACGTCGTAGATGGCGACGATGTTGGGGTGATTGAGGGCCGCCACCGTGTGGGCCTCGAGTTCAAAGCGCTGACGCCGATCCGGATCCGCTGCGACTTCCTGGGGAAGGATCTTCAGTGCGACTTCGCGCTTTAGTCGCAGATCGCGCGCGCGATATACCTCGCCCATGCCGCCCGCGCCCAACAGAGCGATGACTTCATATGGCCCGAAGCGAGTATTCTTAGCCAGCCCCATAAGCTGTCGAAACAGCCTAGCACACATCGATTGGGTCGCACATTCCTTGGCACGAACCCCCGAATCCTACCCCTCGGCGAGATCCCGCCTGACGGCGTAGCGTTTGCTTGCGCTCCGGTCGCATCGTCGCCGACTCGTACACTGGCCCAGACGGCATTGTGGGAAGTGTGCGCCAGCCCAGGCGCGACCGGCTGCCGCCGCCCCGGCGCGGGCCTCCACCGCCTTTCGACGGGAACCGCGCCGCCGCAGCTCGCGTTCGGCGCAACCCCGCGCTCGACTCCGTGCGCGTTGGATTCGCCGAGCGGCCCGCCGTGGTACTCGCGCGGACTCGCTCTCATGAACCTAACGCGTCATGTAGGCGAGCCGAAACGGACTCGCAGGACTCCGTTCGCGGCAGCCGGATATCGGATCAGACTCTCACGCGGGAGAGTACAATGAAAATCCTGGTTTAATCTCTGGCGATTTCATGCTGACGGCACCGGGCTTGGTTGGAAGCGCCGGTAGGGCAATCGAGGGAGGCCATGATGACTGGAGCATGCCGACTTGTTCTTTTGGCTGTTTTGATGTTCACGGAGGTAGCACCCGGACAAACCGGCGCACCCGGCGCTTTCTCCGCTCCGATTCCGGCAAACCGAGCCGAGGTCGCCGCCACCTTCGATGTGGGGGCAGCCGTCGACGCCTATCTGGCTAAGATGCCGCCAGCACAACGGGCCCGCTCCGATGCCTATTTCGAGGGCGGCTATTCGCTGCAGTTGTGGGATTTTCTGTCGACTGTAATCGTGATGTGGCTGCTGCTGCGGTTCGGTTGGTCGGCGCGGATGCGCAACCTGGCCGAGAGCCTCACCCGCTTCGGTCCGCTGCAAACGGTGCTCTACTGGATTCAGTTCATTATCGTCGTGTCTCTGCTCACTTTCCCCCTCACCGTGTACGAGGGCTACTTCCGCGAGCACAAGTACGGCCTTTTGAATCAGAGCTTCGGCCCCTGGATGGGCGAACAGATGGTGTCGCTCGCTGTCAGCGTTGTGCTGGGAGCCATCCTGGTGGTGCCGTTGTTTGGGCTGGTGCGCCGTCTCGGGAAGAACTGGTGGGTGTGGGGCGCGACTCTGACGATCGCCTTTGCCGCGTTCGTGAGCCTGATCGCTCCGGTGTACATAGCTCCGCTATTCAACAAGTACACGACGTTGGAAGACGGCCGAATCCGGGACCCGATTCTCAGCATGGCGCGCGCGAACGGAATCCCGGCCACCAACGTCTACGAATTCGATGCGTCGCGGCAGTCGAATCGGGTAAGCGCCAACGTCAGCGGGTTTGCCGGGACGCTACGAGTTTCTTTGAACGACAATCTGCTCAAGCGCTGCACACTGCCTGAGATTCAGACGACCATGGGACATGAGATGGGCCACTACGTGCTCAACCATGCGTACAAAGGGCTGGTGATGGCGGGAGTTCTGATCGTCATCGGTTTCGCTTTTCTGAACTGGGCCCTCAACTCCAGCCTGGCGCGCTGGGGCGAGAAGTGGGAGGTGCGGGGTGTGACCGATGTCGCTGTGCTGCCTCTGGCGGCGATCCTGTTCGCGCTGTACTTCTTTCTCCTGACACCTGTCACCAATAGCATCTCGCGCACCATGGAATACGAAGCTGACATGTATGGCCTGAACGCGGCCCAACAACCTGACGCCGAAGCGAATGTGGACATGTTGTTGGGAGAATACCGCAAGCTGGATCCCGGTCCTATGGAGGAGTTCATCTTCTACGATCATCCCAGCGGCCGCACGCGCATCACTGCCGCCATGCGCTGGAAAGCCGAGCATCCGCAGTCCACATCAGCCGAAGAGATGGCGAGACCGCTCTTCACCGAGAGGTGATTCAGCGGGTTGGCTTCGCCGCACCTCGCGCGGCGCTCATGCTGGCCGAAAAAGCAGACCCGTAGCTGAAGTTCGGGCGCGCCAATAGCCCGGTGCTCGCCGTTCTTCGCCGCGTGTTGCGTCCCGTGGTATTTCTGCGCACCGTCATCACGTCTGGGGAGTGTTGCTCAGAACGCCGGGTTCGGGACCACCGGCCGGGCCAAGGTCCGAGATGGCGACTTTTCGCCCAACTGGACAACGCAGCGATGCAGGACGACCCCAGGGTCGCCGGTGGGACACTGGAAGCATGCCCAAGCAACCAACCGTCGGTCTGCGCCAGCATCTGGCGAACCTGCTCCGCATGAAGGGCGCGCACCTCACCTTCCAGGATGCTGTCGCCGATTTCCCCGTCCACCTTCGCGGTGTGACATCGCGCGGAGCCCCGCATTCCGCTTGGCAACTCATTGAACACATGCGACTCGCGCAAGCAGATATTCTGGACTTCAGCCGCAATCCTGAATATCAGCCGAGGAAATTCCCCGACGACTACTGGCCGGCTACCAGCACACCGCCCAGCGACGCCGCCTGGGACGCCAGCATCCAGCGGTTTCAATCTGACATGCAGGAAATGCAGGAATTGATCGCGGACACCAAGAACGACCTACTGGCGAGCATCCCGCACAGCAAGGGACAAACCCTGCTGCACGAGGCCCTCCTGGTGGCCGACCACAATTCATACCATCTGGGCCAGTTGGTATTCTTGCACAAGATGCTACAGCAGCCGGCATGAAAAGATCATATGGGAGCGACGCATTGTTCGCGGGCGCGACCGTGTTCTGTAGCGGAGAGCGAAGCCGCAAAAGGCGTCCGTTTCCCGCGTTTCCCGGGAACTAGGCCAGCGATACGGAACGGTCCGTCGGGCGAGCGTCTAGCAGGTTTACACGGACCCGTGGGAGGCTGCAAGCTGGACCGGATGGAGGAGCCGCCGCGCGGGCCGAGCAGATTCAGGATTCAGGCCGGCGTTTCGGGCATCTCTCCACGCTCGCGCATTTTTACCCAACCAGAGGCCGTCTTCCGGCCCATGATCGTGGTATCGATCTTGGCGAAGAAGTCCGCCATCACGGATTCACCTTCTTTGTCGATGACCAGAAAATCGAGGTCGCCGTTGCGCCGCGCGATATAACCGTCAAGGCTGATTCCGAATCCCAGGATGACTTTTCGTGGCATAGGGCGAGTGTAAATGAACCGGTTTCTTACCGTCAAGAGGAGGCAAACCGCCACAGTAGCCCCGCGACCGGGTGATCTTTGGATAACCCTCCATTGTCGCGCAGCGTTTACGAACGCTTTCCGCGCGCGATTGATGGTTCCGGGCGAGTCACGCGCCACTCGGAAACAGGCGCACGGCCGCGCTCGTATCGAGTATATTTTTGTCCTTAACATTCCCGGCCATGATGAATCGAGCCGAAGGCCGACTGGTGGGGGTCACGACATTCGAAGGGGAGACCTCAGCCAAATTAAGGATCGAGTCTACGCCCATATCGCTATTTTACGATGTAACACGAATCTCGGCGCGGAATGCACCGACCGCGGCGCGGCGACACCAGTTTCGCAAGAGCGTTATCGCGCCATGTCGGAAGCTGTTTTTGGCAGCTCTGCTCGACTGCCGCTGTAGTTCGTCTTCCGATGAAGGCCTGCGAGAGCTCGCTGCCACCGGGTTTTCGAAACGCTTCGGCGGTAGGACTGAGCGTGTCAGTCCTGCTATCGACAGCGGGAGTTTGTTGGGTTACGCCGACACGGATGTTTCAGCTCGCCCCGATTGGATATAATTCTCAAAACAGGAGGACGGATGCGGCGAGGGGTGCCCGTTTGCGCAGTCTATGCCGGCCCACGTTTATGAACGTGGCCGGCTGGCCGGTCCACGATCCCGACGGACCGGCAGAGTGAAAGAGATGGCAGACCGATCTACGAGCGCCCCGAGCGATTATCTTGCTGCGGAAAGAACGTTTCTCGCATGGATCCGCACGGGCCTGGCGCTCATGGGATTCGGCTTCGTTGTCGCTCGCTTCGGGTTGTTCCTGCAGGCATTGCAGATCGGGCAGACGGATTTCTCGACGCGGCCCTTCGGCCTTTCGTTCTGGTTCGGCACGGCGCTGATAGTGCTCGGAGTGATCGTCAACATCTCCTGCGCATGGAGCCACGTTCGTCTGGTTCGAGAGTTGAACCGCGGCGGAACTGCCTTCAATCGTCCGTCCTCTTTAGCGATTGCCGTTGCGGTGGTGCTCGCAGTTCTTGGACTGGCGATGGCGATCTACCTCGTTTCGATTCGTCAGCCCAGGCGGGCAAGTCTTGAAAGACATCAGGAGAAATCAATGAACTCGCATCCGGAGAACGGCATCGTCACGATACCCAGCCATCACTCAGTGGACGGGACCGTTGAAAAGTTGCTAGCAATCCTGCAAGCAAAAGGAGTCAAGCTGTTTGCCCTGGTCGATCACAGCGGTGAGGCGGAAAAGGCCGGCATCAAAATGCGGCCCACTAAACTGCTGATCTTCGGCAATCCGAAAGCCGGCACTCCCCTCATGATCGCCTCGCCGAGCATCGCGATCGACCTGCCGCTGAAGGTCCTGGTCTGGGAGGATAGTGACGGCAAAGTCTGGATCTCCTCGAATAGCCCTGAGTACCTTCAGGTCCGGCATAATCTGCCTCCAGATCTCCTCCAAAATATCGCGGTCGTGGAGACGCTGGTAGCAAGAACGGCGGAGTGAGCGGCTACGCAAGCATCCCTTGGAACAATCCAAACAGAGCAGGCCCGTTATGACCTGATATCGGTAGTCGCTCCTGGCCAACTACGTAGTTTCCCGGCGATGGAAGCCGGGCAAACGCGAGGGATTCGAGGTGGTGAACGGATCTCTGACAACCTTTGTGAGAAAACTAAAACGCCGCCGGGGGAAAGACATCTATCTGGGCGGTGGGGGCGAGTTGGCCCGCAGTTTCCTGCAAGAGGATTTGGTGGACGAACTCTTCATCGGCCTTGGTCCCATACTGTTAGGCGATGGCATCCCCGGCTTCCCGGGCAAGTTCCCGCAGCGGGATTTTAGGCTGACCGAATGCAAGTCGTACTCGAACGGATCGGTCGGGTTGCGCTATGAACGGGCGGGCATTGCCCTTTCGGCAAAATGTCTGCCGAGGCGTCCTTAGCGCGACTTTCCCAGATTACCCGATTCCGTTTTAGGTTGGGAATGGAAGCAGGCAGCTCGGGACCCGGAGCCGGAAGTTGGGACGGCCCGGCACGTCCCGGACCAACGCCATCGCGGCGCGGCGCCTCAAACCGCATGGCATCACTGAGGTGCGTCCTCTGCTGGGGACGCGCCGAGGCGTGGGATAGAATGATTCAATTGCGCGGCTGATGCCTTCCGCCGAGTCTGGGCGGTGCGGATGCTTTCTCACATATGCCTGAGATGTTCATGTACGAACTGAACCGCCATAGCGCCTTCGCCGACAGCCGACGCGACGCGCTTGACCGAGCCAGACCGCACGTCTCCCGCGGCGAACACGCCTGGCCGGCTCGTCTCCAGCAGAAGCGGCTGGCGCCCGGAGGTCCAATATGGGGACCGGGCTAGATCTGCGCCAGTCCGGACGAACCCCTTCCCGTCCCTCTCGATTTCCGGAGGGAGCCAACTGGTTCTCGGGTCAGCGCCGATAAAGCTGAATACCCCTGGAGTCTCCACGGTCCGCTCTTCGCCGGTCTGACTTTGGACGATGTCCACGGATGCCAGGTGCCCGTTGCCGTTCATTTGGCGGATGGTCGTGTTGCAGAGCAGTTCGATGTTGGGTGTCTGCTCGATCCTTCGCACCAGGTAACTGGACATGTTCTTGTATAAGTCATCGCCGCGGATCAGAATCAGCACGCGGTGGGCGTGGCCGGACAGAAAGACGGCTGCTTGGCCGGCGGAATTACCGCCACCTACAACTACTACTTGGCTGCCTTGACATAGATGGGCCTCCGCCAGGGTCGCGGCATAATAGACGCCGGTGCCCTCGAATCCGTCTGCCCCTGGCACTCCCAGCCGGCGATAGTCTGCCCCAGTGGCGATCAGCAGGCACTTGGCCGTCACCGTCTCGCCTCCGTCCAGCCGCACCAGGGTGTAGGCGTTCTCGAAGGCTAATCGGTTCACCAGAGTGGGGACCGACAAATGGGCGCCGAATTTGTTGGCTTGGAGGATGGCGCGGCCAGCCAGTTCACTGCCCGTCAAACCGGTGGGAAAGCCGAGATAGTTTTCGATTCGCATGCTGCTGCCAGCTTGCCCGCCCGGTGCGGTCTGTTCGAGTATGGCGGTCCTCAGCCCTTCGGATGCGCCATAAACAGCCGCCGCAAGGCCCGCC
The DNA here is from genome assembly GCA_003142185.1 of Bryobacterales bacterium. Lineage (GTDB taxonomy): Bacteria > Acidobacteriota > Terriglobia > Bryobacterales > Bryobacteraceae > Bog-375. The sequence continues at coordinate 6,579 of PLOR01000002.1, forward strand.
GGACCGGCGCCCACAACCACCAGGTCGTACACCAAATCCTCCAGGGGCTGCCGGATTCCGATCGCGTCGGCGAGTTGCCGATTGGAAGGATTCCGCAGAAGCAGCATAGAGCCACAGGCTACCACTGGCGTATCCGATTCGGTCACGCCGAATTGCCGTAGCAACCGGTCCACATTGGGGTCGTTTTCAACATCCACCCAGGTGAAGAGAATGCGGTTTTTCGATAAGAAATCACGCACCCGGAAAGTATCCGGGGAGTAACGCGACCCGATCACTCGCAGGCCCGTGAAGTTGGGAGATTCGCGCAAAAGCTGCCGTCGCGCGATGAAGGCCTGAAGGACGATATCGCTGATGGCAGGGCACCGATTGAGAACTTGGCGCAGGGCGTCTCCGGTGATTTCGTACACCTCGCAGTCGCCCCGGGCAATGCCGCTGACGACGGCCGGCAGGCCGGTGAGGTGCGAGATGTCACCGGTGAATTCGCCCGGACGATGGACGACGATTGTCTTTCGCTCGTCGCCCGTGTAATCCACTATCTCGACCTCGCCCGACTTCACAACGAAAAAGTTCATGTTCCGTTCGCCCACCGCAAAGAGCGTTTGCCCATCCCGGAACAACTTCGGTTCGGCATGGGTGCAGCCCGCCAGTTGACGGATTTGTGCTTCATCGAGGGTGGGGAAAGCGACCGACAGGAGGTTGTTTGCGTTCATGGCTCGAAACTCGCTTCATCGCGGCGCGCCGCCGCACGCGCCTCAATTGTCCAACTCGCCCGGTATGATGTCATCGATATAGCACCACATCCAGCTCTCGCCTGGTTCGAGGGAGCGAACCAGTGGATGCCTCGTCGCATGGAAGTGCTTGGTGGCGTGCTTGTTCTTGGAAGAGTCGCAGCAGCCCACGTGACCGCAAGACAGACACAGGCGCAGGTGCACCCAGGTGTCGCCGAGTTTGAGACATTCTTCACAGCCCTTCTTGGTTGTGCTTCTGACCTTGATTTGATCGAGATGCGTGCAGGCTGCCGGCATATTCAGTCCCAGGGATGATGCCAGTTTATACCAAAAGTAGTTAACTTCGCCGCGGCACACGGGGGCTGCGGTGCGTAATCGTACAGTCAGATTGCGATTGAAACTTAAGATGCGGGAATGAATCCTAAGTGGAGGCGCCTAGATGCGCTGAAAGGCTTCGCACGATGGCAACGCAGGCTGCACCGACTAACCGTCGGCAGCTCCTATCACGGCTGTGCGACGCGCGGTTGGAAACGGACGCGCTGTTCGAGATGGTTCGGCCCGAGGCAATGTATGACCGGCCGATTCCCGAACGCCACCGCATCGTGTTTTATGTCGGCCACCTGGAGGCATTCGATTGGAACCTGTTCCGCAGCGCCTGCGATCTTGCGAGCTTTCATTGTGAATTCGACCGCCTTTTCGCGTTCGGCATCGACCCCGTTGGCGGAGGTCTGCCGACGGACCGGCCCCAGGACTGGCCGCGTATTCGGGAGGTGAATGCGTATCGGGAACGCGCCCGCCAGGCTCTGGACCGGTCGATCGAGGCCGCACCGTTGCCGGAAGACGGCGAGGGCTCGTTCGGACAACTGCTGAATGTCGCAATCGAGCATCGACTGATGCACGCTGAAACCCTCGCCTACATGTTTCATCAAATGCCCTTCGAGCACAAGAGAGGCGCGGCGACGGCGCGGGTGTTCCAGGGCAGCTCCTTCACGCCAGGTTGCGTGCGCATTCCCGCCGGTCGAGCTACGTTGGGACAGCGCCGCGATTCCCGGTCATTCGGTTGGGACAACGAGTTCGAGGCTCACACCGTCGATGTGCCGGAGTTTATCATCGACAGATACAAGGTCACGAACGGCCAATTTCGCCAGTTTCTCGAGGATGGCGGCTATGAGGACCGCGCACTTTGGGGGGCGGCCGGCTGGGAGTGGAAAACAGCGCAGCGGATCTCACACCCGGCGTTCTGGGTCCGGCGGGGCAATGCGTGGGCATACCGGTCGATATTCGATGCGATCCCTCTCCCGTCGGACTGGCCCGTGTATACGAGCCACGCGGAAGCGAGCGCGTACGCGCGATGGGCGGGCAAGGCTCTGCCTAAAGAGGTGCAGTGGCACCGGGCGGCGTATGGCACGCAGGGCGTGCACGAACCCACATATCCGTCGGCGGATTCGCCTGCCAACCTGGGCCAGTATCCGCTCCCCGACGCCTGGGACCCCATGCCAGTGAATAATACGGGTATCACGGGCGCAAGCGCCTTCGGCGTGGAGGGATTGCTCGCCAACGGATGGGAGTGGACTTCGACAGAGTTCGCGCCATTCCCCGGATTCCGGCCCTTCGCGTGCTACCCCGGGTACTCAGCCCGGTTCTTCGACGGGAAGCATTACGTCCTGAAAGGCGGAAGCGTGCGGACGGCCTCGTGTATGTTGCGCCGCAGTTTCCGCAATTGGTTTCAGCCTCATTATCAATACATCTACGCAGGGTTCCGTTGCGCGAACGGGCCGAACCCAAGGAGAGCATAGAGGTGGCAACATCCGCGAAGGTCCTCAGTGATCCAGCAATGCAGTTCGTCTCGGATGTGCGTGCAGGGCTCTGCAGACCGGGACAGAAGGAACTTCCGTCCAAGTATCTGTACGACGCATTGGGATTCGCGCTGTTCGAGGCAATCAGCCTGCTTCCGGAGTACGGGCTTACCCGCGCGGATGAGCGGTTGCTGCGCCGGCACGCCGAAGAGATCGTGAGACATGTGCCGGGACCGACGCTGGTGGCCGAACTCGGAAGTGGCAGCGGAAGGAAGACGCGCTGGATTCTGACCGCGTTGTGCCAGCGCGAGCCTGTTTCCTATTACCCGGTCGAAATCTCGCGAGCGGCGCTCGCCTCTTGCGAATCCGAACTGAGCGACATCGAAAGCGTGAGCATCGTCGGCGTCGAGCGAGAGTACCTGGACGGCTTGCGCGAGGTCGCCGCGCAGCGGCCGGATGGGATGCGCCTGCTGGTGATGTTTCTGGGCAGCACGATCGGCAATTTCGATGCCGGGGCGGATGCCCGATTTCTGCGCGAGGTGCGCAGCGTGCTGGCACTTGGCGATTCGCTGCTGCTCGGGACCGATCTCTTGAAGCCGGTCGAGCGAATGCTGGAAGCTTACGACGATCGGCTGGGTGTCACGGCGGCATTCAACAGGAACCTGCTTGGGCGGATGAATCGGGAACTGGACAGCGACTTCGATCTGCGCCAGTTCGAGCACGTGGCCCGGTTCAACCAGGCAGCTTGCAGTATCGAAATGCATCTGCGGTCGAAGACGCGGCAGGTGGTAAGTGTCAGGCGGGGCGGCTTCGCGGTGACCTTCGCGGCGGGTGAAACTATCTGGACGGAGAGCAGCCACAAGTACACACGGCATGAAATTGCGAATCTGGCTGTTTCGAGTGGATTCCGCACTGAGGCACAGTGGTTGGACGACGAGTGGCCGTTCGCCGAGAACCTGTTACGCGCGGTCTAGGCTGCACCTCGGTTCGTCAAAGTCCTACTCGAACGGGAAAAGGCTGAAGAGTACGCTAATAATTCGAGCCAGAGTTATCACGACGGCATGAGCCCGCAGGATCCTCGTAAAGACCAGGGCCGCAGGCGCGAAGCGAGGCTCTATTACATTTCGCTTACGTGCCGCATGAGAGTAAATGTGTGTTTTCGGTAAGCATGCGTGATCCCAAGTGGTCGTCATTGGTAAGGTAGGACAGTCGCGGGCGGGCGACTGATTATGACACTCCAACGTTCTCAAGACATCCCGGAACCCATTCTGCAACTACAACAGCAACTGGACCAGTGGCGCG
>PLOR01000113.1 GCA_003142185.1 Bryobacterales bacterium
TCGATGCGAGCGTCGGAGAGCGCTGAGCGATAGCCGCGAGCGCGTTCCGCGCTTGCGATTTGGTCGGGGTTGCCAGAGATAAAACCGATCCTCCGGTGCCCGAGGTCAACGATGTGGCGCGTCATGGCAGCCGCGGCCGCGAAATCGTCGATACGAAAGGAAGGGGTTTCGGCGAAGCGCGCTCCGCCGGCTACCGAGACGGCCAACAAGCCCGCGGACCGAATCATCTTGTGCAACCTGATGGAATCGCAAAGCGGCGGCGGAAGCAAAACCCCTTGTGCGCCGGTACCCAAGAGCTCCGCCACAGCCTTTTTCTCCGCTCCGGACTGGCACTTGATGACCGTCAATTGCGCGTGTTGCCGCTGGGCCGCTTCAAGGCTGCCGAGGAGGAATGTGCTGAGATAAGCCGTGCTCGGATTGTCATACAAAAGCGCGAGGCGAACCGGCTTGCCGCCGGCCAGGGCTCTGGCAGCAGGATTCGGCGAATAGTGGAGCGCCTCGATAGCCTGAAGCACCAAGCGGCGCCTGCCTTCCGCTACAGCTTCCGGGTCGTTGATCACACGCGAAACGGTCATTGGAGAGACGCCGGCCGTGCGCGCGACATCGGCGATGGTGATTTTGGAACGCGGTGGCAGGGATATCCGCACTAGCCGGCCATTGCCCCACGCTTGGCCCCATCCGGGGCGGGCGCGAGGTCCGGAATCTGACTGCGTGACATCCCTCCCACCATAACCCCTTTTGCAAAACGACGCAAAAAAACCGATCAAACAGGCATTGCGAAGACGGCCATGGTAGCGCTACCATAATTTCGTCGCAATAGCTCAGCGACCTGTTCGCGGCCCGCATTGTGAAGCACCGTGCGCTCTCGCCGAGCGTTGAAAGAGTTATTCAAGGAGACTAGCAGATGACCACGTCGTATTTCGCCGATATCCCACCCATCCGCTTCGAGGGTGCCGATTCCGTCAACCCGCTCGCCTATCGATACTACGACAAGGACCGTCTCGTCCTCGGCAAGCGGATGGAAGACCATCTTCGAATGGCAGTCTGCTATTGGCACACGTTCTGTTCGGAGGGTGCGGATATGTTCGGTCCGGGGACGTTCAAACGTCCCTGGAATAGCGGCCCGATGGACCAGGCGCGCGCGGAACACAAGCTGAACGAGGCCTTCGAGTTCTTCACTCGCCTCGGCCTCCCCTATTTCTGCTTCCACGATACAGACGTCATGGCCGAGGCACATACCATTCGCGAGCATGTCGACAACCTCGCGCGGATCGGCGACTCGATCGCAGCCAAGATGGCCACGACCGGTGTCAAGTTGCTTTGGGGCACGGCGAACCTGTTCAGCCATCCCCGTTACATGGCGGGCGCCGCATCGAATCCGGATCCGGATGTCTTCCGCTTTGCGGCAACCCAGGTGCGCCACTGCATCGAGTTGACGAAACGGCTCGGCGGGCAGAACTATGTCTTGTGGGGTGGACGGGAGGGTTACGATTCGCTCCTCAACACCGATCTCAAGCAGGAGAAAGCGCAGCTTGGGCGTTTCCTTCGGATGGTGGTCGAGCACAAACACAAGATCGGCTTTAGCGGCACGATCCTGATCGAACCCAAACCGCACGAGCCCACCAAGCACCAGTACGATCACGACGTGGAAACCGTCTATGCATTCCTGCTCGCCAACGGCATCGAGAAGGAAGTGAAGCTCAACATCGAAGCGAACCATGCCACGCTGGCCGGGCATAGCTTCGAACACGAGATCGCCACCGCGGTCGCGCTGGGCATCTTGGGCTCGATAGACATGAATCGCGGCGATCCGCAAAACGGATGGGACACGGACCAATTCCCCAACGACGTTCGCGAGATCACTATGGCGGTCTACCACATTCTGCTAGGCGGCGGATTCACGACTGGCGGCAACAACTTCGATGCCAAACTGCGCCGCCAGAGCATCGATCCGGCGGATCTGTTCTACGGGCATATCGGAGCGGTGGACACGGTCGCTCGCGGCCTGCTCAACGCGGCGGCGATGATCGAGCGTGGCGAGCTCGCGGATATTGTCAAACAGCGCTATGCCGGATGGCAGACCGATCGCGGCCGTGCCATTCTCGACGGCAAGATGACGTTGGAAGCGGTTTCCGACGGCGCGGTCGCCGAGCGAATCGCTCCGCAGCCACGGTCCGGACGTCAGGAACTGATCGAGAACATCACAGCCAGATATATCTGAGATGCAAGTGCCCCGGCCATGACGCTTCGCAGCGCTGGAGCGCGAGACGTAATGTCACCCGAGATTCGGGGCTTCTCACGATCTTGAACAACTCACCGAGCCGCTTCTCCAAGGTGGATTGCGGTCGCCCGTTCACTATGTGTCGAATCTGCTTAGACTTCAATGTGTTCTCATCTTGAAGGCCTCGGCCGCTCCTGGACCGTCCCCGAGTAGCTTCGAGCTTTTCATCGGAGCCGCCCGCAGGACTGCTTGAGTCCTCATCTGTCCGCTTCTGATTTTTCCAGCTTCAGGAGCCGGAGCGGTTCGTTGGGATCGTAATCGAATCCGGGTGGAGTCGGCGACGGTGCCGGCTTGCGTTGTTTGAGCACCGCGATTCTCCCGGCAGCGTCGGTTGACGGCGTTGGCTGCGACAGCGTCTTGCTGGTAATCGACTGCGGGGATGCGATTGCACTGGAAACGTCAGACCTGCGGCTTGCTCGCTTCGCAAGTCTTGCCTTTCGGGCGCGAAGTCTCATGAAATGGCGTATGTTCCAAGCGCGAGCGTGGCTGCTTGGCCGGCAGCGGGGCGTCTTCGTCAAGCCGGTCAGCACAACGTTGCCCGAGCTCGGCGAGCGCTACATCGAGTACGCCAAGTTGCACAAGCGGTCATGGAAGCGCGACGTGCAGATGCTAGGCCACCTGCAGGAGTTTTTCGGCCCCTCGAAACTGCGGGACATCACCGCACAGCGGGTCGAGGAATACCAACGGCAGCGGGTCAGGAAAGTAGCCCCGGCGACATCGAACCGGGAAATGGCCCTGCTCAAGCACATGTTCAACATGGCGGAGCGGTGGGGACATCACCAGGGCGCGAATCCGGTGCGGCTGGTAAGGTTCCTGCCGGAGAACAATCTCCGCTTCGATACGCTGAGCCAGGAACAGGAGCAGAGGCTGCTGCTGGCCTCGCCGCCTTATCTGCGCGACATGATCCAGTTCGCAATCAATACCGGACTCAGAACAAGTGATATCTTCAACCTGGAATGGACGGAGGTGGACATCGAGCAGAAACGCCTGAAGAAGATCGTGAAGAAGAACGAGAAGCCCTTGAGCCTGCCACTCAACGACGCGGCGTTTGGGATCATTGAAGCACGTCAGGGGACTCGGCATGGTCCCTACGTCTTCTACAGTCCGATGACCGGCGACAAGTTCAAGGATGTGAAGGGTGCCCTAGCCGCAGCCGTAAGACGGGCAGGACTTGGGAAGGTCACATGGCACATGTTCCGCCATACGTTCGCCTCAAGGCTTACGCGCGACGGTGTGGACATCGTAACCGTCAAGGAGCTGCTGGGGCATTCGAATATCAGCACGACCATGCGTTACGCTCATTCCAACGATGACGCGAAGCGCCGGGCAGTTCAGCGACTAGGCAACAGTGACAAAGTAGTGGCAATCGTCCCACGCAAGGCGAAATCGCAGTATAATGTAGTGACATCGACCCTAACGCGCTGAAATCAGGTGCGATAGACACGGAGAGGTGGCTGAGTGGTCGAAAGCAGCGGTTTGCTAAACCGTCGTAGGGTCATAAGCTCTACCGGGGGTTCGAATCCCCCCCTCTCCGCCAGTTCACAGCTTTCCTCTTCAATCCTCCGAGCCCGGGTAATTTAGGCTGCGCTGGCGACGGCACAGCAGAATCAGGCTGTTGGCAGGTCGGGGACCCGCCCCACTTGGTCAGTAGCCTTGCTCTTGCAGCTTGTCTACAGTCAACCCGGTCTTGAGGTCGAGTTTGCGGAGCAGCTTTTCGACGTGCTTGGCGAGGATGTCGCATTCGATGTTGACGCGTGCGCCGGGACGGTAGGTGCCCAGGGTAGTGTTGCGGTAAGTGTGAGGGATGATGGTGACGCTGAGCGCGTCGCCCTCGATCGCGGCGATGGTGAGGCTGATGCCGTCGATGGCGATGGAGCCTTTGTAGACCAGAAACGGATCAAGTTCGGCGGGCACGCGGATGCGCAGCCACCAGTTGTCGTCTCCCAAGGCTTCGAGCGAGAGGAATTCGCCGGTCGAATCCACGTGGCCCTGCACGATGTGCCCGTCCAGGCGGCCGGCGGGAGACAAGGGGCGTTCGAGATTGACGCGCGAGCCGGCGCGCAGATCGCCCAGGTTGCTGCGCCGCAGGGTTTCGGGCGCGAGATCGGCCGAAAAGGAATCGGGCCGGCGGTCCACGGTGGTGAGGCATACGCCGTTGACGGCGATGCTGCCGCCGATGGTCATATCCGGCAGCACGGCCGCGCAGCGCACCTTCAGACGCGCGCCGGCCGGCCGCGTTTCCAGGGCTTCCACGGTGCCCAGCTCTTCAATGATCCCGGTGAACATATCCTTCGATGGCGAACTCGTCGGGCGGGATTGGATGAATCGTAACGTTGTGGACGCGGATGGCGTCCACCCGCCGCCGCCGGCCGATGCCGCCGGCGAGGGGAAGCGCCTCCAGGCCGCCCAGAATCTTCGGGCCGTAGTAAAACATGATGCGATCGACGACTCCGGTTTCGAGCGCCGTCCAATTCAACTTGCTGCCGGCTTCGATCATCAGCGACAAATACCGCCGCCGGCCCAACCAGTCGATGGCGCCCGCAAGATCGGCGCGCCCGCCGGGCCCGTTGAGCACCAGCACCTCGACGCCGGCGGCTTCCAGCGTCTTGCGGCGTTCGGGGGAAGCGGCGGAAGTAGTGACCGCGACCACGTCGCCGGCCGCGCTGCGCACCATTTTCGAATCGGGCGGCAGGCGAAGCTGCGAATCCATCACCAGGCGCAGCAGCGGGCGGCTGCGCGCGAGGCAGGTGCGGTCGGTGAGGAGGCAATCGTCGGCCAGGACCGTGCCGATCCCGGTGAGAATGGCATCGTGATCGTGACGCAGTTCCTGCACGTGGGCGCGGGCGCGCTCGCTGGTGATCCAGCCGCGGTTGTCATCCGGCGCCGAGATCTTGCCGTCGAGCGTGATGGCGGTTTTGAGCGTCGCCAGCGGCCGGCCAGTGTGCATGAAGTGGAGGAACGGCTCGTTCAGCTTGGCGGCCTCGAGAGCGAACTCGGTCGCCATCACCACTTCCACCCCGGCGGCCCGCAAGCGGCGAAAGCCCTCGCCGCCCACCAGCGGATTCGGATCGGCCATGGGCGCCACCACGGTGGCGACGCCGGCGGCGATGATGGCGTCGGCGCAGGGCGGCGTGCGGCCCTGGTGGGCGCACGGCTCCAGGTTGAGATACAAGGTGGCGCCGCGCGCTTTCTCGCCTGCGTGCGCCAGGGCGATGACTTCGGCGTGCTGCAACCCGGCGTAAGTGTGAAAGCCGCGTCCCACCGCTTCGCCGTCGCGCTCCAGCACGGCGCCGACCATCGGATTGGGGCTGGCCAATCCGCGGCCTTGCCGCGCCAGGTCGAAAGCTTCGCGCATGAATGCGGGGTTCATATTTCGAATAGCGACGCGATAAACTTCTCGGCGTCGAACGGCAGCAGGTCGTCTACTTTTTCGCCCACGCCGACGTAGCGGATGGGCAGATCGAGCTCGCGCGCGATAGCCACCACGATGCCTCCCTTGGCGGTGCCATCCAGCTTGGCCAGAACGATGCCCGTGACGCCGGAAGTTTCGGTGAACTTGCGCGCCTGCTCCAGACCATTTTGCCCGGTGGTCGCATCGAGCACCAGCAGCACCTCGTGTGGCGCCTCGGGGATCACTTTCTTCGCCGTGCGGGCCATCTTCTGCAATTCGGCCATCAGGTTTTCCTTGGTTTGCAGGCGGCCGGCGGTGTCCACGATCACGTAATCCACCTTGCGCGCGCGGGCCGCGCTGACGGCGTCGAATAGCACCGCGCTGGGGTCGCTACCCGGGCTCTGCCGCACCACCGGCGAGCCGGTGCGCTCACCCCAGATTTCGAGTTGCTCGATGGCCGCCGCGCGAAACGTGTCGGCGGCGCATAGTATGACACTGCGCTGTTCGCTCTTGAATCGGGCCGCCAGCTTGCCGATGGTGGTGGTCTTACCCGAACCGTTGACGCCGACCACCAGGATGACGGCGGGCGGCTCGGCGACATGGGCGGGGGCGCGTTCGGACGCCTGAAGAATCTCCAGGAGATGCTCGCGGATGAGGCCCTTCAGCTCGGCGGCATCGTTCAATTGGTGGCGCTCGACGCGCTGGCGGATCCGTTCCAGGATTTCCTCGGTGGTGCGCACGCCCATGTCGGAAGCGATCAGCGTGGACTCGAGTTCGTCCAGCAGATCGGCATTGATTTCCTTTTTTCCCTGGAGCGCGTCCTCGAGTGCGGAAACCAGGCCGGCGCGGGTTTTCTGTACGCCGCTCTTGAGCTTTTCGAGCAGCGACGGTTCCTGCTCGACGGTGCCGAATAAGGTCTGGATCATTTTTCATTCATTCTAGCAGCCGGGCTAAACTCGGCACGGCGGCGGCGGAAGAATCCGAATCGACGAGGGGACGGACGGAGCGCGGAAAGAGGGCACACACGCGGCTTCGGCGCGCGACGATTTGGGCGGAACAACCAGCGCCATGACTGCGTACTGCCGTTATGGGTCTGATGTTATTCATGTTGCTTCGCCTCCCAATTGAAGGATCGGCGATAATTCCGTACGGAGATTTTCAAAATTGACATTCCGGTGAATATCTGTCACCGGCGGGTAGAATAAGCGTGTACCAGGTTCTAGATTACGAAAACATCCTCGGGCCATTGGAGGCTGAACCATGAGAACAGGCTTGCTGGTTGTCATCACCATTCTGGCTGCGCCGCTCGCCAACCAAGTCCTGCCAGGAACCGGCGGACACACCTTCGCCGCTCGCGCGCAGAGCGTCGAGGGCCGTATCGAGGACAGGCACAAGTTCGAGAACCCGCGCGTCAACGGGCAGGTCGTGGACCGCTGCCTGAATTCGACTTCCAACTGCGAACAACCGGCTGCGGACAACTTCTGCCGGCTGAACGGCTACGCCGGCGCCGTCTATTTCCGGCTTGAATATACGCGTCCTACGCTGGTGGTGGCTGACAACAAGGTGTGCAACGACAAAACGTGCCAGGGTTTCACCGCCATCACCTGCGCCAACGAGCGCCATTTTGACGAGCCCCAGATTAACGGGCGGGCGGTGGACCGCTGCCTGAATTGGGGCCAGAACTGCGAGCAACCGGCTGCCGACAACTTCTGCCGGCTGAACGGCTACGCCCGCGCCGCCAGTTTCCGGTTTGCGGATATGCGCCCCACCGTGGTGGCGGGCGACGACAAGGTGTGCGACGAAGGCTATTGCCAGGGCTTCACGACCATTACCTGCGAGGGCCGCGGCGAACACGCCGACCGGGGCGGGCGCAGTTTCGTCAACCCGCGTATTAACGGGAAGCTGGTAGACCGCTGCCTGAATTGGGGCGAGAATTGCGAGCAACCCGCTGCGGACAACTTCTGCCGGCAGAAGGGCTTCTCCGCCGCCGCCGCCTTCGAGTTTGCGAACGTGCGTCCCACCCTGGTGGTGGGTGACAACAAGGTATGCAACGAAAACATGTGCCAGGGTTTCACAACCATCACCTGCCGGTAGGTAGGGCACGCTTTAGCTTGCCAACGCCCGCTTGCGGGCGCTCACAACCATCACCTGCCGCTCGTGGCGCGGGCCGTCAGGCCTGCAGAGCCGAGAGTCATCTCGGCTTTTCTTCCCGTCGACGGTTTACCCGGTTATTTCCTGACGCGGCTCAGCGGGACGCCGCTGGCGCCGGGTCGCCGTAAAACGTTCCCCGCCCGTGCGATCCGACGTAGACCCTGCCGAACTGCTTGGGGTCGCCCGTAATCTGCAACAGCAAACCCCATTGATGATGGTCGTCGTTGATCCGCACCCAGCTCTTGGCGGCGTTGGTGGAACGGAAAATGCCACGCTGTCCATCCACCACCCCGACGAGATACAGGGCCGAGTAAGTAGCGCCGGGCGCGGCTTTGCCGAAGCCGAAAGCGTGAATCTGGCCGACGTGGCCTAAACGGGAGAACGTCACGCCGCCATCGGTAGAGTGGTACAGACCGTTGAATGCAGCCAGCCACAGGTCGCCTTCCTTGCCCGGCGTGGCGTAGATGCGGTCCTGGCCGCCGCGGTTGTCGCCGCGGTCGCCGCCGCGGGTGGGAAGACCATCGGGCAGGGTGAGGGGTTGCGCGGTAAAATTCGCCGCGCCGTCGGTGCTGACGAAGAGCTGTCCATCGAACAGGGCGAGGCCGTAGAATTTGCGCGGATTGACGGGGTCGGCAATCACGCGCGTGTTCTCGGGGATGCCCTCCGACTTGGTCCATCGCCCACCGATGTCGCGCGTGAAATACACGGCGCCGCGCTCCGGTGTCCACACCCAGATTTCGCCGTCGGTGGAAACCGCGATGCTCCCCATGCTGGCATTGGGCGGCGCCGCCGGAGTGGGCTGCCACGTGCTGCCCCCATCCATTGAGTAACCGATGCTGCCGCCGCCGCTATTGCCGGCGGCTCTGCCGACGCGGACGATCGTGTCCGGACTGTTTTCGGCGCCGGCCACGCCGGTGGTGTTGCCGAACCGCGGAGGGGCAGAACTGCCTTCGGGCGCGGGCTTATCGAGGTCCCTATGCACGAAGCCGCCGTAATCGCCGATGGCGGTGAGCAGATGCGCGCCTTTGGACGGGCTGAACAGCTCCAGCGCCACCGTCTCTTCGATGCCGGTGCTCATGACGCTCCATTTGGTCGGCTTGCCGGAATCCATCGCGGTGAGGTTGAAGGTCTCGTAGCCGCCGTAGCCGGTGGTGAAAATTGCATGATCGGAATTGGCCGGATCGATTTCTACGTCGAACAGCCAGTGAATCGGCGTTTTGGCTACGTAGGGCGCCAGCGAAAAATCGTAAGTGCCGCCCGAGGCGAACACACCTTTCCAGGTTTTGCCTCCATCGAGGCTGCGGAAAATCTCTTCGCTGCCCGGACGGTAATATGTGCTGGCGATCAGGGTCCTCGGATGATGCGCGTCCACCGAAACACCGCCATATCCGAATGCTCTGTTGTTCGCAGCGTCGGGCCGGTCCGGCGTGATATCCGTCCACGAGCCGCTGGCGGTGTCGAGCTTCCAGATGCCACCATCGGTCGGCCGGTATGGGTTCGGGCCGGTGACATAAGAGATGTAGAGGATGCCATCGGAAGCCAACGCGGCGCGCGCGGGCCGATATTGAACCGGCGCACCCGGCACTGGCTGCCAACTCTTGCCGGCATCCTTCGAGCGAAACAGGTTGTCGCGTCCCGTCAGGGAGACACCGGCGTAAATGGTGGAGCTTGCCTTGCCTTTCGCACCGCTGCGCGGATCGAACACCACGAATACGATGCCGCTTCCCTGCCCCTGCTGGCTGCCGGCGGCGGGTGGCGCTTCGGCGACATCGGGAAAGCTTGCGACCTTGTTCCAGGTCACCGCGCGATCGACGCTCTTCCAGAGGCCGTCGTGGCGCGTGCCCAAATAGAGGATGGTGCCGTCATTCGGATCGACGGCCAGCCGTTCCCCGTGGCCGCGGCCGTTTTCATTGCCGCCAAACTTGAAGGGCACGTTGGTGTGCTGAAAGGTCTTGCCGCGGTCGCCGGAACGCAGTATGGCGCCATCCGGCGTGGTGGGATTGGTATAGGTGCCGCAGGCAAGATACACGCGATTGGGATCGGACGCGTCGACGGCGATGCTTTCGACGCCCATCCAGTTGAGGTTTTCGTACGGCACCCAGTCGAGCAGCGGTTCCCAGCGATGGGTGAGATCGTTCCAGCGGTAAGCGCCGCCGATATCGGTGCGGGCGTAGCGCACGCCCTTGGCGGCCGGGTGGAAGACGATGCCGTCCACGAACCCGCCGCCCACCATCTGCACGCTCTTCCAGGTGTAGGGGACGGATGCGGCGCGCTGGTTCGGCACGCCTTGTGCCGTGGCTGCGCCGCAGAGAGCGGCCAGCACCGCCGAAATCCGCAATAATCGAAGACTCATGAGAGGAGGCGCTCCTTTGTCGCGCCGGGCGAGGGCCATTCCTCGATCCGAAGGTTCAAGGTAGCACGTGTGGTGGGGCAGGCTTTCGCTTGCCGGTTTTGCGGTGAGGCATACGAATGCGCGAATCGTACTACACTGAAAATTGCCTGCAAGCCGCCACGGCTTTAAACCGCCATGCACATCCCGGATGGATATCTGAGCCCGGCCACCTGTGCGGTCCTTTACACCGGCGCTGCGCCGTTCTGGTACGTCGCGCTGCGGCGCGTGCGGAAGGCGCTGCACACACGGCTGGTGCCGCTGATCTCGCTGTTCGCGGCGTTTTCCTTCGTGATCATGATGTTCAACCTGCCGCTCCCCGGCGGGACCACCGGCCACGCGGTGGGGATCGGGCTGGCGGCGGTGGTTTTGGGACCGTGGGCGGCCATGCTGGCGGTATCCATCGCGATCGTGATTCAAGCCCTGTTTTTTGGCGATGGCGGCATCACCGCAATCGGCGCCAACTGTTTCAACATGGCGATTGCGGGCGCGCTGGTGGCGTACGCAGTGTACCGCATTTTGGCGGGGCGAGCGGCCATCGGTTCGGCGCGCCGGGTGATGGCGGCTGGCCTGGCGGGCTATGTGGCGATCAACGTTTCGGCGCTGCTGGCGGCGATTGAGTTCGGCATTCAGCCGCTGCTATACAGAGATGCTACGGGCGCGCCGCTCTATTGTCCGTACCCGCTCAGCGTCGCCATTCCGGCCATGATGCTGGGCCACCTGACGATTGCCGGCTTCGCCGAACTGACGGTCTCGGCGGGAGTAGTGGCGTTCTTGCAACGATCCGATCCATCGTTGTTGAAGACCACCGCGGGCCGCGGCGCAGCTCTCGCCGAGCCGGCCGCCGGCAGGGCAATGCGGCCGCTTTGGGCAGGCCTGGGCGCGCTGCTGCTACTGACCCCGCTGGGAATTCTGGCGACCGGATCGGCGTGGGGCGAATGGATGGCGCGGGATTTTTCGAACCCGGCGGTGCAGCACGAAATCGCCGCAACGTCGTTCCAGCAGGCCGCCCCGCTGCGCGCGCCGGAAGGGCTGGCGCGATTGTCGCAAATATGGACCGCGCCGTTCGCCCGCTACGCGCCGCCGTACATCCGCAGCGCGGCGTTTGGCTACCTGCTATCGGCCATGTTTGGCGCCGGCCTGATTGTGCTGGCCTGCCTGACGGTGGGGCGGCTGTTCGGCCGCAAAGAACCGGCTACATGAAGCTCCTCGATGGGCATGGCGGATTCCTCGAACGCACCATCGAGGGAATGCACGCGGGCCTCGAACGGGCGGTGGCCGCCGAGCATTCCGCCGCCGGCGGAGGCTTGCTGCAGCGGCTGGACGCCCGGGTGAAAGTGGTGGGATTGCTTTCGCTGATTCTGGCCGCGGCGCTGGCAACCCGGCTGTGGGTGATCGCGGCTGTCTTCGCGTTGGCGGTGGTGCTGGCCGTGCTTTCGCGCGTTCCCCTGCGCGTGCTGGCGGCCAGGGCATGGATCGGAGCGCTGGCGTTTACCGGCGCCATCGCCGTGCCGGCTTTGTTCCTCACTCCTGGCGTTGCGCTATACCGCCTGCCCGGCCTCCATTGGACGGTGACCGCGCAAGGATTGACTACCGCCAGCTATCTGCTGCTGCGCGTGATAACGGCGGCGACACTAGCGCTGTTGCTCGAGTTCACCACGCCCTGGGTGCAAGTGCTGAAGGCGCTGCGGGTGTTTCGAATCCCGGTGGTGTTTGTGGCGATCCTCGGCATGGCGTCGCGCTACATTCTGCTGCTGCTGGAGACGGCGCATGAGATGTTCGAATCGCGCAAGAGCCGCAGCGTGGGCGCGCTCGAGGGGGCCGAACGCCGGCGCATGGCGGTCGGGAGCGCGGGCGTGCTGCTCAGCCGAACGTTTCAATTGAGCGGCGATGTCTACCTGGCCATGCAGGCGCGCGGATTCCGCGGCGAAGTTCACCTGCTGGACGATTTTGCGATGAAGCGCCTCGACTGGCTGGCTCTGGCGGGCTTTGCGGCGCTGGCCGCGGCGGCCGTGTGGGCGGGCCGATGATGCTGTTCGAAACCACGCACCTGACCTACCGCTATGACCGGCTGACGGCGGTCGAGGATTTGAGTATCTCGATTCGAGAGGGCAGCCGCGTTGCGCTGGTGGGCGCCAACGGAAGCGGCAAATCCACCCTGCTGCGGATTCTGGACGGCCTGTATTTCGGGCAGGAGGGCGCGGTCCGCTTCCGCGGAGAAGAACTGACGGAAGAGCGCTTCGCCGACGACGCGTTTGCGTTTTCGTTCCGGCGGCAAGTGGGGCTGGTGTTTCAGAATGCGGATGTGCAATTGTTCAATCCCACCGTGTTCGACGAGGTGGCATTCGGCCCGCTGCAACTTCGCTGGCCCAAGTCGGAGGTGCGGGAGCGGGTGCACGAGGCGCTCGAGCGCTTCGGCATCGCGCACTTGAAAGATCGCGTGCCCCACCGTCTGTCAGGCGGCGAGCAGAAGCGGGTGGCGCTGGCGAGCGTGCTGGTGCTGGACCCGGCCGTGCTTCTGCTGGACGAGCCGACCGCGGCGCTCGATCCGCGCAGCCAGAGCCAGATGATCGATCTGCTGGTGGAATGGGGCGGCGGCGCAAAGTCGGTGATCACGGCCACGCACAATCTGGCGGACCTGGAGGACATTGCGGACCGCTGCCTGGTGCTCGATGGCGGCCGGGTTGTGGCGGAGGGCGCGCCGGCGGAGATTCTGCGGGATCGCGAGTTGCTGGAACGCACCAACCTGGTTCATGCGCACCGCCACAGGCACCGGTCGGGAGAGGCGCATTCGCACCCGCACATTCATTCGGGCGATGTAGAGCGCNNGCCACTGGAAGTGAAGCCGGCTCAGCTTGTGGGCGGAGCACTCGCAGGTGGATCGGCGGACGGGAACTGGTAATCTTCGATGCGGCAACCTATGCCATGGAGGCCTTGGCTGTCGGGCTCATCGACGCGCACGACGCGAACTCTGCACTTGACCGGCAGCATCCCTCCCGACGCCTGGGGACGATGCGCCGGAACCTGGAGAGTACAGTCGACGAGTTCGCCTGGGGCAAACACAGTTTTCGAACGGCAGTAGAATCCATCGCTACTTAAGTCCTGGGTCTCAGTCGTCAAGAAATCCGAATCGTCCCGCCGATGGAATTGAACGGGCCAGTGCACGCGAGCCCGGTAGCGCCGGCGGCGATCCCGCATGGTGAGAGGTGCCAAAAGCTGGTCGAGGTGGTCAGAGGACATAGATCAGCCCCGCCCGTAAAGCACTTTCAGTGCCATTGAAGATTGCTGGCGCGTGGCTCTTAAATGCAGCCTCTTCAGCGGGTTGCATAAAGCGCAATACTGGTTGATTTGCCTGACGTGGAAACCTTTATGGTCGCGAATCCAAATTTCGGGTACACGCATCTGTGGTATGTCAGATCCCTTGAGTGATTAAAGTCTCAGAGTTCGTCATTTGCCCGTTGCTCGGCCACAGAGCGGCCGCCAGGGGCCTCGGGTTTGTCCGAGGGAATGTTATCGAAACCCAAAACTTTGGCCTATGCAAGTACTATTCGAAGCGTTGCGGCCTACTAGTACCAAGAACCGTAACCTTAACCTAACAGTTGACTTCCGCCAATATCAGGTTATTATAATTAAGTTCCCAGATGTTAGTATCGTGAGAAACCGGGAAGATGTCCCGAAATCTTGCGACAGCGAAATCGCGAAGCTGGGCTTTCGCGAGAAACCACCCTGTGAGTGATATGTTGTGGACTCGGTTGTCACCAGTAAGTGTGGTCAAAGCACACCAAGTCTGAGTACTCCGACGCACTTTTGGAGGATGGGTTTGGTTGAATTGCGGGGGGAGCCCTGAGGGGGGCTCGTTACCCGGGAGCCTTAAAGAGGGGGGCTCTATGGACATCGTGTTGATTTCGGAGGATCGGGAGCTGTATCGGGTCTGCCTGGAGATTCTCGACGAGATTCTACACCAGCCCTGGACGCTTTCGGCGGCTAGCCCGGACGACGCAATCTCCCAAGCCGACCTGTGCATTTGGGATTACCAGGCTGACGTCCCGTTGCCCAATTACGGCGACAGGGTTTCCTCCAAGCATCTCTATCTGGTCAGCCGGAAGGACCTGCCGGAATTCCGCCGGCAAATGGCAGTCGCGGAAGCCCACATCCTGCTCAAGCCGGTTACCCCGGTGACCCTTGCCGCCTTTCTCGGTTTTGCCGTCTCGTCACGCGGGAACGACCCCCTGCGGGAAGATCGCGACGAGATTCTTCAATGCCTGGTGCAGACGAATCTGACGCTGCAGGAATATGACCAGGACCGCACCAATTTTCTGGCGCGGGCGGTACATGACTTTCGGGCCCCGCTGACGGCCTTGAGCGGCTACTGCGGCCTGATGCTGGACGAGTCGTTTGGGCCCATCAACGAGACGCAACAGGAAGTCCTGGGGCGCATGCGGCATAGTGCCCAGCGTCTTTCGCGGATGGCCTCCGCGATGTTCCAGTTGAGTATTGCGCGCCACGTGAAGAAGCGGCCCGATTTCGAGCGGGGCGACTTGCGCGAGTGCCTGGATCAGGCTTTGCACGAGATTGCGCCCTTCGCCGACGAAAGACGGATTACGGTTACGCCGGAACTGGAAGCTGGCGATGACGGTCTGTTCTTCGAGCCGGGGCAGATGGAGCAGGTGCTGGTCAATATTCTCGACAACGCCTGCAAGTTCACGCCAAAAGCGGGCGTGATCGAAATTCGCGGCTATCCGTTCTTTTGGGAACGCCGTTCGGGCCAAGCGGGAATGCCGCCTGGGGCGGAGCGGCGGCGTAGCGCCAACCAGGAGCCGAACAGCTACCGGATCGACATCACGGACTCCGGCGCAGCGATACCGAAGGAGCATTTGGAGAGTATTTTTGAGGAGTACGCTTCGTACTCGGGCGGGCGTGACCGCTCTGGCGGCGGCCTGGGTCTGGCGATCTGCCGCTTGATCGTCACGCAACACGAGGGACGCGTTTGGGCCGAAAATACCGAACTGGGCCCCAGGTTTTCAATTGTTCTTCCGCTCGACCGATCTCAGTTACCGGTGGGGGACGCGGAAGAGGATGTGGCGTTCGAAAAACTACGGAGGTTAAACGTTCATGCTGCTGTCTGACCAGAAGTGCACAATTCTGGTAGGGGAAGATGAGCCGGAGGTTTTGAGCTATCTCGAAACCGCTCTGAAGTGTATGGGTTATGCCGTGGAATCGGCTCGAGACGGGGACGAGGTGCTGGCTTGCCTAAGATCGGGCGGGTCCGAAATCACGGCCGTGCTGCTCGACATCGTGATGCTGAATCGGGACGGCCTGGACACCTTGCGGGAGATTCGAAGCCTGGATCGCCAGTTGCCGGTGATCATGCTGTCCGGTGCATCGTCTACTCTGAACGTGGTCACCGCGATGAAGCGAGGGGCGACGGATTTTCTCGCGAAGCCCGTGGCGCATGAGGACTTGCGTGAGGTGATCCGGCGGGCGATCGAGGCCAAAGGCACGATTCATGCGGCGCCCCAGCGCAATCCGAAGCCTTTCCCCGATGTTTTGCTGGGGACGAATCCTCGGATGAAAGACCTCCAGGTTGTGGTGGGACAGATAGGCTGGTCGGAGGTCCCGGTGCTGATTCAGGGCGAAACCGGCAGCGGAAAAGAGGTGCTCGCACGAGCCTTGCATGCGCAGTCTCCTCGCGCGAACAAGCCCTTCCTGAAGCTCAACTGCGCGGCGCTGCCGTCGGAACTGGTCGAGAGCGAGTTGTTTGGCTACGAGCGCGGCGCGTTCACCGGCGCTTTCCAAAGGAAGCCGGGCAAGTTCGAGGTAGCCGAAGGCGGCACGATTCTGCTCGATGAAATCGGAGACATGGACGTGCGGCTCCAGGCCAAGCTATTGCAGGTCCTGCAAGACCACGAGTTTCAACGAATCGGCGGCAAGGAAACCATCAAGGTGGACGTGCGCATCATGGCGGCGACGCACCGCGATCTGGAAAAGGCCATTATCGAGGGAACCTTCCGCGAGGACCTCTATTACCGCCTGAATGTGATCAACCTGAAGGTTCCGCCGCTGCGCGACCGCAAGGAAGATATCGTGCCGCTGGCTGAGTTTCTGATCAAGAAACACACGGCAGGAGGGCTGCCGGCGCCGCCCATCCCGCTCGGTCTGAAACATGCCATGATGACGTATCACTGGCCAGGGAACGTGCGTGAGTTGGAGAACTATGTTCGGAAGTTCCTCATCCTCGGCGATCCCGAGTCGCTCGCGAGCGAACTCCATGCTAAGGCGATCAAGCCAATGCGGCCGATGCCGATTGCCGAGGGCCATTCCCAGCCGGCCGAACAGACCGAGAGTTCTCCGATTTTGGAACAGGTGACGCAAGCCAGGAAACAAGCCGAAACGGACGCCATCCTGGCGGCTCTCAATTCCACTCGCTGGAACCGGAAACAAGCCGCGGCGCTGCTGAAAATCGACTACAAGGCTCTGCTATACAAGATGAAGAAGCTGGGTGTCGAGGACCGTCCCGATCTCATCCCCGCGGATGCCACGGCGGCGCCGAAGCAAATGTCTGCCGGTGGGTACTGAGGGCTGGCTGTACCGACTCCTCCGTTGAGAATATTCCCTGCGCAGCAGGGTCGAGCAGGACTTCAGCGACGGCAATTGCCGTCCGGGCCGCTGAAGCAGAATCACCTCGTCCGCAGTCGGCCGTTGATCGAGCGCTTGCTGGATCGCGATGCCACGCGTGGGGAACCTGCGACGCTATCTCGGCGCTCACCACAAGCCGCGCCGGAATTCCTGTTTGTTCCCGATCTACGCTATTTCCGCGCTGTCCGCCCACTTGACGGCTTCCGCGTAGCAGCCGGTGAGGGTTTGCGGCTTCAGGTCGAGGGCCGGCGCGTCGGCGCCGAGTGTGTCCCAATCGCCACGCTCGTAGGCGAGCACCAGCTTCCACACCGGCGGCATCTTGTCACTTGGATGGGGGTGATCGAGAAGCGTGCGGGTAATCTGGCCGTGCAGGTTCAGGCCTTCCACCAGTTCCGCCAGGGGACGACCCAGCATCGCATCGAGGAGCGAGAACATGCCCACCAGGAAACAATCGTCGCGCAGTTGCGTTAACCCGGTTTCTTTGGCGAGCGACTCAAAGAAGCGCGCCCGCACCAGCGTGCTGATCGCCAGCTCGGTGGGGTGGTCCGACGCCAGGTTGGCCATGGTCAGCACCGACAGCCACTTGCGCGCGGCGTCCTCGCCGAGCGAAACCAGCGCGCGCTGGAGCGACTCCACCGGCGAGCGCAGGCCGAACCACGCCGAGTTGACGAAGCGCAGCAGCTTGTAGGAAAGTCCGGGCTCGCGTTTGAGCAAGTCCGCCAATTTGCGAAAATCCATTTCCGGCTGGTGAAGTTCGTGGAGAATTCTCAAAAACTGCAGCTTGAACCCGGGAATCTGGCGGGTGGAAGAAATCACCGGGCGGGCGAAGAAGAAACCCTGAAAGTACTCGTAGCCCATATCGCGCGCGCAGCGAAATTCCTCCTGAGTTTCCACCTTTTCCGCCAGGAGCCCGACCTTGCCCTTGAATCGCGTGGCGGCGTCCATCTGTTGCGCCACGCTGGTAGCCCGGAAATCCACTTTGAGGAAATCGGCGATGGAAGTCAAGGCTTCCACTTTTTCCGGAACCGTGAAGTCATCGAGCGCCAGCCGGTAGCCCCGGTCGCGCAGCACGCGGCAGGCCTCCAACAGATCCTCGTCGGCCTCCACGTTCTCCAGAATCTCCACCACGGTCTGCTGTGGCGGCAGGATGGATGCCGTGCCGTCCAGCAGCATCTTCTGCGGAAAATTGATGAAGGTGTTTTTGCGCCCTGTCAACTGATCGGTCTCCGCCGAGCCGAAAACCGCGCTGATGACCTGGGCCGTGGCGGCATTTTCTTCCGTCCCGTCGAATTCGTTCAGGCTACTCGAGCGAAACAGCATCTCGTAGCCAAACACGCGCATCTGCGCGTCAAAAATCGGTTGCCGCGCGACCAGCAGTTCCATCGACACCTCAGCCACTTACCTGAATCGTCCGAAATTCAGAAATCTTTAGCCTCGGGGCCGCTGCGCTAGGAAAGAATTGTGTGTGAACGTTCACAGATTGGGAACTATTTTTTCAAACAATTGGAAAAATGCGTCCTGAGTGCCCTCGTCTATCAAACTCGATAGCTCAGAATAGCGTTCCAATACATTCTGGCGCGCCACCAATGAGACTAAACCCGCACCACCAAGCGCGACGCCAAGAGCCTCCGTCTCCACCCGGTTTAGTACAACAACCCGCGCGAGATTCTTAACCACGCTCACTAATTCATCGTGGGTTAGTTCCATGCCACGATACTAGCACCTATCGTTATTCAAGCATGCTAATTACAATACTGTTATCCTCTTAGTAGCAATCCTAAGTTGTCGGTGATGTCTCCCTCAATTCGGCACCGGAAAGGCCTTACAATCCCGTATCGGCCCTGGCTTCCTCCCAACTGTGATATCTATCCGCGCGAACCGCGCCTGCGCCGGCTGCGCTCAGTCATGCAGGACGATATTCAGCAATGAGCTGTGAACTTCCAGGCCGCCGTTGTAGTGAACGAATCCTAGCTTGCGGAATCGGTTCATGAAGAAGCTAACCCTGGACCGCGTCGTGCCAATGATTTCGGCCAGCGTTTCCTGGCTGATCTTTGGAATGACTGTCTGGGGTGAACCTTCCTTCCCGAAGTTCGCCAGCAGGAGGAGCACCCGTGCCAGCCTCTTCTCACTGGAGTTAAACAATTGATCGACCAGATCTTCCTCAATCTTGATGTTGCGGGAGAGAAGATGCGCCATGAACAGTTCCGCGAACGACGGTTCTTCGTGAAGGAGACGGAGCACGACTGCCTTCTCTACCTTCATGACGGAACACTCCGACATCGCAACGGCGCTCGCCATACGTAACGGCTGTCCCGCCAGGCATCCTTCGCCAAAGAAATCGCCGCTTCTCAAAATAGCGACGACGGCTTCCTTTCCCTGCTTGGAAAGGACGGTGAGCTTGATCTCGCCCTTCTTGATATAGAAAATGGCGTTTGCAGTCTCGCCTTGGACAAAAACGCGCTCGTTGGCACGGTATTCGGCAACCGTCCTTCCGCGGTTGGCCTTGTTCAGAAAGACCTTCAAATCGAAAGGTGGCTTGGACTTTGTTTTCGGTTTCACACGTTGCCTCGTCAGGGCTGGAGTTCTTTCCCGGAATCCGCCGATCGTGGCCGCTTGCCCCATTCCCGTTTATCGCATTTTCTGTGGACCAAATCAAGCGGCACCGGAGCAACGGGCCTGATTCGGTTGAGCCTGCTACCACGCAACGCCCTTGACAAGCCGGTAGGATCTTTATCTGCCAAATCAGCCATATGAGCAATTTTGACCAGACGCCAGAATGTTGACTTGCTATCATAAGATGCCATACACGGATACCGTCGAACGGAACGGGCTGGAGCCGAAGGGTCAGTTCGTATACCGCAGCGCCGGCTGAAGGGAATCCGCGTGTCCGATCGCGCGTGGGCGTGCCATCTCTGTTTCTCATAGTTGGAATCGGAGGCACGCCGATGCATTGAGGTTATGACAGAAAAGCCCGCTGGATGGAACGTTGAGGGGATTAGCCTGCCTGTCGGTCTCCCGGACCTTCGGTCTTCGGGGGTTCACCAGTCCGTCATCCTGGTCGCCGACGATGAGGCGCTGGTCCGCAATCTGGTCACTTTGCTATTACAGCAAGACGGGCATTTGGTTCTTTCCGCCGCCAATGGTCACGAGGGGTTGGAACTATCGCGCCGTTACCCCGGATCGATAGAACTGGTAATTACGGACGCGCAAATGCCCCGCATGAACGGCACCGACCTGTGTGCTCATCTGCTCGAAGAGCGGCCCGGAATCAAGGTGTTGGTGATGTCGGGCGCAGACGTGAGCGAGATCGTCAGCCAAAATGCGAATTTGCCCTTCCTGCCAAAACCGTTCGACGGAAAGACTCTGCTAGCGAGAGTTCGCGCGATCCTGGCCGCTCCAGTTCAACCCCCTATGCATTTGGTTCCCTCCGACGGCAGACCGTAATCCCGATTGTGCCTCACCCCGCCCGAAATTGCACGATGCGGAGGCTTGGCCGCCAGCGGAATCCTTTACGATCAGCTCCCCGTGCTGAGTCCCGAGTGTCTTCTCCACGCTTCGAAATGAGTTACCGTCTTCCTTTGGAATGGGAGTTCCTCACACGCTGAAGCTCGGTGTGCTCGCCGCCGCTCGTTTTTGCCGCTCCGGAGAAACCACGCACAGGATTCGAATCGAAACACCGAAGCTCCCATAGGAGGTTGCGCGTATGATTCTGGAGACGGAACGGCTTATCCTCGACACCTGGCAGAGCACCGACTGGACCGCGTTCCGCCCGATCGCGACTGACGTCGAAGTAATGCGCTATATCACCGGCGGCGTGCCTTGGAGCGATGAACAGATCCGGTCATTCGTTGACCGCCAGATAGAGCTGTACCGCACGCAAGGCTTCTGCCGGTGGAAGCTGCTCGAAAAGCCGGATCGGAACCTGATCGGCTTCTGTGGCGTGGGCTTCTGGCACGACACAAAGGAACCCGAGATCGGGTGGTGGCTGGCACGGCCGTGTTGGGGCCGTGGCCTGGCAACCGAAGCCGCCGTGCCGGCGCTGCGCGACGCCTTCGAACGGGTGCGATTGAGCCGAATCGTTTCGATTGCGATGCCAGAAAACATAGCTTCGACGCGGATTATGCAAAAGCTCGGACTGGAATTCGATTCCGAATTTGAAAACGAAGGCGTCCGTCTGGTGAAGTATGCGATCGATCGGGCGGCGCAGTACGCAGGGTCTGTCGGGAATTAGCGCGCTGAGGAATCGGTAGCACAGGCCAGGTAGGACAGACGATCGGTTTTTGTCGTCTGTCAACCGGCGCGTCCCTGCCGAGGCGCGACAGACGACCAAAACCGATCGTCTGTCCTACCTCTGACCGGAACCACCCGGCTCAAGCCAAATTCCACCGCACCAAGAGTTCGGCGTCTCGACACGGCACGCACTCGCGCGTGCGCCACGTTACTTCGTGGCCCCGCAAAAAGGATCCGCGCCGAGCGTGCCCTCAAGCTCGCTGAGGTATTCCGGCGCACTCACCCGGGCGAGTTGCGCGCCTGAATCGGCCAGCCGCGATTCGATATCGAAGCCTTCGAACCCGGCGCCACTATCCCGAAATGCCTCGATCGCGCGCAGGTGGCGCGTCCATAGCGCGACGTCGCGCGTCTGTTTGGCGCGCAACCGCTCGCAATACCAATCGCTCGCCATCAGATATTCCCGCGTGAACATGCGGCGTACCTCGGTATCCTCGACGCCCTTCCCTTGCGAGGACCCCTCGGCCATGATTTCGAGCAGCGCGCGAAGCGGAGGGCAGGCCGCCTCCACGCTGCCATCCTCGAAGTACTGCCGGGCTACCCGCGTCTGGGCTTCCACAATGGCGTCCACACCCGCCGCGAATTGGACGATGTCCTGCTTCTCCGGACGCAACATCTCCTCCGTGAATACGGCGTCCGGCGTTTCGAAAAGCCGCCCCAGAAACCGGTCGACGAAAAGCGGCGTAATCCGGTAGCCGAGGCGGCTGGCCAGCACGGTGCGGCCGTCCACGCAGAAATCGCAAACCTTTTCCAGGTATCCATGGGACAGCAGAAATCCGGGGTCGCGCTCGTGCACGCGCATCCGGCACCAGATCTCGGGAACCAGCAGGCTGATGTCGTGATCCACCCGGTAATGCGGCCCTATGTAGCCCGCCGAGGTAGTGAATCCGGCGTACCCGGTCAGGATGAACGATACCAGGGCGTTGTTCAGATCCACCACCGGAGGCAGCGCGTTAAAGGCGGCCTTGGTAAGCGCGCCCTCGCTGCCGAAGCCGGTTGTCGCCGGCGACTTGCCGGTCAGGCTGCAAATGAAATCCATGAACAGCTCCGGCAATTCCTGGTAATGGATCGGACTGTAAACAGCGAGCGGAGGCAGACCTGCTTTGGCATCCGCCGGGCTGTTTCTTCTTCCCGCGAGCACCGCGTTGACCGGCAGGTAAACCGGCCGCTCCGCCGGAATTCCTCTCGCCAGCCGAGCGGCGATTTGGGCCAGGTAAAGTTCTATCGGATTCTTGAGATCGGGCCGCCGCTGCAGATACCGAGGGTTCGTCGAGCGCGTTCCGTGGATCAGGCGCGGGTGGGCCGAAGAAACCACGTAGTCCGTCTCGGGCCGCTCGACGAAACCCTTCAGAAGCTGCTTCATCGGCTCGGAGTATTGATCGAACTCGACCACATGTTCCACCAGGGCCCGCGCCGCGTCGATCGAGATCGGCTCGAAATTGGAGAGGAAATTCCCCCGGCCGGCGATATCCGCCTCCGCCTGCGTGTCTACTCCCCGTTGGACGGCGTTGTCGGGCCGCTGGAACAGCAGGCGCTCGCAGTTCGCCACCAGTTTGACGCTCGGGTTGTCGTATTCGGGGTCAAGGTCGTTGAGGGCCCGCCGTGGGAGCACGATCGAGACCGTGATGTCATCCTCCATCTGCACTTTCTCGGCAGGACTAAAATCCGGCCGCAGCTTGTAAATCCGCCAGGCGCCCTCCGGATCGTAGCCCACGCGCAAGTAATTGCACACCAGTTTCTGATTGTCGAATTTCAGTTCGTGTCCCAGAAAGCCGTTGATCCGGTCCACCGTAAAATGCTCGCGCCAGTTATCGCCCCAGTCGGGCTGGTAGTAACGTTTCAGTGTGAAGACCAGTTGGCGTACGGTTTGCGAAAGCTGGCGTGCCCACGCGTTGTGCCGGTCGGTGTAGTCCGCCGACGGCGTTAACAATTGGATCACCGACCCAAGCGATCGCGCCGGGCTCAGGATCGGCCGTCGCGAGCGCTCATCCGGGGGCCGCTGACGATAGATGCCGGAAAAATCCTCCGCCAGAACCCCAGCCACCTGGTCCATGTCGCGATGGTAGTCTTTCACGAAAACCGATCCCTTCAGCACTGCATCGGCGATCGATTTGGAAATCTCGGACTTGCCACCGCCGGACACCGTGCACGGCTTATGGCACAGAGTTCCGCGCGGCCGCGAACCCACCAGGCGCCATGCCGTGCCGGCCACCTGCTTTTGCAGTCTGACGCGGTAACCGGAGGGCAGAACGTACACGTCCTCGGCGCGCAAAGCGAGCCGCGCGTCCGCGTCGCCGTGCCGCCACCGGACGAATCCTTCCCGCGCGTGGAAGGAAGCGTCCTCAGGCACATAGTAGACGTTCGGAAAACGCCGGTCGACGGCATGGCCGTCCGCCTGCGGCGCGATCAGTTCCCCCAGCAAATTCGTGACGTCGGCAAAGGTGGCCGCCTTCAGGCTGACGGTGCGATCGGCGAAGAAATCCTGTCCCAGCACGTACGTAGCAAAGGCCAGCGCACCGCCCGCGTGCTCCTCTTCGCACGAACCGAACAGGTTGGCCGCAAAGCTGATCTGCGTCTTCACCTCCTTCTTGCAGTACCCGTAGTAGTTGTCCGCGATCAGCGTGACCATCACGCCGCGCGCATCCCGGCACGCTACCTTGAACGCGCGGCCGCCGTTATAGGGTTCGTCTTCGTCGGTCCAGCACATTCCGTCGCGCCGCTGCCGCTGGGTAGCCTCGCCGGCATGCGGCAGCCCCAAAGCTTTTTTCCGAATGCCCACCAGGTGCGGCGCCAGCACGACACAGCCGGTGTGTCCGGTCCAATGCGCCGCGTCGAGCCCAGCGTCGTTTTCGGGAAGGTACGGATCGCCGCCGTTGCCGAAAATGCTCTCGACAAAATCGAGGTTGCTGACCAGACTGCCGGGCGCGATAAACCGGATTTCCATGGTCTTCTCCGGTTCACGGCCGGCCGCCGGACAAACCAGCGGCCGCAGCAGCAGAGAGACGAAACAGCGCGCGGGTTTCTCTTCATCGGCGGTGAACGGCAACGTCAGCAGATCGGCCGGAGGATTGAGCGCCGCGCTCCACAGCGCAGCGAAAGCCTGTTTGGGCACGGCAGCTTTGTCGGCTGGAACCGGAAACCCGCCCTCCGCGATGTGAAATAGTCCCTGTGTAGTCCGCCGGTCGCTTCGCGGATTGTGCAGCACGCCCTGTGGCAGACGATAGGAGTTCACGTAGGGCGATGAAAAAACATCCGAGGTCACGGGCAACGATAAGACGCGGGCCATGCCCTCGCGGTCCAGCACAAAAGTGTTGGCCGGGAGCCGCGCCGCGCCGTGAGGACAAACGTCGCTCAGGTACGCGTCGAGAAAATCTTGGATACGGCTATCGCTCGCGCACAGCCAGTTTCCCAGTTGCCGGTCTTTCTGGCAGTAGTTGCGCAGCAGAGGCCCGGCGATTTCGAGAAAGTCCGCGCCGGCGGCGTTCCGGCTGACCGGCAGCCCCAGCGCCGCGAGTTTGAGATTGATGTAGCGGTCCAGTTCCTCATCCCGTTTGCGGAACGAGCGCATGAGAGCGGGCACAGCCATACTTTTGCCTCCATCCGGCTCAATCAGATTCAAGAGGGACGACACGTGGTCCGCGGCGGTATACCTGTGTGCGTAGCCAGCAGCCCGCCTCAAGCGTTCCTCCCAGTTTCTGCCGGCGTGGCGCGGGCTGTCAAGCCTGCTGTGTCGAGAGTCATCTCGACATTTCTTCGCGCGTACGACACTCTGCGATTGCCCGGAGCTTCGCCAAGCCCTTATCGCTTGGTTACATCCACCATGTTGTCATCCGAGTCGCGGTCGATGAGCTTGTTGTAGGGATCGATACCCGCCCGCGTCGGCGCCTGGTCGACGATAATCTCGAAGGTCTGCGCCGGTTGCGTCAGCCACACCTTCTTCAGGGAGAGAGGCTTCTCTTCGTCCTTCTTGCCACTGAAGACGCCTATGTCGATGAGGTCATGAAGCGGCATGGGAGATTCGTTGCCGCTTCCGTCGGACCGCATCTTGCGGGCCTGCACGCTGAGGGTGACCTTGTATTTGTGGTCCGGAGTGGGCGTGACCGTAGCCGAGACAGCCTTATTGTCGTAAAGGACGATATTCTCGAAGGCGTCGCTGATGTAGTATTGCAGCTCGGCCGGGGTTTGTGCACGCAGGGCTTCGACGAACTGGCGCGTGTCGGGATACGGGCCGGACCGAGAGTCGTTGGCGTTGGCGTATCGATACTCCATGAGAAAGTTGTGGAGGGCGAGGTTGACCTTGTCTTCCCCGATGTAATCGGCGAGCGTGTACATGACTTGGCCGCCCTTCTGATACCACACGTAAGGCTCGTTCTGGACCAGCACGAGGGGACGCTCGCGGCGGGTTTCGCCGGCTCGGCCGCGCAGGTAGCGATCCAGCTCGTGCTTCAGGAAGCGGTGCATGTTGTCGCGGCCGTACTTCTGCTGCATGACCATCAGGGCGGAGTACTCGGCGAGCGTCTCGGCCATCATGTTGGAGCCTTCGACGCGTCCTCCGACGAGCTGGTGCCCCCACCACTGATGGCCGAGCTCATGCGCGGTGACGAAGTAAGCGAAGTCGATATCGTTGGGCTTCTCGACGCGGCCGATGAAGCCGATGCCTTCGGAAAAGGGAACCGTGTTGGGAAAAGACTGTGCGAAGCTGCGGTAGCGGGGGAATTCGAGGATGCGGTATTGGCGGAACTGGAAGGGGCTGAAGTTCTTTTCATAGTAAGCAAGGCCCGCTTTGGATGCGCTAATCATGTCGTCGACGTCGTAGAGGTGAGTGGAGGTGTGGTAGACCTCGATCGAAATCGGATTGGCGGCGCCGGCGTACATTTCGCGCTTGACGTCGTAGCGGGCAGAGACATAGGCGAAGAAGTCGAGCGTCTTGACGTTCCCCATGTCGTAAGAGAAATAGTGGCGGCCGTTGGCGTGCCAGTCGCGGGTCAGGTAGCCGGGGGAAAGCGCGATCTGGTCGTCGGAGGTGCTGACGGTTGTGCGGTATCCGATCCAGTCGGACTGCGCGCTCAAGAGGTTGGTGACAGAGCCTGCGGGGTCGCCGCGGCGGGGAAGCAATTCCTGCTCGGGGAGGCGCTCTTCGCGGCGGCGGCGGGGATCGTCCAGCTCCACACTTATGTCGTAGCCGATGGTGGGAAAGTAATCGACGTCGAAAAAGGTGCCCGAGTAGGCCAGTTCCGGACGCTCGTTACCGTCCTTGAAGCCGCGGCTCGTGTAGCCGACGTTGAAGGTGAGATCGAGCTTGTCGCCCGGAGCGAGCGGGGTATCGAGATGGTAGATCGTGTATAGCGCGCGCGCGCTGGTGGACACGGCGTGAAACGGCCGGTCGAAGCGCACGTTGGAAACAGACTGTTGCGAGTTGGTGATGTGGATCTGGCTGATCGGTTGTGCGGTCTTGTTCTGCAGCACGAAATTGCCGGAACCGGAGAAGGAGCGGCGCTCGGGGAATATATCGATATTGGCGTCGACGGCGATGATCTTGGGTTGCGCCAGGTGCTCGTACTTCTTGAAGTCGCGCTCATAGGTGGCGCTGATGTCGCGGCGGTCCTGCGCAGTGAGGTACTGGTTGAGGACGTGGGAATTGTAGAAGTACCATGCGCCGCTGCCAACGGCGGCGAGGAAGAAGATCGCTGCCGCGGGGATGAGCCGGGGGGCGCGCTGCGCGGCCAGGCGGAAGCGCGCCGGCCAGGCGTCGTCGGCCCCGCGGCGTGCGAGCGCGATGGAAATCGTGCCCAGCAGGCAGGCGATGGAAAGCCAGTAGGCGATGGACCAGAAGAGGGCAGGCACGAAGTGCCCGTAGCCGTTCATGTCCGAGTAAGTATAGGGTGGCGTGTTGCCGAAAAGATACAGCGTATTCTCCCACCCGAAGCTGAAAAGGATGGGTACCATCACGAAGACGCCGATAACGATGCCGTGGCCGATGAACTTATTCGAGACAACGGTCTGGATGAAAAGTGCGAGCAGGGCGAAGGTAAGCACCTCGGGGAAGGTGACCAGGTATAGCTCCTTGGCGTACTGCGCGAACTCATAGTTGTAATAGCCGGCGATCGTCTGCATCAGGATGCCGCAGACGCCGGTGACGGTAAGCAGGATCAGCTCGACGAAGCAGAGGGCAAAGAGCTTGGAGAACCAGTCGGTGGTCTCGGCAATTGGCAGCGCATCGTGGATGCCGGCGAAGTGGGTGTCGCGCTCGCGCCAGATGAGCTCGGCGGCGTAGAGGGCGGCGACAATGTAGAGGAAGAGGATGGCGCCGCCTTCGACGGATTGCAGCATCAGGTAAGTCACCGGCCAGACGTTCTGATCGCCGACGCGGCCCGCGTAGTGGCCGTTGTTGATGGCGATGCCGGCCATCAGGATCAGGAGACCCCAGAATGGGACCTCGTGCACGATGTTGGAAATGCGCAGGCGGGTGAGCGAGGCGAGCTGCCTTAGGGTCGTCGCAAAGCCGAAGACCTTGTGCGCGGCGGGTAACTTTGCCGCAACCAGACTGCGCCGTGGCGCGACTTCGGCGAGGTCCTGCTCGCGGGCCAGGGCGGCGCGCTTGCCGCTGGAGCGGGCGGTCAGCGCCTCCACCGACATCGGGAAAAGCCTCCAGAGCGCGATCAGCGAAAGCAGGCCTACGGAGCCCCAGAGCAGGCGGTTATACAGGAAGACCCCGTTGGCGGAGCCGAGCGACCAGGAGTAAAGGAGCGTGTTGCGCTCGACCACGGTCCAGTAACGAGTGATTGCATCGTGGTACAGGAAGCCAATCGGGTCGAGGATGCCGGACCAGAAATGCTCGAGTGAGCGCCTGGCGCTGAAAATGGCGATGCCGGTGAGATAGAGCATGAAAATCGCCGCGCCTTGCAGGTAGACGATGAAGATCTTGCGCGACAGGGCGGCGACCAGGAAGAAAAGGGAGCCGAGAAAGAAGATCTGAAAAACCACGATCGAGAAGAACGGCTGCAGATACCAGGAGAGGTGGTTGGGAGCAATGCGGGCGTGGTCGGCCCAGGGGGCCAGCGTGCCGAAGAATTCGCCGAAGAGCAGCCCGGAGAAAGCGAAGACCGTGGCTACGAACGAGCCGGCCCAGCGGCCGCCCAAGTAAGCGACCTTCGAAATGGGCTTAGTGAATAGGATCTGCACAGTGTCGCGCTGAAAATCGCGCAGAATGGAAGTGCCAAAGATCGCGGCGATGACGATGATGCCGAAAAAGCTGATACCGATGTCGTTATAGATGTTGGCATAGGGACCGTTGAGCAGCACCTTCCCATTGGAGCTGCCGATCGGACCGAAGCCTTCGGCGGCGATGTCGAGGAAGCTGAAGGCGAACCAGACGGCGAAGTAAACGTAGGTGGAGAGGCTTTTGAAGCGGAACTTCAGCTCGAAGGTGAAGAACTCCCGGAACATCGTCATGTCGCAAGTCTCCTTTGCGGATTAGTTCTGCGCCTGGCGTGCGAGGCTCAGGAAGTAGACGTCTTCGAGGCCGGAATCGGCTGGGCGGAAGCCATCGCCGGGACTGGACTCGGCGTAGACGCGGACCTCATGCAGGCCGCCGATCAGATGAGTCGAGATGACGTTGAAGGCGGTTTCCAGCGCGCGGAGCTCGTCGTCCGCGGCCACCACCTTGGACCAGATCTTTCCGCGCAGGGATTCGAGCGCCTCGGCCGGAGCGCCTTCCAGGAGAAGCTCGCCGTTCGAAATGATGGCCATGCGGGGACAGAGCTCGCGCACATCGTCGACGATGTGGGTGGAGAGAATGACCGTCATATTGGAGCCGATGGCGCTGAGCAGATTGAGAAACCGGTTGCGCTCCGCCGGGTCAAGACCGGCGGTGGGCTCGTCGACGATAATCAGCTTCGGGTTGGCGAGCAGAGCCTGGGCAATGCCGAAGCGCTGCTTCATTCCACCCGAGAAGGTGCTCAGTGCCTTCTTCCGCTCATTCCACAGATTGGTCTGGTTCAGAATAGCCTCCACCATCTGCTTGCGCTCCGTCTTGTTGGTGACGCCTTTCATCACCGCCAGGTGTTGCAGCATGTCGTAAGAGGAGAGCTTTGGGTACACCCCGAACTCCTGCGGCAGATAACCCAGGATCTTGCGTACCTCGTCCTTTTGGGTGAGCACGTTCAGCCCGTCAAGGTCGATCGAGCCGCTGTCGGGGTCCTGTAGAGTTGCCACCGTGCGCATCAGCGAACTCTTGCCCGCTCCGTTCGGGCCCAAAAGCCCGAACATGAGGTTGCCGATGGTGAGCGAAAGGTTCTTCAGTGCCTTTACGCCGTTCGGATACGTCTTGGATAGACCGGTTATCGTAAGTGCCAAGGGAACTGTCCTCCGATTTCAGATGTTCTATCACACCATTGCTGAAGCCCGTGGGGCAGGCGCTTCCGCCTGCCAACCCTCCGACTTCAATATTCCGCCTCGAGTCACCGGAATCTTTCGATGATACATCCTCTAGCTTGGACGCTGAACCAGCGCCGAGATTTCATCGAATATTCTGTGGGCCAGCCGGCGCGAGCCGGATAAGCGGCAACGTGACGCCAGCCCTTGTTCACAGCGTCACAAAGCGGGTTCGGGCTGTCTCAAAACTCACCGTTCCCAATTGGCGCTCGCTGGCCAGATGCAAATATCGGAGCGTGTGCCAATCCAGGTCCCAGTAGGCTTTGGCGGCGTACGCGTCCAGCATGACCGGATCGGTTCCGGCAATCAGTGTGTTTTTCATCACCACGTCCGCGAGATTGCCTCCGCTGGGCCCGTTCCGCAAAAGCACACGATAGGCATCGATGATCGTCAGCGTGGGCCGCATGAAATCGGCGAGGTCCACAAGGCTTTCGTGAATCTGCTGATGCAGCCGCTGGCGCTGTCCGCCCAGGATGCCGTACCAGTTCTTCATCCCCAGCGAGGCGCCGGTCAAGCTGTGGTGCTTGGCAATCGGAATGTTGATCATCTTGTCGGCGCTCAGAAAGGACTCCAGCACCGGCCAGGACTTCAGCACCTCGCCGCGCAGATCGACTTCGCGGAACAGGCGGTCCTCGGCGAGGATTACATCGGCCCCCGCCGCGCGCGCGGCCGCACCAATGCCGCTGCGCGCGAAGCACGACCGCGGGTCGTTGATGCTTACATCCGTCACGATTGCGCGCCGGGCGCCGGCCTCCAGGCAAAGCCGGCTCACTTCCGCTACCACCTGCGGATTGGTGTTAGCGGCTTGTTCGGCCGTGCGGTCCCAGGCGGCGTTCGGCTTAATGACGACTACGTCACCGCGCGAGATGAAGCGGCGGATGCCTCCCAGTTCCTGGATTGCCCGCCGCGCCATGTGCGCGGGGTCGTCACCCTGGACGACCACCATTTCGGGCAGCGCCGCTTCCGCTGGAACCTGAAAGTTCGTGCGCACGGCGGCTGCGGCCGGTGCCGCCAAGTGCCGCCCGCGCCCGTTCAGCCATACACCAAGCCCTGCAGCAGCGGTCGCCAAGCCACCCAGACGAAGCAGCCGGATCATCGCTTCGCGCCGTCCCGCCGGTGTCGCCTCGAGATCCATGGCTGGTGCGCCTTTGACTTCAAGACCAGTTTACGTCTAATCCTGGAGGTGTGAAGGCTGGATTCGGAGCTCGGGCGGTTCTTATCCTGATTGGCTTCACGGCCGCCATCGCTCAGATCGTGCTGCTGCGCGAGCTGATGGTGGTTTTCTACGGCAACGAAACTTCCCTCGGGCTGATGCTGGCAAGCTGGTTCTTCTGGACGGCCGCTGGCAGCACCCTGGCCGGGCACTTTGCCGCACACGCTCGACAACCGCGCCGCCTGATGACCGCCATCCAGGTGCTCATCGCTCTAATCCTGCCGTGTACCATCCTTGCCGTGCGTGCCGCAAAGGGCCTTCTGCAAACGGTGCCGGGCGAGGTGCTCGGGCCTGGCGCCATGCTGCTCACTTCGTTTTCCGTTCTTGGCCCACTCTGCATTCTGTCGGGAGCCCTTTTCACGGCAGGCAGCAAGGTTTACCAAACGGCTGCCACCACGTCCGCGGGCGAAGCTACCGGTTCGGTCTACCTATGGGAAGCCGTCGGTTCGTCGGGCGGCGGCGTGGTGGCGGGATTGATGCTGATCCGGTATTTGAGTTCGCTCGACATCGCCTGGTTGCTGGCCGTGCTGAATCTGATGGCTGCATGCGGCCTTGCCATCACTAGCCGGCCGCTGCGGCGCGCGGTAATCGGCGGCCTGGTTGGCATTGCCGCCGTACTGGCGTTTTCCGGCTGGCCACAAAGGTTGGAAGCCATCTCCCAGGCGCACTTCTGGCGCGGCCTGCACCTGGTCGCGACGCGCAACTCGGTTTACGGCAGCCTGGCCGTCGTCGGCACGGAAGGAAGCCGGAGCGTCTACGAAAACGGCGTGGTTCTGTTCAACGTGCCCGATCCGCCAGCGGCCGAGGAAGCCGTCCACTACGCGCTGCTGGAGCATCCGTCACCGCGCAGTCTCCTGCTCATCGGTGGCGGGCTCAACGGGAGCATCGCCCAGGCTCTGCGGCACCCCACGTTGCAACGGGTGGATTACGTGGAGCTCGACCCCGCCATTCTGGAGCTCGCGCGAGAGTATTTTCCGAACCATTGGCTCGCCCTGCGCGCCGACCCTCGCGTGCACGTGCATGTGACCGATGGCCGGCTATTTTTGAAAACTACGCAGTCCACCTTCGATGTCGTGATTGTCAATCTGCCGGAGCCGCAGAACGCCCAATTGAACCGGTTCTATACGGTCGAGTTCTTTCGCGAGGCGTCGCAAAGGCTCACACCGACCGGTCTCCTTTCCTTCCAATTGAGGTCATCGGAGGACTACATCAGCCCGGAGCTCGGGCAATTCCTGCGCTCCATCCATAAGAGCCTGCTGGCGGTGTTCCCGGCGGTCACTGCCATTCCAGGTGAGACGGTCCACTTCTTCGCGGCACGGCAGGCGGGCGTGCTGGCCTCGGGCTCAGACGAACTGCTGGCGCGCCTGCACGCGCGTAATCTCGAAACCAGCTATGTCAGCGAATATTTCATCCCGTTTCGCATGACGCCCGACCGCATGGCCGACCTGGACACCCAGATCCGGCCGCTGACATCGACACCTCTCAACCGCGATTTTGCGCCGGTAGCTTATTATTTCGACGTGGCATTGTGGAGCAGCCAATTCAATCAGGGCTATCGCCGGCTTTTTCGTGCCATGGCCGAAGTCAATTTCGGAACCGTGCTTGCCACGGTCGCAATTGCGCTGGCGCTGCTGGTGGTGGGCGGGCGCTTTNNCCACATCGCAATTCGCGACTGGCTTTTGCACGGGTTCGACTGGGTTCACCATGATCGGCCTCGAGATGCTGCTGCTATTGGCGTTCCAGGCGGTGTACGGCTACGTGTACCAGCAACTCGCCGTGCTAATCGCGGCGTTCATGGCGGGAATGGCGTTGGGGAGTTGGCTCGAGTTGCGGCGTGCGACGCATGGCGGCATGCGCGTGCTGGCCATGACGCAGTTGCTGGCTGCGGCGGCGCCGCTCGTTCTGCTGGGGCTATTCGTGGCAATCGGGCGAGCCAGCAGCTCGCTACTAACCCTGGTCGCGAGCCAGCTTGCATTCCCTGCCTTGGCGCTCGTTTCCGGCATGTTAGGCGGTTACGAGTTTGCGCTTGCCAGCCGGATCTTCTTCGGCGGAACACACTCAGACAATTCTGTGTCCCATCGTCCCGGTACGCTCTATGCGCTCGACCTGGCCGGCTCGTGCCTGGGCGCGGTCTTGTTTAGCGCCTGGTTGGTTCCCGTATTCGGCTTTCTTAAAACGGCGCTGCTGTCGGTGCTGGTGAGCCTGGCTGCGGGGGCGATGGCCATGCTTGCGGATGCCGGAAAAGATCCAGCGGAATGAGCGCCGTAACCGGCTTGCTCTCGCCGAACACCAAGGCGGTAAAACGGAAGAGATCGGCGTCGGCATCCTGCCACGCGCGCCCCGGCAGGCCGGCCTTGTGACAAGTCTCCTGCAATAAAGTCGCTCGATCCCATTTCTGTTCGCTGGCG
The DNA here is from genome assembly GCA_003142185.1 of Bryobacterales bacterium. Classification (GTDB taxonomy): domain Bacteria; phylum Acidobacteriota; class Terriglobia; order Bryobacterales; family Bryobacteraceae; genus Bog-375. Next base: position 33,190 of record PLOR01000113.1, read on the forward strand.
ACCTGCGGCAGCAACAAGCCCTCATGGCCGCGCGCGCGGATCAGCAAGCCGTGATGTCCAACGCGGATCTCCTGAATGTCCATCACGCGGCGCAGCGGGGATAANNACCGATCCGATGCAGCCACGCAGCTCCCCGTTCTTAGTCAAAGTTACGAACGCTCCGCGCTCCTGCGCCAGCGCCTCCAGCCCGCCCGTCGAGCATTCGTAAGTCTTGCCATCGCGCACCGCGGTATCGACTGACTTGCGCGCGATCTTGAGCAGCGCATCCCTCTCCGGCCAGGTAAGCGAAAACGGCGCATCGTCGGTCTTGGCCGCGCCCGCAGCCTTCACCAGCGCAACCGCGCCGTAGCCGACCACGCGGCTGTGGTCGCCGGTGACATCGCCGGTATTGGCGTAATGGAGTACCTTGGCTTGGTTCGCTCCCAGTCGCTCAGCAGCGATCATGGTAGCCACGATCGGCCCTCCGCCGCACGCCTCCCAAACCCGCAGCTCTAAGTTGCGCGACAGGTCGAAGTAATCGTACTCTCCGATGGCCTTCAGTGTCTTATGGTCGATTCTCACCGCTTCGTCGTAAGTATGATAGTGCGAGAGGTCGGAGCTGGCCACGATCAGCGTGTTAGTTCCCGCGACCAGCTTTGCCAGCGCCACGCCGAGCGCGCGGCAGGCATCGTAGCTTTGATCTCCCATAATCACCGGGACCAGCTCGAATTGCCCAATCACCCGTTGCAGAAACGGCAGTTGGTCCTCGATCGCATGCTCCGGGCGGTCCGGTGAGGGTGTGTGACCCGCCGAGGAAAGTCTAATCGATGGGCTCATCTTGGCCAATTTTGCGGCGAAAGCCTGGTCTACCGGAACCTGGCCAAACGGAGTCGCGTAGGCAGCGCCGTCATACACGGATGAGTAATCGAAAGCTTCGTAATGCGAGGGTGCAATCACCACCACGCGGTCGAATTTGCGGCCCTTCAACAATGCATATGAGTACGCGGCCACCGGACCCGAATATTGATAGCCCGCGTGCGGCGCCACCAGCGCCACCACATTTTCGAGCGGCGGCGGTGTGGCTTTCGCCAGGAAGTCGTCGATCATCTTCGCGAGTTCTTTCGGGTCGGCGGGATAGAATGTCCCCGCCACCGCCGGTTGCCTGACTTTGAGCGCTTGTCCGCCGCTGCTGGAAGCTCCTTCCACCAGAAGGAGCCCGGCCAACAGAAACAACGCGATGACGCCGAAAGAGAGAGTTTTCATATGCGGTGTGCTCCGTCCCAAATCCCCGGGATGGCTTGCTGGCAGAACCGGCACTTACCCCCGTTCAGATGAATCGCTTTGACGGTGAAGCCGGCGCGCTCTACCACGGCGCGGCGGCATTTCGGGCACCAGGTACTCTCGGCCGGATGGCCGGGAACATTGCCGATATATACGTAATGCAGACCCTCGGCGTCGCAGATCGCTTTGGCGCGTTCGAGCGTTGGCAAGGGTGTCGGCGGAAGGTCCTTCAAGAGGTACTCGGGATGGAAGCGCGAGAAGTGCAGGGGGACATCCGGGCCGAGCTCCGCTTTGATCCAGCGGGCTAGCCCGCGGAACTCCTCGTCGGTATCGTTCAAAGTCGGAATAACCAAGTAGACCACTTCGCTCCAAGTGCCTTGCTTGCGGATCGTCACCAGTGTGTTCAGCACCGGTTTCAGTTCGCCGTTCACGACCTCTTTGTAAAACTTCTCGGAGAAGGCCTTGAGATCGATCTTGATCGCGTCCACGCGAGCGCACAACTGTTTCAGTGGCTCCTCCTGAATATAGCCGCCGCTGATGACCACGCTCTTCACGCCCGCCGCACGGCCGGCCGCCGCCGAATCCAGGACGTATTCGGAAAAGATCACCGGCTCGCTGTAGGTGTAGGCGATGGAAGGGCACTGATTCTGGCGGCATAGCGCTGCCAGGTCCTTAGGCGGGATGTAAGTGCTGTTCACCTGCTCCGGACGGCTCTGAGAGATGTCCCAGTTCTGGCACATCTTGCAATTGACGTTGCAGCCCGCCGTGGCTATCGAAAATGCCATGCTGCCTGGCAGGAAATGAAATAGCGGCTTCTTCTCGATGGGATCGACGTGCGCCGCGCACACGCGCGCATATACCAGTGAGTAATAAGTGCCGCCGCGGTTTTCGCGCACCCCGCAATAGCCGCGCTCGCGGTCGTCGATCACGCACTCGCGCGGGCAAAGCTTGCACTTGATTTTCTTGTATGGCAGCTTCTCGTAGAAGCGCGCCTCGGTGGTGAACCGTGCGTCGGACTCCGCCGCGCGCGCCGCCACAGCCGGCAGCGCCAGCAACTGAACGAAAGCCCTGCGATCCATCGAGTTACACCTCCACCACGCCGATCAGGTTCGGATCGTTCGTCCCGAGCCTGTGGCGGGCATCCGCCGCGGTCGCAATGTAAAGCGGCTCGCGATGCAACTCTCGCAGCGGCTTCATCCCCTTTTCAGCCCGCTTGCGTTCGAGGATCTGCCAGCCCGTGTAATCCAGCGCCACCGGGTCGCGCGCCACGATTAGCCCGTTATACGGCCACGACCATTGCGGCATATAGGAAGGTCCGCCTTCATATTGCGCCGTCAGTGCGTCGCAGATGGTCAACCGCACTTTTTGCCGGATCGCCGGGAACATATTGACGTCCGCGACATACGGGTCACCCGCATTCGTATGGTACTTATTCGGATTGTGAATCGCGCCGAATAAGTTCTTGAGCGCCATCGTCACCCCGGCGATCCCGTGGTCCTTAAGCACGGGCAGATTGATGACGGCGTCGCAGGTGTGTGCCAGCGTATTCGAGAGCAGGCTGCCCGCGCTTCCATGGATCGTCAGTTCGTCGTCGTAGCCCGCGGTGTCATTGCCAATGCAGCGGATTCGATCTTTGCGGGAGGCCACGCGGTAGCCGGCGCTCTCCAGGTCGGAGTTCAGCCGATCCCAAATGACGATGTCTTTCTGCGGAATTCCGGCTTGCTGCAAGCGCTCGCAGATGGCTTCCACCAGGACGGTGTTGGTGGCGGCGCCCCTGCCGGAGAGGCAGTTCACCTTCAGCCCGACCACTTCGCCGGGCCGCGCCACTCTCTTCCAGGCGTCGATCGGCGAATCTCCGCCGTAGAACGACTGCATGGCCCGGTCGAGCATCTTCAAAACCCGGCTGGAATCGACAGAGCCTCCGCCGCCGCGCAGAGCCGCATCGCGCGCAATCACGACTTTGGACTTTTCGGCCGCGGCAACTCTGCCCGCGAAGGCCCCCGCCAGGCTGCCTCGCAGAAGCCCCCTGCGAGTGATGCCGTGTTGTGGCCCGACGCGCATTGGCTGTTGCCCCCGGAGCCCCGCTGTTTCAGGTATTCCGCTTCCTTTATAGCACTGGGCGCGGAGAGGAGCCAGGGGGCCGGAGCAAGGTGTACACTTGTACACAGATGCAGTGGGAATGGGACCCAGGCAAGGCGCGGCTGAATATGCGCAAACACGGAATTGCGTTTGCCGACGCTGTGGCCGCGCTCGAAGACGAGTCCGCATTGACAATGCGGGACGATTCTTCCGATCGGGAGGAACGCTTGGTTACCCTCGGCCTGGATGCATTTGGCCGCCTGCTCGTTGTGGTCTACACTTGGCGCGGCGAGCGCGTGCGCTTGATCTCAGCGCGCAAAGCGACCGCCCGAGAGAGACGGCGCTATGAGGAAAACGATGAAGCGTGAATACGATTTTTCGAAAGCCAAACGTGGACCGGCGATCCCGGTTCCGAAGGGAAAGACCAGAATTACGATCCGCCTGGACGAAAACGTAGTTACCTGGTTCCGCGACCAAGTCGACAAGGCCGCGGGCGGCAACTATCAGAGCTTAATTAACGACGCTCTCCGCCAGTACATCGCGCGTACGCGAGAGCCCTTGGAGGAAACGCTACGGCGGGTAGTTCGCGAAGAAATCCGGCGAGCCAGCTAGGCGACGGGCGGACCCCGGACGGGAACGTTCCGTCTCCGACCTCAACCTCCCAGCGGTCGCGTCTTCACCCTCACCCACGGTGTGGTGGCTGCGCTATCATAACGACCTGCAACAGTTCGACCGCATTACTATGGATCCTGAGGTCATGGGCGGCAAGCCGTGCATTCGCGGCATGCGCGTGACCGTCGGCATGATCGTCGAGGCGATGTCAGCCGGCCGCACCATCGAACAATTGCTTGCCGATTTTCCGTATGTCGAAGAGCCGGATATTCGCGAGTCTCTAGCCTTCGCCGCGCGTTGCAGGCCAGTCTCCTAAGTGCAGGCCAGGCGCCCCTACCGCCCCAACCTTCCCTCAATCGCCTGCCCCAAACTGACTAGCGCGCTCTCCGTCTGCGGCGTGTCCTGGTAGGCCACCAGGCGAATGAAGAACGGGCCTCGGCGAAAAGTCAGTGACTGTCCATAACTCCTGCCCGCGTCGCCAAGCGCCACCGTCCGGCTTCCGGCGGACGGCTCAGATTCGAAAATCATCGCGGCGCCCGACGGCGCGTTCATCAGGTGTATGTCCGCGACGGCCTCCACGGTCTCCCCATAACGGTAACTCGCCGTGAGCGTGCGGCGGACGCCCGCTCGCAGATACCGCTCTGCATCGCCATCCACGTATTTCCAGAGATCGGCGGCTTCAAATAGACGCGTTTCGCCCACCTTCATCCATCCCGGCGCTTCGCCACTCTCCGGGAGCCATGACATAGGTTTGGGCGCTTGTCCAAGCAGGATCTGGTTGGTCTTCGACCGGCTCTCGCCGGCGCTGGTCACATAAACCGCCGGGCGATCTCTCACAGGGCATACATACTCACACGCCCCGCAACCAACGCATCGCGCGGGATCGATGTACGGCTGCCGGACCTGCTTTGTGTTCCCAGTCGAATCGGTCACCTCGGCCGACTGCAGGTAGACGGCCTTGGGCGAGGTCGGACACCACTCCTCGCATACAATGCAGTCGGTGGCCATCGCCCACGGCAGACATCGGCCACGGTCGTAGAAAGCCGTACCAAGACGGATCGGCCGGTTGTCTGCCGAAGCCCCCGCCCAGCCTTTCTCCTGTGAAGTAAACTCCCCAATCGCGCCGGTGGGGCATACCTGGCCGCAGAGTGTGCAACTGGGCTCGCAGTATCCGACGCGCGGCACCAGCACAGGAGTCCAGATCCCCTCCCAGCCCGCTTCGCTGAATGCGGGATGCAAGGCGTTGTTCGGGCACACCTTCATGCACTCGCCGCACCGGATACAGCGCGCCAGGAACCGTTCCTCGTCGAGCGCCGCTGGAGGCCGGATCAGCCGCTCGTGCGGTTCGGCGCTCAGGCCGGTATTGGCGCGCAACAGTGGAATCGCCACCGCCCCGGCTGCGAGGCCAGTCAGCACCTTCCGCCGCCTCAGATCCGCGCCCTCAATGGTTCCGGAACCGGCAGCCGGCGGAAAAAAGCGGAATTGGATCCCGCTTTCCGGGCAATCGGCCACGCAATTCATGCACAGATGACATTCGGCTTTGCGCCACCGCGCTCCGGGAATGGGATCGTCGCCGCCCTGGCAGTGCAGCAGGCAACGGTTGCAATCCTCGCAATGGGCCGGCTGTTTTACCAGTCCCAGAATGGACCAGCGCGAGGCGAGGCCCAACAGCGCACCCAGCGGACACACCGCGCGGCACCAGAAGCGGGTGATGCGCAGGTTCAGCATCAGGATGACGAGGAAAATCACTCCTAGCAGGAAACCCTGGCGGAAATGCGCTTGCTTGAAGCTGAGGAAGGCAGCCGGCAACAAGGTATGACCGTGGCCCGATAATGCGTTCAGCGCGTAGTTACCTGCCGGCAAAATCGAAAGCGCGAAAGATCGCACGGTCAGCGCGATCGGATCGAGAATCCCCACCAGCGCTCCACCCAGAAAAGCCGCCGCCAGCAAAGCGAAAAGCAGATAGTATTTGAAGCCTTGCCACGGTTTGTAACGGTTGGAAGCGATGCGCCGCCGGCCCGATTTTCTCTCTGATCGGATATCGCTGACCAGATGGTTCAGTGTCCCCAGCGGGCAGATCCAGCCACAGAAGAATCGTCCCAGGAACAGCGTTGGAATGAGGATCGCCAGGCTCCAAATCAGTCCGCGATAGAGCGCGCGCGTGGCCAGCGCATTCGTGATGGCGACTAACGGGTCAGTCTCCAGAAAGACGCGCACCGCGGGCGGCAGGCGGAACTCGACCGCGCCTGGCTGGAAGGAGCCGCGCAGTTCGGTTTTCCAGAGAAGGACCAGGAACAGTCCGAGAAAGAGGGTCTGCGACAGCCGGCGCAGCCTGGGCAGGGTCAACCAACTCCGAACAATCGAGCGGTTGCGTGCGGGTTGTAAACTACGATACCCGCCAAACAAAGCTTTCCAATCAAGTATACACTTTGTCCGCGAGCCGCTCGGCCGGTAGGACAGGCAATCGGTATTGCCGCCGAAAACTCCGGTAGCGCCGGCGGTCTTGCCGCCGCTGATTTACCGGGATTCCCGGAACTTCGGGGCGGTTTTTCGAGCCTGTCTTCCGGATGAATCGCCTGTCTTCTGGATTAAGCGCTCGCTTGCTTGGCGGCTTCCGCCCGCTTCGCAGCCCAACGCTTCTTAGTAGCGGCGATGATCGCCCGTCTGCCGGCCGCCGAGAGTTTCCGTTTCGGCTTCGGCGCTTCCGGCGCAGCTTGCTGCTTCTTGGATTCAGCCCATCTCTTCCGCTGTGCCGCGGCGATTGCCGCCCTGCCAGCCTTGCTTATCTTTCGCCGCCCACGCGAGGGCGGTTCGGAAGCGGCGGCGGCTGGCTTCGGGCCACCGTCAAGCATTTGCCGGATCTCGGCGATTTGGGCATCGATCCGTTTCTTTTGGATCTCTAACCCGTCAATTGCAGCAGTGAGAATTTCGGTCGTAAGTTTTGTCGGCATGGATAACTCGATTGACAGCCTATGTCACACCTATTGTACATCGGAAAAGACTCTAAGCGGTACCCGGGTGCCAATTGGTGGCGACAATCCTATCTTAGACAGGCGCCCATACGGATCAGCGGGCGGGACCGAATGGCTGTCAGTTCGCACCGGCGGGATCGCCTGCCATCCGCTTGAGCAGACATTCACCGCCGGAATCGCAAAGCCGCGGCGCATTAAGTCCCTCTATGGTCACTTCCTGAATCGCCGTTAGGAATTCCTGGCTTCGAACCATACCAAGGGGGAACTCGAAGGTGACTTTCCGGCCGTCTTCCGCGAGCCAGGAATCTCCCACCAGGCTGAACAGCGCCGGATCCTCCGCGCCCCGAATTGCTACTCTCAAGTCCGGACCGGCAAGCGCCAGGATCAAACCCTCTTGACTCACACCATCCGCATAAAATATGTGCATTTCGTGTTCTCCTCTCCTGAATTCAGCAGATGGGGACATGCTCCCATGCCCACGTAAGTGCTGGCAAGTCCCAACAGCCAAAAACGGTACTGCCAGTCCCCCTCGTCTAGTACTTTTGTTATGGTGCGTGGTTCTCGGAAGTCAGCGCTTTGCAAGGCGACTGGATAGGAAGCTATAGCTCCGTTTGGTCACGGCTCTGAACCGAGCCGCGATCAGAGGGAGCGGTCCAACGCATCACGCGCCACATCACATGGTCGGAGCTTAACGCTCGTGCTTCTTCCAATGAAGCATGTGGTGGTCGTCCACCGCGATCTTGGCGGGCAGGGTCAAACCGCACGTCTTGCAAATGATGACATCCCGGCCGATTTCCCAATGAGTGCAGTCCTTGCATTTGCAAATCAAAAGGTCGATCTCTTTTTTCGTACCCATTTAGAGTCTCCTGAATTCCTCTTTCACTTCACGAACGAAGTCGGTGAATGGCGCTGTGGTTATAATACCAGGCTGCCAGCACAGATCCCGCTCGATCAAGTTGTACTCCTTAACGATGCGAGAGCCGGGAAGCTTGTTTCCACTGCTATCCGAATCGCGGCCCATCAGCCAGAGGTGGTCGGCGACCGAGCATGCGGCTGTGACATCGTGGGTAACCACAATGATCGTGTTCAAATCGTCCATGTCGGCGACCTTGGTGATCAGCTCGCAGGTCTTCTCCAGCATGAGCAGGTCAAGGCCGGAAAACGGCTCGTCCATCAGCAGGAAGTGTTCGCTGCAGAGGATCTGCTGGATAATGGCGCACCTTTGGCGCTGGCCGCCCGATAGTTGAGCGGGGTACAGATTGTACTTGTCTTCCAGTCCGAACTCATTCAGCAGCGCCATCACCTTGTCATGGGCAACCTTGGAGTCCTTTTCCTTCTGCCTGGCCCCTAACATCAGGTTTCCGAACACAGTGCGATGTTCGAAAAGGGGGTAGCTTTGTGAGACCACGCCAACTTCACCGGCCCTGACCGGGCGATCGAAGCCGTTGACGGTTACCCGGCCCGATGTAGGCTGGTCCAACCCCGCGATAATCCGGAACAGGCTGGTCTTGCCGCAGCCGGAAGGACCGAGGAATCCCACCACCTGCCCCTGCACCCTACCCGGTACGATGATGTCGCGCACCTCACCGTTGACGTTCTTGAGCACGGGACGGCCGTCATATTCCAGACAGACGTTTTCGATCTTCAACAGCGTTTGGCCGAGGCTGTACGAGGTGTTTGCCATTATTTCCGCTCCAGCGTCAGGGCCGCGTACGGACAGAACATGTTCTTCATCAAGCCGATCCCGTAATCCTGGAGCAAGCCGAGCATCAGAATCGTCAACTGAATGGCGAAGACCGCGGCCAGCCGGAAGTGGTGGTTCTGGTCGAGCAGGATGGTTCCGACGCCGCCCTCGGACCGCACAATGCCTTCCACCATGGTCAGCATCATCCAACCGATCGCCGCATTCTGACGGAGGACGTCGAAAACCTGGTCAACCTGGCCCAGCACGATCACTTCCCAAACCACGCGCCACTCGCCCATGCGCAGCGTGCGCGCCAGGTCGAACTTCTCTTTCGGAATGCTATTGATCACATCGGCCATTCCGGTAACGAAGAACACCGAAACCGAAAACACCAGCAGCGAAAGTTTCAGTTGATGGCCGCTCTTCGCCATCAACGTAAAAAAGAAAGTCAATCCCACCAGCGACAGAAAACGAAGCTTGCTGAGCAAGGCCACGATGGGGCGGAAGAAGGGCATCACCGTCGCATAAGCCAGCAGCAGCGAAACCACCGTGGCCAGTGCGATCGCTTCCAGGTTCAGATAGAAGCTGGTGATCAGCTCCCCTCCAAGCCCCTGGTCCCACATGTCTCCCAGCGCGCGCAATACTTCGCCCGGTTTGGGGAACAGCACGAGCGGACTGATGATCCACAACAGGAGCACCACCGCAACCTGCACCGCGACCAGGATCCGGACGGTGTTCTTGCTCAGAACCGCATTAGGGGAGAATACCGCTGCAGCATGATTCATGGTTTAGACGCGGGCGAAAAGGCCCGGGGAGGTTGGCCCTCCCCGTCCCCGCCGGACTACTGGCCGATCTGACTGATCTCCACGCGGCGGTTCAGCGCCTTGCCTCCCGCCGTCGCGTTCGAGGCCAGCGGGTTCTGCGAACCGTGGCCCGCCACGGCCGTGAAGCGCGAATCCGGGAAACTCAACGGAGCCACCTGCTGGAAGTACCGTTTCACCGCCTGTGCGCGCTTCTCGCTCAACGGGAGGTTTACCGCGTCGCTGCCGGCGTCGTCGGTGAATCCATCTATCTGCAGCGCCAACTGCGAGTTGATGGCCAGCGCATCCTTGAGTTCGTTCAGCGTGGGCAGGCTGTTCGGCAAGGGCTGGTCGGAACCAGTCGCGAAGTTGATGTACACCGCCTTGTGGCCGACCACGTTGCCGCTGGCGGCTTCCTTGGCGTAATCCACCGTCTCCGCGCTGGCGCCTTGCACGCCGCTCGTGTTCAGCAGCGCCTGCGCGCCAAAAATGAATGAAGTGTCCACCGCTTCCTTGTACGGCGGAATGGGATTGTCCTTGAACAGTTGCGGGTAGTTCAGCGTGGCAATCTTACCAAACGTCTCGTAACTGGCGCGCATGTTGTTGTTGTGCTTGCCATCCAATCCGAAGTAGTTGACATTGTCCTCGAGATTGAACACCGCCGAGCCGCCCAGCGGCTGGCCTGACTTCGGATCGCGCAGGCCCATGTAGTAGGTGTACCAGTAGTCGCCGGTCTGGTCGTTGTAGATCTTGGCGGAGATGTCGCCGGCCTTGCGGCGGGCAGCGTCGAAGGCTTTCAACTGGTCGGCAGCCTGGAAACTCGCTGCCAGCAGGCCGCTCACTTCGTCGCGATTGTCGTTGAAGAACTTCTTGATGCCCACAATGACGGCCGGCATTTGCGAAGCGTACTCGTGCGAGGACACAATCTTCGTCGTGCCCGGACGGCCGTGCACCGCCTGTTCGTCGCCGGGAGTCCAGGTCACTACGCCATCCGGACAAACCTTGACGGTCTCACCGGTCGGGCGGCCGTCTTTCACCACTTTGCGGTCTTCGCAACGATTAGGAACGTACACCTCGGTCACGGCCTTGATGTAGTCCTCGTCCGGCGCCGAAATCCAGTTGACCGCATCCGGGTCATAGGTGTTCAGATCGGGGTTGTTCTTGAGACCGTTCGAGCCCATGTAGTTCAGGGCGATGTTCCAGTCGCCATCGCGAATCACGCCGACCACCGTCTTGCCCTTCATGCTCTGCGGGTTCGATTTCCACTCAGCCGGGCCGAGCAGCGCATCCTCTCCGTTGGACCGGCCCACCGAGCCGATGATCACGGCCTGGTATTCCGGCCCCAGTTTCTTTAATTGCGGATTCAGATCGGCCAGCCACTGGCCGCCTCCGTCGCCCATCACCACCAGGGCCGCGGCGCCCGACGAGCAGGTCTTCTCGCCATCGTGGAGTTGCTTGGCGCAGGTCAGCAGGTCGGCCTTCATCTGCGAGTTCGAGTCCTCGCGGTGTAAAGCCAGGTTGACGCCGTACTTCTCCATCAACGAGCCCTTAGCGGTATCCTTGCCGCCGTTGGCATAGAGCAGGGCGAACATGGCGTTCCATTCCCAGATGTCGATCGGTATGCGCGTCGCCGAAACGTTAGCTGGGGCGGTCGTCGGGTACGGCAAAGCCTGCACGTTGGCCACTTGCGCCTCCGTCTGCGGCGGCAGGTCCACGCGAGTGGCGACAATCGACTTTATGATGCCCGGGGTCGGAATCAGACCGTGCTGCATGGCGGAGCGCAGTCCGTAAACCACTCCCACTGCAACCACCACAATCAGGAAAACTTTCGCTTGCGGCTTCAAACGCGCCATTTGCTTCTTCCTCTCAAGAATTGCCTACTTAAACATGTTGTCGTAATCGCTGCCCGTGCCCTGCGGCCCGGCCGCGGGCCGGGGCATCCTGAGCGGCTCCGGCGCGGCGATGCCGGGAATCTCGATCATGTCGGCGCCCGCCGGCTGGTTGCCGTCCGTAAGGAGTTTCTGGCTGAACTCCGCGAATTTGCCGGCCGCTTCGTCCGCCGCTGCGCCGGATTCGATTTGGTCGTCCGTCAGCAGTTTGTCGGTGTAGCGGGAGAACTCGCGGATCTCGCCCAAAGTGCGGGACGTGTCTTCCTCGAGATAGTCCAGCGCCATATCGACCATCTTCAATTGCTCCGGATTGCCGCGCAGCAGCCGCTGGCCAACTCCCAACGTCGCCTTGGCATCCAGAATCATCTTGCGCTGCTCGGCCAGGAAGCCGACCTTGTTCTCCGTCCGCTGAATCTTGCTGTCGGCGATTTGCGACCAATGCTGGAACGTATGTAGCATCTTCGAAGTCTGATCTTCCAGAGCTTGCAACTGCTTCACGCCTTGCATCAGCATCCCAGCCTTCTCGAGGAAGGTCTGGCGTTCCAGCATCAGGCGTTCCTTTTCCATCGGGTCGGTGGCGGCGCCCGCCATTTGCTCCGCCTTGGCGGCCTTATGACCCAGCCCGGTGATCTCGTCGTTCTTCGCGGCGATGCTGCGCTGCAGCCTTTCGTCGCTGCCGGCGAACCGCTGCAGCGTCTGGTCCAGGTCGGACTTCGCCTTCTTCATGTCATCCAGGTTGTTGCGCAGGATTCCGATCGGATCGGTCTCCACCACCCACGAGGCGAACCACCGCACCATGTATTGAAATAAGTTCCTGACCGCCGCGCGAAAGGTTGGATTGAACGCCAGCCAAAGCACCGCAATCAGCACCGCGGCCAGCGCGCCGGCATACAGCGTGTTCGTCAACAGCGTGATCAGGAACGGCAGGATGACGTACAGACCGACGCCTGCGCCCACGATCAGCGCCACCAGCACCACCATCCCGAACGGGCCCTCGGGTCGTTTCCAGAACGATTTCGGCGTGTAGTTCTGCAGGTTCTGCGTGAAGTTGGGAAGCGGTACCAGACTCATGACTTGTCTCTTATCCTTTCAGCAGTGCGGCGTATTGTGCCTTCTGCTGTTCGATTTCACCGCCGCGGCGTTGCGCGGCCGCCGCAAACTGGCTTTGCACATGCGCGCTCTTACCCTGCGCCTCTACCAGCTCGCCGGACAATTGAGCTAGTTGCTGTTGAAGCTGGGTAATTTGCGCCGTGATCTGGCTGATGTGGTCCTGCCGGCCGGTAATCTCGCGAGCCACAAACTGCTGCGCTTTCGCGTTGAACGCGTCTTCTTCCTGCTGCAACCTGGCTTTCAGCGTGTCAAAGACCGCCAGAATGCCGTCTTGCGTCAATCCGGCTTGTGCCTGAGCCTGCAGAACAGCCGTTTTGAACTTGATGTTGGGGGGCATCGCGGTGTCCGGGATAGCCTTGAGCGGTTCCAGGAACTTGTGTATGGTCGCCGCCACATCGGTGCCTTCGAAATCCGTCTTAGACAGAAGCTTCCGGTAGGCTTCGTCATTGTCCGGCACCACTCCCGTGTCGATGGGCATCTGATAGCCAACCGGCGTCACACTGGTCTCCGTTGGCGCAAACGCCTCGGCCGGGGCGGCCGGTGCATACGCATGAGCGGCGGTCCCAAATGTCTGCGCAGCGGCCGGCGTACTAATTGACTCCGGCTTCTCCGCTTTCTCCGGCTCGTCTTCAAAGGCCATGTGCTTGATGCTGTCGAACAAACCGTGCTTATTAGTGGGCATAGTCCTCCCCGAGCAAGCCAGGATTCCCGTTCCGGCCTCCTGGTCACTTGCGATTATACTTCCAACCGCCTCATATTGGAGCAGTTTGTCTCATTTTTTCGCGTCCGGGCGGCGATCGCGGCCAGATCGGCATCCTCTGGCGCGGAGAACCCGGAAACGCTTCATTTCAAGCGGCTTTGCATGCAACTACGGTCTACATCCGGTGTAACATGACCGTCACGTGGCGAACAGCGTCCCGAGCGCCGATCCCCTGCATCATCCGGATGTACGCTTGGCTGATCGTTTCAGTTCCCCGAAATGCGCGGCCTCGCGGTAGCGCCGGCGGTCTTGCCGCCGGTGGCTCGCCGGGATTCCCGGAGCTTCGAAGCGGTTTTGGGACCCTGCTATCGCGCCAGCGCGGGAACGCCGGTTGCCAGGTCCTCGGACCCGTCGCTGGCGGGTTTGATGGCCCGGCGTTGCGCCGCCACCTGGCAGGCGGGTGCCAGCGCGAAAACAGCCGCGGTGGGGAACCGGATGAGCGACGCGATCATGTCGAGCGGCCACGCGTGCCAGTAGTGGGGAATCACCCACAGCGCCAGTTCGCCGGCTCCCATCAAAAAGATGCCGCACATAAACGCCACCCAGCATCTGGAAATCAACCCATTGCCCATATGGACAACCGATTGCCGGAGCAGCATGGCTTCCAGAAACAGCACGCACAGAACGGGGAGCCCGGCCAGGGAGATCCAATCCTCGACGCCGATCGGTCTGCCCGCCAGCGAGGCCGCGCCGGCCTCGCCGAACCGGAAGAGAGTGAGCACGTAGATGATGCCGCACACCGCCCAATCGGCTGCGCTCGGCCGCACCCAGAAGCCAAATTTCCGCAGCACCCGCAGCGCCGCCAGCATGCCCGCCGCCAGCAGTGCCAACTGGACCGGGCCACCGGCGATCAACGCACCGCGCCGGATCTGCTCGATCAATCCGGTTCTCGCATGGCCGCCCCACATCAGCGGGTTCAGCAGCCAGTTGGATCCCAGCAGTTGCGCCAGTCCGCCCGACACGGCTTGTGCCGCCGCCGCAAAAGTAATCAGCATCCATGCGCGTCGCAGCGGTGCACCGGCCGGAAAACTCCGCAATACCAGCACACAGAGCCATAATTCCACCGCTGCCATGGCGGTCACCGATAGCGCCGAGGTGCCGCCCGAGGTTCCTTGAACCGGGAATGCCTGTCCCACCATGTTCCAAAGGTAAAGCGCAAGCAGATGGACGATCAAATACGCGCCCAGGAACACCACGATCCATCGGGGCGCCGACTCGATCCCATCCAAGCTGCTCTTTCGCGTCATCGGCATATCTCTCCGGCCGGCTCGGCCCAGTCCAGTCCACGGAAGACGTCGTCTCGCAACGCCTCCGCCGCCTCGGGCCCCAAAAAGACCTCTAGCATCTCGCTCGCCTTCCCGAACATTTCCTCCGCCGGAATACCGGGGCCTTCCACCGCCAGGGCCGCCGGGGAGCCGAAATACGTCCCCATTTGCCACCGCAGCCGGGCCCTCAATTCGGACGCCGCCGCGCCGTTCCGGCCTTCCTGCCAGGCGGTGATCGCCGCGAGCACCGCAGCCAGGCCTGGCCGGACGTCGCTTGCCGGTGCGGCCGCCCGCGCCGATAGCTCGTCCCTCTCGCGTTCAATGCGCCCCAGTCGGTTGCGGCACTTCTCGCATTTCGCCAGATGACTGGCGATTCGCCGGCTGCGGCTCGCGCCGGCTTCCGCATCGCAGAAGGCAATTAAAGTGGCGATCCTAGGATGCATAGCGTTCTTCTCCCGCTGCCGCCGGGGCAAGGTCGCGGCCCTTGCGGCCGCCCACCGCTTTGCGGATCTTGCCGTGCGCCCTGGCCAGCAACGCGCCGACCGTGCCCGCACTCAGCCCCAGCACGCCGGCGATTTCCTCGTAACGCAAGTCTTCCATCCGTAGCCGCACGCATTCCATCTCCCGCGGCGAGAGGCCGATTTGCCGCAGTCCTTGCAGCAGCTCGGAGGCCCGCCCACCGGTTTCCGTTGGCTCGGCCGGCCCAGCCACGTTGCGCAGCGACTCCATACCGACTTCGTTCCGCGAGCCCGCCTTCTTCTGATCCAGTATATAATTGCGCGTCACGCGGAACAGCCAGCCCTTGGGGGACCGGATCTGCTGCCCCGCCGAACGGCAGAGGAAGAAACGGAAAAATGCCTCTTGCAACGCGTCGTGGGCCATCTCCGGGTTGGCCGCCAGCGCCCGGGCATAGCGGAGCAGCCCGCCGGCTTCCCGCTCGTAGAGGTCGACGATTTCGCGCTCGATTCCCGTTTCGAGCGTGCTGCCCGGACTCCGCTCCATCGCACTCGATCTTACTCCGGCGCAGTCGTGGCTTATAGATGGCCAATGAATAACACTCCGCGCGCCAACTTTAGTTAATTGCCTGTCGGCAACTGTTGGGACATGTTAGCGTGCCGGCGCATAGGCGTAAAGAATATTCGCCGGTCAATCGTCCTGCTTACGTGCGAGCAGATCGAAGGTTGCCGGTAGAGGTTGAAGTACGGCCCACGGATCAGTGTCTCGGGGCGATCGGCGGCGCGGAGCCACTCATGCAAAGCAATCAGAACAGCCGGTGCGGTAGAGGCAGGCGGAAACAGCGGGGCGTGGAGATGATCGAATTCACCCTGGTGCTGCTCCCCTTCCTGGGATTCATGTTCCTCATCCTGAATATCGCGTACGCGGTGTATACGCGGGCGACCGTCCAGCACGCCGTCGCGGAGGGTGTGCGGTATGCGGTTACCAGCGCGACCATGACCGGCATGGGCGCCAGGGCCTCGATTCAGGAATTCGTTCAGCAGAACGCCTCCGCACGCCTGGGGGCGACCGCGGGGAACCCGCCCTCCACGAACAGCAACGGCTGGAACGGTATCTATGTGGACTGGTACATCGTCAACCCGGATGGCACAACCACGAGTAAGGACGGTGTGGCTGGCGGCAATTGCATGCAGACGGACGGAACGCTCCCGCTGGTCGAGGTTTCCGTGCAAAACCTGCCCGGAACTTTGTTCCTGCCTTTTGTTAAGTCGCCGAGTATGACCTCAATGAACGCGATCGGTATGGGAGCGGTGGCGTGGGACCGGATGGAAGCGCCTCCGTTGGATCCAACAAGCTCTACAGGCTATTCCTGTCCGGCGCAGTAGGGAACAATACGATGCGTAATCGAAAACCGACAAATTGGGGCGGATCCATGGTGGAGTTCACCATGCTGATTCCGATCTGGCTGCCGCTGCTGGTCGGCACCTTGTGGATTGGATCGTCCATGATTCGGGAACAACAGGTCACGCAAATGGCGCGGGACCTGGGAAGCATGTACAGCCGGGGTACCGACTTCTCGACTGCCACCGGCAGCGCCGCCGCAAACGGTACTCTCACCCAGATCACCCAACAGCTCGGCTCACTGGACCCTTCCAACGGCACCGGGGTTGTCTACTTTTCGACCATTACTTACGCGGGAAACAGTTACTGCTACGACGCCGGCAACCCTACTTACGGGACTAAGTCGGGCACTACTTACTCGCGCACGGGGGCCTGCACAAACTACGGACGCTTTGTGTTCACCGAGCAATACGCGAAAGGCAATACGTCGTTGACGGGGGGCAGCATTTTCGGCACCCCCACCGGGCCCTTCATCGTTACTACCACTCCGCCCATCACCACTACTCCGGATATCACCGGAGCCGATTCTGTGTCTAGGACGGGAAACCTGTCGAGTTTCAACCTGATTTCACCGCTGCCGCAGGAAAACGGCCAGGATGGTTATCAGTCAGGTCAACCGATCTACGTGGTGGAAGTCTACTTCAAGAGCAATGGGATATTGGGATTCACCCAGGGAGGCGATTCTGCGTATGCGGTATTCTAAACCCGCTGACATCATGCCGCAACTGACTTCCGGTTCGTCGAATCGGAGGCGTCGCCGTCAGGGCGGCAACATCATGATCATGTTCACCATGATGCTGCCGTTTGTACTGATTCCGTTGGTTGGCCTAGCCATCGATGAAACGATGATGTATATCGTCAAAGCGAAACTGCAAACCGCCGTGGATGGCGCTTCGCTCGCCGCGGCGCAGTCTCTCAGCGCCGGGTTGGACCTCAGCAGCCAAGCGGCTGCGGCAACCTTGGCGGCGGATCAGTTCATCCGAGCCAACATGACCGCCGGAGGGCACGGCGCTTTCTGGGGAGCCTACAATCTCAACGACCAGAACTGCACCGTGGCTAACGGAAAAGCAACGCCCTCGGGCACGGGCTCGCAGATCACGTATACGAACCTGGGCAATTGTATTTACGTGACTCAGGACGACACCAACAAATTGCGCAGCGTGTCGCTGGTTGCCAGCGTTCAAGTACCTCTTCTGTTCATGCGCGTACTTGGCTTCTCCAGCGGAACGGTAGCCTCGTCGGCCACGGCTTCACGCCGCGATGTGGTGCTGGTCTTGGTAATTGACCGGTCGAGTTCCATGAACAACGTGATCGACGGTACGCCAGTTTTGACCACCCTGCAGGAAGCGGCCACAGGGAACTTTGTCGACAAGTTTCAATCCGGGCGGGACAAACTTGGTCTCGTTGCATTTGGGGGAAGCGCCATCGTCGCATATCCGATTCAGGATTGGAACCGCGGGGCTGCGAACCCGATTGGCCCCCAAAACACCTTCGCGACGGACACTCCCAACATGGACACCCTAATTAACACCATTACTATAGGGTCCAACACCGGCACCGCCGAAGCGTTGAGCTTGGCCTACCAGGAGATAGTGGCCACGAATGAACCCGGAGCTCTTAACGTCATCGTGCTGTTTACCGACGGCCAGCCCAACGGCATCTCAGGCAACTTCAACATCAATACTGCTAACAACGCCGTCAGGACGGCCGCCTATGACCCGCCGGCGAGCCCGTGCAATTACCCTTCCGAACCTGCGAACAACGCTCTCTCGATGATAGGCTGGATAGCGCAATGGGGAGGTTACGCAGCAGGCAACAACAACGCTCATGGAATTTACAGGCTTGCGCAATATGATAACACGCAGGCGAATAGCCCTAGCGCCTGGCTGACAATAGGGCAAGAAAATGTCATCCCTTTCAGCGCCGGTCAGCCAGCCCATGGTTGCTCTTATCAGGGCACAGGTACGGACACACAAGCCCATATCAACGCCAACGCCGGCAACGTTGGAACTGATGTTGCGTTACCGGCAGTGGACTACTACGGGAATGCGACCCAAGGGGTGGTTGCCGCTATCCCGGGGGTGGGTTCTGGCAGCTACACACAAACCGACTATAAACAGTCCGCCATCTGGACGAATGCGGATAAGTGCAACAGCAACAATACCTATGGCGGCAACCCCATAAGCCTCACCGCGCATAACACCGATTCCTGCGAAATCGGGCTGGCGTCCTGGAATGCCGCCGATATGGCCGCGAGGACGATTCATCAGGATGCCCATGGTCTCAAGCCGATCATCTACGCCTTGGGTTTCCAGGGCAATGGCGGCGACGATCCGGCGTTCATGATGCGCTTAGCCAATTGCCAGCCGGGCGCGGCGTGTGGGACTGTGGCCTCAGCAACGAACACTGCATATTGGTCCGGCCAGCCGTCGGGGATGTATGTCTCGATCCAGGTACCGGCAGATATCGGGTCCGCGCTGCAGACCGTCCTGGCGCAGGTTCTACGCCTGTCGATGTAATCGGAGAGGTAGGGCACGCTTTAGCTTGCCCATGAGGCTTTTGGCCGTGGGCAAGCTGGGAGCGTAGCTTTGTCCCTCGCAGTTCGGATGATTCGCATGCGGTTCGTTCGTTTGTCGGCAAGCTAAAGCATGCCCCACCCGCCGTCAATCCTGCTAATGTGGAACGTTCGGATCTCCACATGAGCGAAACAGGGGGAGCAGCGTGCAGATAGTCGCCGGAATCGATCTGGGCGGGACAGCCATCAATTACACCTTGGTAAACGGGCAGGAACAGTTCCTCATTGCGGGGCTGTGCGAACATCCCGCACTGGCCAAACAAGGGCCAAAAACCTGTCTCCAACAGATTGAGGACGGCCTCAAGATCGCCGCTGAAAAGGCGGGCGTGCCGCTCGGGGACGTGGTTGCCGCCGGGTTGGATACTCCGGGTCCGGCAAATGCCGAGGGCGTGCTCAGCGCGCGCGGGTCCACCAATTTCGTGCACGCCGATTGGACCAGCTTCGATATCCGCGCTGGCCTCGAAAAGAAGCTCGGCATCCCGGTGACTTATTTGAATGACGGCAATGCCAGCGCGCTGTGGGGGCACTTCAATATCTTCGGCGCCAGCACGCGGGAAACCTCGCTGACCGTGGTGATCGGCACCGGCCTGGGCGGCGGGGTCATCATCGAGGGCAATGTGGTGAAGGGCCGCGTGGGATTCGGCGGCGAACTCGGCCACGTGCTGCTCCCCTACCAGAGCATCGCCGCCATCGAGGGCTTGCGGCCGGGATGCAATTGCGGCCGCGTAGGCTGCCTGGAATCGGTGTGCTCGCTCGGGGCGATCGAAAGATCCTTCCTGCCGTATTTCCTGCCGAAGTATCCCGGCCACCAACTGGGCGCGCTGGGCAACCTGCACAATGCCGCCAAGCTGGTGCGCGGTCTGGCGGACAAAGGCGACCCTATGTGCAAGGAAATCTTCCGCGCGCAAGCCCACGCCCTGGGACTCTTCTTCGACGAGATGGTGAACACCTTCGACCCGGACGCCTTCATCGTGGGCGGCGGCGCCCTGGAAACCAGCGAAGAGTTCCAGCGCTGGTTCATTCAGGAGATCCGCGCCGGCATGCCGCCGCAGCGGGAAGAGCAGGCCGGCATTCCGATTTACATCATGCCCAACGGCGACACCGCCGGCGCCCGCGGCGTAGCCATCGAAGCCCTCAAGCGCCTCAGGGCCTGACGCGCAAACGTGGCGCACGCACTCCTGCGTGCCGCGTCGGCAATCCTGCCGACGCCTGGCACCGGTCGAAGACGCATCGAGAAGAGTCTCGACGCTGCACGCAAGTGCGTGCGCCACGCTAGCCCCTCCGCTCGGTTGTATCATATTGACTTCCGAGCCGCCGCTCGCTCATTTCCCGCGGAACTCGTCCGCCGAAAGCTGCGTAACCATTCGAGTGGGGCCGCCCGCCGCGGGGCGCACTCGTCTGCCCAAAGTGCCACACCGTTTGACAGGAGAAACGAAATGCCACGTCGCCATCGAAACCTCTTCGTCCTCGCGTTTCTGAGCCTTATTCTTCTCTTCGCGTTTCACGCGTCGAGCCAGCCGGCAACCACCGCGCAGCCCGCGCCCAAGTATCGCGATCCCAAGCTCACCATCGATGAGCGCGTGGCGGACTTGCTCAGCCGCATGACGCTGGAGGAAAAGGTCGCCGAAATCTGCGGCGGCGATCCCGCGAACGCTTCCCTGATCGATACCACCGGCACTTACAAACCCGATCAGGCCAACCTGGCTTTCCACGGCCTCTATGACGACGACTCGACCTACACGCCGCGCCAGGCCGCCATCCTGCGCAATGCGGTGCAACGCTATTTTCGCGAGAAAACCCGCCTCGGCATTCCCTGGCTGTTCATGAGCGAAGCGCTGCACGGTTTCATGGCCAACGGCAGCACCAGCTTCCCGCAGGTCCTCGGGCTGGCCAGCACTTTCGATCCGGCCCTGGTTCGCCGCGTCTTCACCGCCGCCGGCGACGAGGCTCGCTCCGCCGGCGTCGCTCAGGTCTTCACTCCGGTTCTCGATATCGCCCGCGATCCGCGCTGGGGCCGCACCGAAGAGACCTACGGCGAAGACCCATACCTGGTCTCGCGCATGGCCGTGGCCGCCATCACCGGCCTGCAAGGCGACGATTTCCATATCGACAACCACCACGTGATGGCCACCGCCAAGCACTTCGCCGTACACGGCCAGCCCGAGGGCGGCACCAACGCCGCGCCCGGCAATTACTCCGAACGCATCATCCGCGAAAACTTCCTGGTGCCATTTCAAGCCGCCGTCCAGGAGGCCCACGTGGGAAGCATCATGGCTTCTTACAACGAGATCGACGGTATCCCGTCGCACATCAACCACTGGCTGCTCGGCCGCGTCTTGCGCCAGGAGTGGGGCTTCGGCGGTTATATCACTTCCGATGGTGACGGGCTCCAGATGCTGGTCGAGACCCACCACGTGGCGGCCAACATGTCCGAAGCCGCGCGCCTGGCGCTGGCCACGGGAGTCGATTTCGATCTCTCCGACGGTTCCGTCTATCGCACCTTGATCGACCAGGTCAAGGACGGCGCTGTCCCGGAAAGCCTGGTGGATCGCGCCGCGGGCCGCCTGCTCGCCGCCAAGTTCCGCCTCGGCCTGTTCGAAGATCCCTATACCGATCCCGCCTACACCGAGAAGATCACCAGCGGCCCGGAGCATCGCAAGCTGGCCATCGAGGCCGCGCAAAAGGCCGTTGTCCTGCTGAAGAACACTGGCAACCTGCTGCCGCTCGATCTCGGCAAGCTCAAAACCATCGCCGTCATCGGCCCTAACGCCGCCGACGTCCACATTGGCGGATACGCGCGCGAACCAGGACACGGCGTCAGCATTCTGGATGGCATTCGCGAACGCGTCGGCTCCTCGGCCAAGGTGGTTTATGCCGAGGGCTGCCAAATCACCACGGCCAAGCAGGGCTGGCGCGGATGGCTGGCGAACAACGTCAAGCTGGCCGATCCGCAGGCGCAGGCGGAAAAAGTCGCCGCCGCGACCGAGCTGGCACGCAAGGCCGACGTCGCCATCCTGGTGGTCGGCGAAAACGAAAGCACCAACCGCGAAGCCTGGGGCGAATACCATCTGGGCGATCGCGATTCGCTCGATCTGCTCGGCGCCCAGAACGATCTGGTCAAGTCGGTCGTCGAAACCGGCACTCCCACCGTCGTCCTTCTGATCAACGGCCGGCCGCTCTCCATTAACTACATCGCCGAACACGTGCCGGCCATCTTAGAGGGCTGGTATCTCGGACAGGAAGGCGGCACCGCGGCGGCCAACGTCTTATTCGGCGACGTCAACCCGGGCGGCAAATTGCCCATCACCTTCCCCCACACGGTCGGCGCCCTGCCCGATTTCTACAATCACAAACCGACCGACGACCGCACTTACGCATTCAGCACCAGGAAGCCGCTCTACCCGTTCGGCTACGGCCTGAGTTATACCACCTTCAAGTTCGAAAACCTGCGCGTCGAGCCGGCGCAAATCGAGATCGGCGGCGTCGCCAAGGCCCGCGTGGATGTCACCAACACCGGCTCGCGCGAAGGCGATGAAGTTCCGCAGCTTTACCTGCATCAGCGCGTGGCATCGGTCACGCAGCCGGTCATGCAGTTGAAGGGCTTCGAGCGCATCACCCTCAAGCCGGGAGAAAAGCGCACCGTCGAATTCACCATTAACTCCGGAATGCTTTCCATCTTGAACACCGACATGCATCGCGTGGTCGAGCCGGGAATCTTCGACGTGATGGTCGGCCCCAGCTCGGCCGACACCAAGAAAGTCGCGCTCAAGGTGGTGGACCTGAACGGCCAGGCCGGCACGCCAGCTACGCTGAAGCCCAAGGGATCGGAATCCGGCGTGGTCAGCACTTTCGACGATCTCAAAATCGCCGCGAATTTCGGTAAGTGGACCGTGATGACTGACTCCATGATGGGCGGCAAATCCACCGCAACCATGGACGCCGTTGCTGGCGGCGCCAACGGGACCAAGGGAGCCATGCGCGTGGCCGGCGAGAACGTCAAAGGCGCCGGCTTCATTTTTGGCGGAGCCGTTTACTCTCCCGGCCCCGGCATGATGCAGGGCGCCGATCTCTCCGACAAAAAGAACATCACCTTCTGGGCCAAAGGCGATGGCAAAACCTGCCGCCTCCTGATCTTCACCGACACCAAAGGCCAAAACCCGACCTTCCGCAGCTTCGTCGCTGCTCCCGAGTGGAAGCAGTACACGTTCTCGCTAGCCAGCCTCTCGACCGATGGCCACGACCTCTCCGGCCTGGCATTCCTAAGTCCCCCCGGCGAAGGAAAATTCGAGTTCTTCCTCGATGAGGTGGAGATTAAGTAGGCGGAGCAAAAGGAGCAAAAGGAGCAAAAGGGAGCAAAACGGGTCAGACGGGTCAGACGCATTTCCGCAACACGCGCCGGGCCAACTACGCCCTCTTTGCTTCACGCCTTATGCCCTCGGCAATCCACATCCGAAGTTGCGTCTGGTAGCCTACCGACTTCTCAGCCGCGATGTGCTTCGCCGCGGCGATCTGCTCCGGGGCCAGGCGAATGGAAATCGGCGACTTTGCGCGGGCGTGGCGGTCGCGGATCTTCTTCGCCAGTGCCGACGACAGTTTGACCCGTTCGGCCGCGGGCAACTTATCCCACACACTAGCAACCGAGTGCCTCTCGAAATATTCCGCGGCCTCCCGGTCGGATTGAAACTTCGGAAGTGGCGATTTCGCAGGAGAAAGCTTTTTCTTCATTCGACTCTTGCCTATTTGCGGCGAAACAGCCGCCGCTCACTTGCCTCCATGTCCCGAGCCGTGATCACTCTGACTAGGCCTCCGGACAATCGGCGAAACACGACGAAAGCGAGCCGGCCGTCCAGCGTTTCCCCTAACGCGATATATCGCTTCTGGCGCGCTCGCCTGACCTTGTGGCTACCGGCGAAGACTTCCTCCACCTCTTCCGGGGTGTACTCGTGCCGCTCGATATGGAACGTGTTGTCATCATCCCACTCAAAACCGGAAATAACCACACTGCCATCGTATCAGATTGTATATACGAAACGCTACAGGGCCGAAAGGAGGAGCAACGAGCAAAAGGGGTCAGACGCGTCAGACGCATTTTCCGTAACGCTTGGCGCCCTGGCTGACTTACAGATCTTCCTTTGCAATCTCAGCAAGAATGACTGGCCCCAATTCTCCTTTGTCGTGGTAGGCGAAGCGGTACTGCAGCCAACCTTCACGCCGCAACGTCCGATGGGAACCTGAGGTGCGGAACGATGCGCCACCCGACCCGCTGCAACGCTCCAAGCACGCTCCAGGCCTTGGTGGCGGGCCATGCGCTCATGCAGCTACGGAAAACTGCAACGTGTCGGCTCCCGGCGGCATTTCCCCGTGCTCAATTTCTTCAGCGATTACGCGGAGAGCGAGCGCCTTAGCCTTCAGAGTGGCTTCTTCGGACGTTGCGCCGTATACCGTCACGCCTGGCAGTTCGGAAATGCCGGCAATCCAGCGGCCATCCGTTTCGCGGAGCAACCGGATCGTGAGCTGCATATGCCCCATTCTACTATGTGGTATGCAGGAGAAACGGCTGCCTGCTCACCCCGGCAGCACGTCCGCGAACACGAATCCGTCGCGTTCGACGACTTCTCCCGAGCGGACTTCGATGGGACTCGAGAACGGCGGTGCATCGTGCACAAACGTGTGAAACTCTCCGTTCTCGCCGCACGGATCGATTCCAGGCGGCAAATCCTCCAGGAAACTCCGGTCGAAATCGCGGCCGGCAAAAGTTTGGGCAAGCTTGGCCGGATCCACGCAAGTGACTTTCGCTTTCACGCCCGCGGCAATCATCTCCAGAGCCAGATCTTTCGTTGGAACCAGCCACAGGGGAAACAGTGGTTCGAGACCCGTGCCTTGTAATTGCCGGATGCGATAGTCGCGAATGTCTTGCAGAAAGAGGTCGCCGAATGCCACCGCCGTGATTCCCTCCGCGACCGCGCGTTGGCACACCACGCGCATCCGGTCTTCGTACTCCGCGTTCGAGCACGGCGCAGGCAGTTCCACCGCCCATAGCGGGAGGCCCGTGCGCTCCGCCTGGGCCTCCACCAGCGCGCGCCGGACGGCATGCATCGCCACGCGGTTGGCCTCCGAGTTGAAGCTGGTGACCAGCGCGGCCACGTGCAGGTCCGCATTCCGCCGCAGGAGATGCAGCGTCCAGGCGCTGTCTTTCCCGCTGCTCCACGATAAGAGAACTTTTTTCATTGGGACAGGCTGCCAAACTCCCAATTGTAGCTGAGCGGCAAAACCGCCCGCACTGCATCTATGATGAACGGTTAGGGGGCGCATTGCGTGCTTCGTTACTACATCACCGATCGGCATTCCGCGGGCGGCGTCGAGCCGCTGTTGGGATTCGTCGAGCGCGCGCTGGCGAGCGGTGTGGAACGCATCCAGATCCGCGAAAAAGATCTGCCCGCGCGAGAGATGTGCGCGCTAGCGCGGCGCGTGCTCGAGTTACCGAACCCGCATGGATCGCGCATTCTGGTGAATGGGCGCGCCGATGTGGCGCTGGCTGCCGGAGCGCACGGCGTGCATCTGCCCTCCGGGTCCATCGCGCCCGCGGTGCTGCGCGCTATCGTGCCGGCGGGCTTCCTGATCGGAGTCTCGACGCACTCGCTCGCCGAGTTGCGCGCGGCCGAGGCCGAAGGCGCGGACCTGGCGGTTTTCGGACCGGTTTTCTTTACTCCCTCGAAAGCCGGCTACGGAGCGCCGCTGGGTCTCGAAGCGCTGCGGGAAGCCAGCCGCGCCGTCTCCATCCCGGTGTTCGCGCTGGGCGGCATCACTCCGCAAAAGGCCCCGCTCTGCATGGCCGCCGGCGCGGCAGGCATCGCCGGCATCTCCTTCTTTCAAAGCTGACTACGCCATCTCGCAATTACGATGGCGTTTTATCGCGCAGACGCGAGGGCGAGGCGTGCCTGGGGCATGCCCGGCCCGACCCCGTCCGAACAACCAGTCACAAGCGCTCCTTAAAGGCATGCCGGGTCCCCTCTGGGTCCGCCCGCGAAGCCCCGCCGCCCGCAACGCACTCTTCTTCTTAGCTTGCACAAAGCACGCCCCACCGTGCGCCGTGTTCCAATAATGAGGGGGAAAATTTGCGATGTCCTTCCGCGGCGTGGATTACTTTCTGGTGGATTCGCTGTTCAGCGAAGAAGAACGGCTGGTGCGGCAGACCGCGCGCCGCTTCGCCGACGAGCGCATCCTGCCGCTGATCCGCGACTGCTACCGCGACGCCCGTTTCCCTTCCGAGCTAATCCCCGAATTGGGCGAGCTCGGCTTTCTCGGCGCCAACCTCGAAGGCTACGGCTGCGCGGGCATGAGCAACGTCGAGTACGGGCTCGTCATGCAGGAGTTGGAGCGCGCCGATTCCGGCATCCGCAGCTTCGTCTCCGTGCAGGGCGCGCTGGTCATGTACCCCATCCTCACCTTCGGCTCCGAGGAGCAGAAGCGCCGCTGGCTGCCGCGCCTCCAAAACGGATCCGCCATCGGATGTTTCGGACTGACCGAGCCGGATTTCGGCTCGAACCCCGCCGGCATGCGCACCACCGCGAGCCGCGATGGCGCCGGCTGGGTGCTCAACGGCGAGAAAACCTGGATCACCAACGGCGGCGTGGCCGACGTCTCCGTGGTGTGGGCGCGCACGGCCGAAGGCATCGCCGGCTTTTTGGTCGAGCGCGGCACGCCGGGCTTTTCGACCAGCGATATCCACGGCAAGTGGTCGATGCGGGCCTCGGTAACCTCCAGCCTGTCGATGGCGGACTGCCGCGTCGACGATAGCGATCGGCTGCCCGAAGCCAGGGGACTCAAGGCCGCGCTCGCCTGCCTGACCCAGGCGCGCTACGGCATCGGCTGGGGCGTTATCGGCGCCGCCATGGACTGCTACGAAACCGCCCGCCAGTACGCCATCCTGCGCAAGCAGTTCGACAACCGGCCGATCGCTTCCCATCAACTGGTGCAGGAGAAACTGGCCTGGATGATCACCGAAATCACCAAGGCGCAATTGCTGGCCTGCCACGCCGGCCGGCTCAAGGACCAGGGCACGCTGGAGCCCGCCCATGTCTCCATGCTGAAGCGCAATAACACAGCCATGGCGCTCGAATGCGCGCGCCTGAGCCGCGATCTGCTGGGTGCCAACGGCATCACCGACGAGTACCCCGTCATGCGCCACCTCTGCAACCTGGAAACGGTGAAGACCTATGAGGGCACCGATCACATCCACGCTCTGGTAATCGGCGAGCGAGTCACCGGCATCGCGGCGTATCGGTAAAAGCCGGCCACGTGGTTGCTGGGCGGGATTGGAGCCGGGGCCCTCGTGATTCACGGCCGTTGGTCGACTGTGTTAGCCATCACGGCTCAAGCACTACCCGTCGCCACGGGCCTGGCTTTGGAGTAGAATCAAAACCAAGATGAGAAGATCCGTTTTGCTGTTCCCCTCAAGTGCAATCTTGCTTCTTGCCGGTCTCGCTGCTGCGCAGACCACCCCTCCTGCGACCGGACCGGACGCCACCATTCGCACCACTTCGACCGAGGTGTTGCTGGACGTAGCGGTGACCGATAAACACGGGAAAAACGTGAAGAACCTGAAGCAGGGCGACGTCGAAGTATACGAAGACGGCGTCAAACAGGCGGTCACGAGTTTCCGCCTGGCTGGCCGCGATTCGCAGACCCAGCAGCCAGAGGCAGCGGCCGGAACAGCGGCAGGTACCTCACAGACCCCGCGCCCGTTGCGGGCTGTCAACCTGATTTGTATTGTCTTTCACAACATCGACCCGATCGCGCGGAAGAACGCAACTCAGGCCGTGCGGGAGTTTCTGAAAGACGGCCTGCCGGCGGGCGCCTACGTCGGGATGTTCCTGTTGTCCGACCGGTTGACCCCGATCATGGCGTTCACGGCGGACCGCGACAAGGCCAACCAGGCGGCGGAGCAGGCGTTCAACCTGACCCCGCTCAGTTTCACCAACGCGTCGGTGGGGATGCTGACCGCAAACCCGAACATGTATACGATCACCACTGTGATGACGGGCGGTGGTGGACCCGGCACGACCGTGACCTCGACGGGAACGGTGACCGGCGGCGAGATTTCCAACACCGTGTTTGCCGGGGCGGATGTCAGCAACGGCGCCGGAGCCAACGCGCTGCGCGGGGACGAGGTGGGCGCGAGCCGCGACTTCGCCAACCTGACCGGGGGACGCGCGGAGGATGCCATCAACAACCTGATCAAAGCGTTGGGCACGTTGCCCGGGCGCAAGACGATTCTGATGCTTACGCAGGGTCTGCTGACTACGGGCGATCCCGACGCGCTTCATAACATGCTTACCAAGGCGATTGCCAACGGCATAACGTTCTATCCTGTCGACATCACGGGTTTGACCGAGACCTCGACGGTACAGGCCGCCAACCTCACGTTGGGCTCGGTGGCGAAAACCAGCGCGACCCAAAGCTCCAGTAGTAATGCCGGCGGCTCCACGAAAACGGCTGGCACGAGCTCGGGCGGCGCCACCACTACCACCACGCAGCCCAACATGGAAGCGATGAAGCAACAGAGCCAGCAGGGCGACACGATGATGCAGGGCGTGCGCGCTTCCAATACCCAGGCCAGCCTGCGCGCGCTCGCCGAGGGCACTGGCGGCTTCATGATCGCCAACTCGCAAGATTACGCGAAGCCGTTTTCGAAAATTCTCGACAATGTGGCTGCGCACTATGAAGTGAGTTATCGCCCCACCGAGGATAAGTACGATGGCCGGCTGCGCAAGGTCGAGGTGAAGCTGCTGGGACACGCCGACGCCCACGCGGAGAGCCGGACGAGCTATTTTGCGATGCCGGACCTGAAGGGATCGGCGCCGTTGCAGCCGTTCGAAGTGATGGGTCTGCGGGTGCTGGGCGCGACTCCGCCGCCGCACGGCTTCGACTTCCACACGGTCGCATTCCATTTTCAGAATGAAGGCGCGAATTCGCACGGGATGCTCTATTTTGAGGTGCCCGGCCAGACGCTGTCGGCTGCGCCGGGAGCCAACCAGACCCACGAAGTGCATCCGTCGCTGATGGCGTTGGTAAAAGATTCGGCCGGGCAGGTGGTGGATAAGTACAGCTATGACCAAACCTATCGTCTTGCGGACGACAAGTGGAAGGCCGCGCTGGCGGCGCCAGTCGTCTATACCCATCCATTGAGTCTGCCGGCCGGACATTACACCGTGGAGACGGCGGTTATCGATCGCGAAGCAGAACGGGCGAGCACGAACGTGACGCAGTTCGACAACCCGGAGATGAGGGGCCTCGGCATGAGCAGCCTGATGGCGATACAGAGCGTCGAAAACGCCGACAAGCTGGATGCGGCCGATCCCATGCAGTTCCAGGGCAAGGTGCTGGTGCCGATGCTGAGTAAGACGGCGCATGAGGGCACTCCCTACCTGCTGTACTTCACCGTCTATCCGGAGCCCTCCAATTCCGAAAAGCCCGTGGCACAGGTCGAGGTTTCCGCGGACGGCAAGGTCCTGATACCGGCAGCGGCGTTGAAACTCACGGCGGAAGGCGGCGTGCTCAGAGGGTTGATGAGGGGCCCGGCAGTTGCGGGCAATCTCCAGGCGAAGGTCACCGTCTCGCAAGGTAACTTGCCGCCGGTCACGCAAACGCTCGACTATACGGTTGTGAAGTAACCGGCGGCAAGCCGGCCACG
Organism: Bryobacterales bacterium; assembly: GCA_003142185.1. GTDB lineage: Bacteria > Acidobacteriota > Terriglobia > Bryobacterales > Bryobacteraceae > Bog-375. The sequence continues at coordinate 62,746 of PLOR01000113.1, forward strand.
GAACCAGCGGGAACCAGGGACAGCACCAAATTACAGATTACGTCCCGTCCGTCCCCCGGTTCTCCCCCCGGTTCTCCGGGGATGCATGCCGATTGCGACCGAACGAGCCGAACGCGAATATCAGTTTTTGATGACCCACACCCGTCTCACCGCGCATTAAAATTCATTGCCGTGCCAGTTTTCACTCCGGAATTGCGCTTTTAGGGATGAGCGGTAGACGTTAAGTTCATTCGTAAGGAGCAATCAGATGGCAATCCAACAACAACAAATCGACTCCTATGTCGGTCCGGAAACGTTTAAGACGTGGGCGCTGCTGGAGCGCAGGTCCAGCACCGAACGAATTCGCTTCGAACAGTCAAAGCGTTTTTTAATGTCCGACGCGATGTCCGTTCTGAGACTCCAGGCGCTCGATGACGTGGATCTGGTGATGACAGTTGGGCGTGATTGTCGGAGAGGCCTGGACCTTGTCGGCATGAACCAGAAGATTGACAAAGATACGGCGCTCGATCTGCTCGAACTTTATGGGGCGGCGGTGGACGTGTTGGCTCAAGAAAACGAAATGTTCAGGGGTATGTTTGCGATTGGCATCTTCACCCAGTTGGTCACGTTTCCATTTGCGATCCTGACAACTCGAGCGGAAGGCATGCTCAAGAACCTCAAACTCCTGAAGGAAGAACTCAGCCGAACGGAGATCCAGACCAGAAAGGCCCAAGTAAAGCTCGCCCTGCATGGTGCGCTTACGGTATGTGAGGTTTTGACTCCGGAATTAACGATGCTTGCGCGCGCTGAGGTCTGCATCACGGATGAGCTGATCGAGTACTTTCTTGGCCCAGACGCACCCACGCTAACGGAACGCGTCAAGACTGTCTCCATACCTGTAACCAAATTGCTCTCCGAAGCTGTTGAGGAAGTGAAGAACTTTGGTGCCGTGGCTCATAACGTCGCGAAACAGACGGGTAGACTCGCCACCGCGGCAACCATTTACTACGACGTGCAAGAGATCGCCGAGGAAGCAGAGCGTGCGAGCCAGATCAAAGAGCGGCTGGAGGATCTAAGGACGGCACACGCCGATCTTAAAGAGTTCTTGACCCAGTATACCTACAAGCTAAGACAATTCGAGCACCAGCTTGCCAGGTGGGAGCTCAACATGACCGCTGCAGGGGCTGTATTGGCGGATGCACGCGACACGCTTGACGAAGATATAAAGCATTTACGCTACAACACCAGCGGCCAAATGGCATGGCCTCTGCGACCTTGAGGTATGACAACGATTCGCCGGAAAGTGGGCCATTTCTATCCCTCCGCCGCTGAACGCGCTCGGAGGCTGAACTCGTAGGCCGGTCTCGGCGGTTTCCGGTTCATGTTCAGGACGTAGTCCCCAAATCGATTGATATGTTCTGTCAGGTATGGGCTAACGCGGGCCAGCGCCGCCTCCGGAATGTCATCTCCTTCATCCTGAAGCTGGCCGATTACTTGGGTCAATGAGCAGACGTTATGGAAGATCAAGCAGTTGGCAACCAGATGGTTGTACTGGATGACTTTCCGCTGCTCATCCCGGCTGTTCTCCGTAATAACGCCCTCACCGCCAAAGAACACCCACTTCAGGAATTGATTCAACCGCTCGCTCTTATTCGTTGCCGCTTGGATCGTCAGAAGGCGAAACAGGGACGGCCTGAATTGCGTAGTGCATACTGAAGCCTCCGCCGCCGCCCCTCACCGCCCTTCCCTTATCGCCGCCAACACCGCACTTACCCTCTCTGCCGAGCCGGTGAAAATCCCGACCGGCATCTGGCGGAAGCTCAGCATCCGCCGATAGATGACATCTTCCAGCAGCGAATTGACGCCCCAGCCGCCCAGGTATTGCAGGCGAAGATCGCGATCGCGGTTCAGCTCCGCGCCCGCGGTCCAGCGGCCCAGATCCGATCTTTGTCCGGCGTAAGTGCCGAACAAGTCGGCCGCGGAATAGACACCGACCCCGCCGAGCGATTCAACCACCGGCCGATAGTCATCGCGCTTTAAGCGCGCTTCTACTTGATCGACGTCGATCGAGAGCGGGCCGGCCTGGCCCAGAAACACCATGTCGTAACCGCGCCCGTCCACCGTGTTGGCCCACACTGTCCCGTAAGGGAACGACGCGAAGAAGGTGGCTAACTCGCTCCGCACCGTCCGCTCGTCGCTTTCATAGAGCGGCACGTAGAGCGAGAAAAAGCCGCCTGGGTTGAGACGCTCTCTTATCGCATCGAAATACTCTTTGGTATAGAGCGCGGCGGTGCCTTTGACGAACACGTCCAGCGGATCCGACGCGATGATGTCGAACTTATCCGGTGCGGTCAGCACGTAGTGGCGCGCATCGTCGAATATGATGCGCGTGCGCGGGTTGTGCAGCACGTCGTAATCCTGCTTGGCGAAGTAGCGCGTGGAAGTGGGCGGAATCACCGGCTCGATCTCGCACACGGTGATCTTTTCGATGCTCGGATAGCGGGTGAAAGTTCCGGCCGAAACTCCGGCGCCGAAGCCGATTCCCAGGACAGTGCGCGGATTCGCGTGCAGCAGCGCGGGTAAGTGGCCGACCATGCGCTGGAGCTTCATGTCATAGGGCTCGGTGGTAGCTTCGACATGGCCGTTGACGTCGACCTCGATGTTGCCGTCGTTCCAGCGCGTGATGGCGACCGACGAATTGATGCCTTCAGCCGTGTAGAGCAGCGTGGCGGATTTCAGATTCACCGCTGTGCGGCGGCCATAAGCGATCACTTTTCCGGGCAGCGGATCGATGGTCGCGGCCAGCCAGAGTGCCACCACCAGCGACACCGCCAGCGCAGCGGCGAGCGCGAACGAGCGGCTCCGGCGCACGCATGGCGCCAGCGCGAAGACCGCCGCAAATGCGGAAATCGCCAGCAAGACGCGCTCGGTCTGCTGCGTGCCGATGGCGGGCACCAGCACCAGGCTCACCAGCAGCGCGCCGACGATCGCGCCGAGCGTATTGGCGGCGTAGACACCGCCCACCACGCGGCCCGAATCTTCACCCGTTTCCGCCACCGCCGCGCAGGCCAGCGGAAAACTCGCGCCCCACAGCAGAGTCGGCGGCAGAATCGCCCACAGGCAGCGCGCCATATCCAATTGAAAGGTGAGCCAGGGACTGGACGCCAGCAACGGGTCGATGGGCCAGTATGGCAGCGAATCGGCGATCATGTAGGCGGTCCATGCGATGCCGCCGGCCAGCAGCACCTGGCACCAGCCCAGCGCCAGTTGCGGCCGCACGCTGCGCACCAGCGCAGAACCCACGCCGCTGCCGATGGCGAGGCCGATCAAAAACACCGCCAGGATGATGGAGAAGACGTAGACCGTGGAGCCGAGCAGCATCGCTACCAGGCGCGTCCACACCACTTCGGCGCCCAAGGCGGCGGCGCCCGAAAGCGCGATGGTGACATACACGGGCCAGTGCCGCGACCACAAGCCGGGTTGCCGCGGCGCGGTTGGCGCGGCGTCGCTCCGAATCGGCATGGGCATGCGTTTCGAAAGCGCGTAGCTGACCGCCGCAACCGCCAGATTGACCGCGACCGCGAACCACGTGGCGATGGCGGTGTTGTAAAGCCGCAGCAGATAGAAGCCAGCCAACAGGCAGCCCAGCACGGCGCCGGCGGTGTTGGCCGCATAAAGCGCGCCCCACCAGGACGCCGCGCGCGGCGTGGCTTCCACCCAGCGCGCCAGCGCCGGCAGCGACGCGCCCATCAGCATGGTGGGCGGCAGCAGACACGCCCCCGCAACTGCCGCGCGCAGCAGAAAGCCCGGCATGCCGTGCTCCGCGCCGGCGATGTAGATGCGGTCCACCAGCGGAATGCCGGCCAGCGCCAGCGCGGCGAACGCGGCGATGCCCAGCTCCAGCGCCGCGTAAATGCGCAGCGGATGCCAGTTCGGCGACACGCGCGGCAACGCCAGGCTGCCGGCGCACAGGCCGCCCATGTAAGCCGCCAGCAGGAACCCGAGCGAGATGGCCGTCGATCCGATGGCAAGTTGCAGCAGTTGATACCAGACGATTTCGTAGATCAACGCCGAACAGCCGCTGGCGGCAAACAACGCCAGCAGCAACGGCAAACTCCGCGAGGCGTGCGACGGTTGAGGCTCATCTTGCATGGAACGTCAATCATACTTCAGCGCGCCGCCGCGCCGCGGGAACTCGCGGCAATGATCCGTGCGAACACTTCGTGATACATTCGAAATGGCGCGCCCCTCGGGCCCTTAGCTCAGCTGGTTAGAGCAGCGGACTCATAATCCGTTGGTCGAAGGTTCAAATCCTTCAGGGCCCACCACCGGCCGTTCCACCCGTGATACGCTCGGCTTTGTGAATATGCGCGCTTTGCCCATTGCCTGCCTGCTCTTTGCGCCGCTGGTTTGCGCGCAAGACCGGCCGCTCGCTTCCCTGACCTACACGCCGAGCCTCGAGCTGAAGTTTCTCGATCGCACGGCTGACCCCTGCGTGGATTTCTACCGCTTCTCCTGCGGCAGTTGGAACAAACTGAATCCGATTCCGCCCGACCAGGCGCGCTGGAACGTCTACAGCAAACTTTCCAGCGAGAACATGCAGTACCTGTGGGGAATGCTCGAAGAGTATGCCAAGCCGGCGCCGGGCCGCACGCCCAACCAGCAGAAGATCGGCGACTATTTCGCCGCCTGCATGGATGAGGCGGCCATCGAAAAGGCCGGCACGCGCCCGCTGGAGACGAGCCTGGGCGAGATCGCGGCCCTGAAGAGCGCTGCCGATCTGGCGCCGCTCGTGGCGCGGCTGCACCTGGTTTCCGGCTCGGCTCTTTTCGGCTTCGGCTCCAACCAGGATTTTGCCGATTCCGAGCAGGTGATCGGTTTCGCCGGCGCCGGCGGGCTGGGCCTGCCCGATCGCGATTACTACGTCAAGACCGACGACAAATCGAAAGAGACGCGCGCGCGCTATCTCGACCACGTGACTCGCATGTTGGGCCTGCTGGGCGATGCGCCGGCGACCGCGCGCGCGGAAGCCACTACCGTGATGGCGATCGAAACCGAGCTAGCCAAAGCGTCGCTCACCCGCGTCGAGCTGCGCGATCCGTATAACCTGTTTCACAAGTTGTCACCGGCCGATCTCGAGAAGCTGACGCCGCATTTCGCCTGGCCGCAATACTGGCAGACCGTCGGCCTCGCCGCGCCCGCGGTGATCAACGTCACCGAACCCAAGTTCTTCGGTGAAGTCGAGAAGCTGATCGAATCGCGCCCTACGGCCGATTGGAAGACCTATCTGCGCTGGCACCTGGTGAATGATCGTGCGCGCTATCTGAGTAAGGCGTTTGTCACCGCGGATTTCGATTTCTACAGCAAGTACCTGCGCGACGTGAAAGAGATGGAGCCGCGCTGGAAGCGCTGTGTGAAACGCGTAGATCGGGACCTCGGCGAGGCTCTTGGCCAGGTGTTCGTGGAAAAGACATTTACCCCCGAGACCAAAGCCAGCGCGGTCGCCATGACGCGCGAGATCGAAAAGACCATGGAAGCCGACATCAAGCAGCTCTCCTGGATGGGCGGCGCGACCAAACAGAAGGCGCTCGATAAACTCCATGGCGTGGTGAATAAGATCGGTTACCCGAACCAATGGCGCGACTACAGTTCCGTCGTCATCGCGCCTGACGACTATGCGGGCGACGCCGCGCGTTGCGATCTCTTCGAAAACCGCCGCCAGCTCGCCAAGATCGGCAAGCCGGTGGACCGCGGCGAGTGGGGGATGACGCCGCCCACGGTCAACGCCTACTACGACCCGCAGATGAACGACATCAATTTTCCGGCCGGCGTGCTGGAGCCGCCGCTCTACGATCCGAAGATGGACGACGCGCCCAACTACGGCAACACCGGCGCCACCATCGGCCACGAGTTGACGCACGGCTTCGACGACGAGGGCCGCCAGTTCGACGCCAAGGGCAACCTCAAGGATTGGTGGACCAAGCAGGATGCCGACGCTTTCGTCGCGCGCGCCGCCTGCGTTTCCACGCAGTATTCGCAATACACCGCGATCGACGACATCAAGATCAACGGCAAGCTGACGCTGGGCGAAGACGTGGCCGACCTGGGCGGCACGATGCTGGCCTACATGGCGTGGAAAGACGCAACTAAGGACGAGAAGCTCGAACCCATCGATGGATTCACTCCGGACCAGCGCTACTTCATCGGCATGGCACAGTGGGCCTGCGGCGACGAGCGCCCCGCCAGCAAACGCCTGCATGCGCTCACCGATCCGCATTCGCCCGAGGAATACCGCATCAACGGCGTAGTCTCCAACATGCCGGAGTTCGCTAAGGCTTTCGCCTGCAAATCAGACCAGCCGATGGTTCGCGCCAACGCCTGCCGCGTGTGGTGAGACGGTGGGGCAGGTTTCAACCTGCCAACGCCCGTTTGCGGGTGCGTTTTGAGGTGCGTTGTGTCGCTACGACACACTTGCCTGCGATGAGTGGCGATTTCAGAGCTGTTGTTCCCGGCCATCGACGTGCTCATACGAATTATTATGCGTGTGCGAGCGTTAGTGTGTCTGGCGCTGTTGAGCGCGAGCTACATCGCCAGGCCGGTCAGCGCGATCGCGATGCCCGCCACGCCGGCGATCACACCAATCACCGGGAACATCATCTTGCGCGCGATGAAGTAAATCGAGCTCAGCACCAGCGCGATCTCGAGCAGCCCTTCGCCCACGTCATAACGTAATGCGCGGTGTTCGGCGGCTTGCGAAGCTTCCTCATGGCCCTCGGCTTCCTTCTGGATGTCTTTGCCCTGTTTATCGTACTTCTTCAACTGCGCTTCGTTATCGGCTTTCATTTTTCCCGCGGCTTCGCCCTTGGCGCCAAGCACCACGAGCAGGTTCAGTCCCAGTTCGACGTTGTGAGTTTTGATGCGGGATGCCTGGTAGTGCGACCAGGCGTCATTGGCCTCGGACTTGGTAATGATGGCCTCCGTGTGCGTGCGGTGCGACATAATGGAGACGATCGCGAGCGCAACCGCCAGCACGGCCGCCAGAATACCGACCATTTGGCCGGCGCCATCGGACTCATGTCCTTCGTGGTGAATTTCGAGTTCTGCCATATTGGTCTTCGTATTATATGCCAGAACGCGGGAGTTTTTGGACGCACTGCGGCCGAGAGGAGTGGAGCGAAAAAAAGAGGAGCGTTGTGGGTGGCCGGGCTTCG
>PLOR01000109.1:0-32697 GCA_003142185.1 Bryobacterales bacterium
GGCCTTCTCATGGAAGCCGCTGGGTTTTCCTGCGGGCGCAGGGGCTGAAGCCCAGGTTTCTTGCGATGCTTCGGCACGGCTGAAGCCGGTGCCCTGATACAAGGCCTCTTGAGAGAGAAGCCTTGCGTACCCCTACGCTCGGATTCGAGCGGATTCATCAGCAATGGATGGTTTCGCCATTCCTGTGTCGCGCACCCGAGACAAGACTCTCCGCGCCTCCGCGCTCTTCCTTTCATTACAATGAAGGTTCCTGATGCGACAAGTAGTCACCGCGATGGACGTTCCGGCAAGTGGCGACCTGCGCGTGTCGCCGGAAGCGATCGTCACCGCAGTGGCGCGCGAAATCGCTGCCGCGCGCGGGGTTCGCATTCTGGAGGTGCCGAAAGATCAGGTTTCCCTGCTGGCGCCGCCCGAGAAAACCGTCGCCATCGGCGCCGATCACGGCGGCTTCCGCCTCAAGGAAGCGCTCAAGCCGGTGCTGACCGAGCTCGGCCTGGAAGTGCGCGACGTGGGCGTCTATGAGGAAAAGCCCGCCGACTATCCCGACCTGGCGCTCAAGGTCGGCGAGCTGGTCGCTTCGGGCGCCGTCGCTCGCGGCATCGTGATCGATGGCGCTGGCATCGGGTCCTGCATGGCCGCCAATAAGATTCCCGGCATCCGCGCGGCCCTGTGCTATGATAAAGCTTCCGCCAGGAATAGCCGGGAACACAATGATTCTAATGTGCTTACGCTCGGAGCACGACTCTTGACCGAAACCCAGGCGGAAGAGGTTTTGCGCACCTGGATCGCTACCCGGTTTGCCGGCGGCCGGCACCAGGCGCGGGTCGACAAGATCATGGCCATCGAGCGGCAATTCTCGAAGAAGGCGCTCCCGTGACACAGACCGAGCTCGACCGGCTGGTGGCCGAAATCGGCGAAGAAATCCTGACTCGCGTCGGGCGCACCGAACCCGCCGCCAAAAAGGGCGAAGGTCTCAACCTGCCCGACCAGGTGTGCCCCGGCTGCGTGCAGCGCTGCGCCCAGACCTGCGCCCGCAACACCAAGGAGATTATCGCCGCCGGCGCCGATCGCGTTTCCGCCAGCGAGCGGCTCACCAAAATCGATCCGTCCATCGCCGCGCTCATCGATCACACCATTCTCAAGCCAGAAGCCACTCGAAATGACGTCGTCAAAATCTGCCGCGAAGCCCGCCAGTACGGCTTCGCCAGCGTCTGCGTGAATCCTTATTGGGTGCCGCTGGTGCGCGCGGAACTTGCCGGCTCCGCGGTGAAGGTCTGCACCGTGGTGGGCTTTCCGCTGGGCGCCACCAGCACCGAAGCCAAAGTGGCGGAAACCGCCGTGGCCGTGCGTGTGGGCGCTACCGAGATCGATATGGTGATCAACATCGGCGCACTCCGCTCCGGCGATCAGGACGCGGTGCGGCAGGACATCCGGCAAGTGGTCCAAACGGCGCACGAGGCGGGAGCCATCGTCAAGGTGATTCTGGAAACGGCGCTGCTCGACGACGCGCAAAAGGCGACAGCGTGCACTTTAGCCAAGCAGGCCGGTGCCGATTTCGTCAAGACCTCGACCGGTTTCAGCACCTCCGGCGCCACCGCCCACGATGTGGCCCTGATGCGCGGCGTAGTCGGGCCGGGCATGGGTATCAAAGCTGCCGGCGGCATTCGCACGCTGAGCGATCTGCGCGCCATGACCGCGGCCGGCGCCACTCGCATCGGCGCCAGCGCCAGCATCAAGATCGTGGAAGCCACCGCGGCCTGAGGACGCATGCCGCGCGCGCAATTCCAGTTTTCGACGAAAGCCCATGCAAACTAGCCGCAAAAGCGCCGTGCGTTTCCGCGAACGGAGCGAACTGCTCGATTTCCTGCTGGAGGTTTCCGCCGCCACCTCCGAGACGCTCGATCTCGACCGCCTACTGGCCAACGTGGCCGAAATCATCGGGCGCGTGCTGCGTTACGACCTGTTCGCCATCTTGCTCTATAGCGAGCGGCGCCGCTCCCTCTACATCCGCCACGCCGTGGGCCACCGCGAGGAGCTGATCTCGAAGCTATCCATCGCCCTGGGCGAAGGGCTCACCGGCGCCGCCGCCGCTCGCCGCGAGCCGGTCCTGGTGGGCGATGTGCGCAACGATCCGCGCTATCTCAACGCCGTCGATGCCGTCCGCACCGAGCTCGCCGTTCCCATGATTGCCCGCAAGCGGCTGGTGGGCGTCATCGATCTCGAGTCCACCCGCCTCAATGCCTATTCCGAATATGATCGCGCGCTGCTGCGCCTCATCGCGGCGCGCGTGGCCGTGGCTATCGACAACGCGCGCCTCTATCTGCGCGTCGAGCGGAACAACCGCACCTTGAAGATGCTGGCCAATGTCTCGCGCGAGTTTTCCTCCATTCTCGATTTGAACGACCTGCTAAGCAAAATTGCCAGCACCGTGCGCGAACTGATCAACTACGACGCCTTCAGCATCCTGCTTACGGATCACGATGCCAAGGCCCTGCGCCACCTGTTCAGCATCCGCTACGATCAGCGCGTGAATACGGATAACGTCCCGCTTGGTAAGGGCATCACCGGCGCCGCTGCCAGCTCGCGCCAGCCGGTGCGCGTGCACGATGTTGCCAAGGACCCGCGCTACATCGCGTCCCATTCCGATATCCGCTCCGAAGTGGCCGTACCGTTGTTGTTGCAGGACCGCGTGGTGGGAGTGATGGATCTGGAGAGCGACCGCGTCGGCTACTTCACCGACGAGCACGTGCGCACGCTGGCGCTGCTGGCGCCGCAGGTGGCGTCGAGCGTCGAAAACGCCCGCCTGTACCAGGAGCTGGCCACCCGCGAGCGCCGTATGGAGGAAGACCTGGAGGCCGCCCGCGAGCTCCAGCGCGTGCTGCTGCCCGATGCCGCGCCCGAAATCGAGGGGCTCGACGCCATGGTGCGCCTGCGCCCGGCGCGCGGCATCTCCGGCGACGTTTACGATATTTTCGAGCTCAGGGACGGCCAGACCGTCATTGCGTTCGGCGATGTCAGCGGCAAAGGCGCCGCCGCCGCGCTCTATGGCGGTCTGTTGAACGGTCTGTTGCGTACGCTCGCGCCACGCCGCCGCCGCCCCGCGGAGCTGCTCAAGGCGCTCAACGACGCCTTGGGCGAACGCAAAGTCGAAGCGCGCTATGCCACCCTGCTGGTGCTCCTATGGGACCCTGCGGCAGGCCACATGACGATGGCCAATGCCGGCGCTTTACCGCCCATGATTTGCCGCGGCGGCGACATCCTCAATTTGCGCGTCGAGGGTGTTCCGCTCGGTCTGCTCGACAAGCGCGAATACGAAGAAGTGGTGTTCCATGCCATGCCCGGAGATGCCATCGTGCTTTACTCCGACGGCATCACCGATAATTTGAACGCCGCCGGCCACGAGTATGGCAAGGGCCGCCTGGCGCAGGTTCTGCGCGCCAACTCCGATCGTTCCGCCGCCGACATGGTAAGCGCGATTTTTCGCGATCAGGACAAATTCTCCACCACCGCCTTCGACGACCAGACCGTCTTCGCCATCAAAGTGGGGCCGAACACGCCCGGCCCGAAGGCGCCCGTCCCACCGCCTTACCCGGATAGCGGCATCCAGACCTTGTAGCGGGAACCCGGCGCCCAGGAATTGCCGGCCGAGGCGTAGTCGCACAAGCGCACCTGGCCGGCGCCGGCGCTGAATGCCATGGCGATTCCCGGCGGCGGCGCGACGGCTTCGAGTTGCGCGAAGCTGCCGTCGTCACCGAAGCCCGCAACCGGCTCTCCGATCGCCTCCTGTCCCAGTCTGAGGTCCCGGGCCAAAACCACCGGGCCGCGCGCCAGTGCGGCATACGGGCGCGATCCATCCGCCGCGCGCAGAACCCTGCCGCGCAGATCCAATTGCAGACGCACGCGGTCGCCCGGTTTCCAGCGCCTTTCGATGGTGGCATACGTGCCGGGTTGGACCTCGCCGATCTTCGAGCCATTCACGCTGAGCGAAGTCTGGGCACTCCACGCCGGAATCCGCAGGCGCACGGGAAAAGATTCAGGGCGCGTGGGGAGGAGCGTGATATCGACCAAGCCAGAGAGCGGATAGTCCGTTTTCGTCTCAATCCGCAATGGTGTGCCGGAAGAAAGCCGCAAGTCCCAGGCGCCCTCCGAATATAGGTTGAACGCCGGGCCTTCCGCGCTTTTCATGACGGCAACTTGCGGCAGCAGCATGATGCCGCGCGGCCCGTTCGCCTCGCAGCAGTTCAGTTCCATGCCGCACTGTTTCTCGCCGAATTCGCGAATGCCCTCGAGCGGGCTGTACTTGGCGAAGCCCGATCCGTCCGGCGTCATGGCTCCCGCGAGCGCGTTGTACGCGGTGGTCTCGATCGCGTCCGCATAGCGCGGATCGCCGGTGAGGCGCAGCAAGTGAGCGCACAGGTGCATCCAGGTAACCGTCACGCAGGTTTCCATGGGATTCTTCGCCGGCTGGGTTTGACGGGCCTTGCCGCCGTACCAGCACTCCTCGGAGGAGCCGGAACCGGCGACATTGATCTCGGTTGAAAGAATGCTCGCCTGCGTGCGCATCGCCGCATCGCGATATGTCACGAACCCGGTTTCGCGGTACAACTCCAGCAATCCGGCATAGCACGACATCATCTCGTACGCCTTCTCGCCGTTTTCCCAGGAGAACCAGTTCTTCTTCGGACGCGGAAACCGCTCCCCCACGGGAACCGCGGTGAATGCCTTTTCGATCAACTGCGGGCCATCGGGCGCGGACCATCGGGACACGATCCACTCGGCGAAACGCAGCAATCGCTCGTCGCCGGTGCGGCGATGGAGCAGCACGATGGGTTCGAGCACGCTACTCGCGGCCATCCCGCGGAATAGCCCGCAGCGAATGATATCGGCCGCGCCAGGGCCGACTTCCGTCATCAGGTGTCCGGCCAGCCGGCGGGCGCTGGCCAGCGCCGCGGCGTCGCCGGTCATGTCGCACCAGGCCAGCAACCCGAGCAGCGTGTATTTGCGGCCCCAGATATCCCAGGACTTCAAGTGACTGCCGTCGGCGTAATTCCCGATGTAGCCATCCGCGGTTTGGGTGGCGATGAGCGACTGCACGGAATCGCCGAGATGCGCTCGCTCTTGGGCGTCGCGCGAGTACTCGCACGCGGCGGCGGCCGATAGAAACCACTTACCCCAGAATTCAGTTTGCCAGCAGGCAGTTTCCGCGCGCTGGCGAAATGGCGCCACCAGCTTATCCCAATTCTGCGCGAAGACCCGGTTGCGCACGCACAGGTCGATCTTGCGGCCCAAGTAGCCACCCAGTTGAACGTGTTCCAGATTCGTGGGCGCCAGCACATCGGCGACGCGATGCCCCGGCTGGTTATCGGGAGTTGAATTCTCCTGCCTGGCGCACGAGCTACCGGCCACGGCAGGGAGCAATGCGAGAACCTGGCGGCGGGTCATCGGCAAATCACAGGGTAGCACCGGCGCGTCCTGGCTTCAGTGAGATAATGTCTATAACGCCGATGAATCTGACTGCCATATTCATGAAGGTCCCGGAAGGCTACGTGGGGTTCGTCGAAGAGCTGCCTGGCGCCAACACCCAGGGCAGCACCCTGGACGAAGCGAGAAGCAACCTTCGCGAAGCGGTCGCACTGGTTCTGAACGCGAATCGCGCCATGTCCGAGCAGTCTCTTGAAGGCGCTGCCGTAATCCGCGAAACTTTCGTGCTTCCCGCCGCATGAAGCGGGTCGATCTGATTCGCCACCTGGAACGCTGCGGCTGCGAGTTTCTGCGAGAAGGCGATAACCACACCATCTACGTCAATCGGCCGGTCCGTAAATCTTCGTCGATTCCGCGCCACCGCGAAGTGAACGACTTCCTTGCGCGGAAAATCTGCGCCGATCTCCAGATTTCGCGACCTTAGGGCTCGTCAGGAAACAACCGTACCATTTGGACGTGGCGCACGCACTCATGCGTGCCGCGTCGGCACTCGTGCCGACGCAGGGCCGTCACTCGTGCCGCCCGCGCGGCGAGCAGGTGTCGAGAAGATTTCCCACAGCTAGCATCCTGCGCCGCTGCCTCCCTGGATGTACACTAACGGAAAGCCGCGAGCCCAGATGGATGCTCCGGCATTTGTACTGTTCGGCACAGGAGGCCCAATGTCCCTTCGTCCAGTGAAACGAATGATCCAAGCCAAGCCGACCATCGAAGGCGCGGGCGTGCATCTGCGCCGCGCGTTCGGCTTCGGCAACACGTCCGAGTTCGACCCGTTCCTCCTTCTTGACGACTTCCGCAATGACGTTCCGGAGGATTACCTGGCGGGTTTCCCATGGCATCCGCACCGCGGGATCGAAACCATCACTTATGTCCTCGCCGGGACTGTCGAGCACGGCGACAGCATGGGAAACCATGGGGCCATCGGCGCAGGCGACATCCAATGGATGACGGCTGGAAGCGGGATCGTCCACCAGGAGATGCCCAAGGGCGACCAGTCGGGCAGGATGCACGGGTTCCAGTTATGGGCCAACCTTCCCGCATCACTGAAAATGACGGCGCCGCGTTATCAGGAAGTGAAGGCGGCCGACATCCCGGCGATCACGGATGACGACGGCACTCACGTTCGCGTGGTCTGCGGAAAGTTCTGGGGGACAAAGGGTCCGGTGGATGGCATCGCGGCCGATCCGACTTATCTCGACGTGTCGGTGCCGCCAGGCCAGCGGAAGACCCTCCCGGTCGAGACAACGCATCACTCCTTCGCGTACGTTTTCTCAGGGGATGGGAAATTCTGCAACGCTTCGGGGCCGCTCGATGTGCCGACCGAATCGGTGGGATGGTTGGACACCAAGCCGCCTGCCGAGGCGGACAACCGCTCGCTGATTCTCTTTGACCGCGGCGATGAGGTTGAAGTGCACGCCGGGGAGGACGGGATCCGGTTTCTCTTGTGCTCGGGTCAGCCGCTCAAAGAGCCGGTGGCGTGGTACGGTCCGATCGTGATGAACACGCAGGAGCAACTCCGCCAGGCGTTCGAGGAACTCGATAAGGGAACGTTCCTGAAGGCGAAGGGGGCGGCGCAGAAGTGAGAGGTTTCCGATAGACTGGGGATATGGACTGGACACTTTGCGGTGCTGTCGACCGAAGCCCAGGGAAGCTAGGCGGAACATGGTGTTTCCGTGGCACGCGGCTGCCGGTTGCCGCGCTTTTCGAACACCTCGATCAGGGCTCAACCATAGACGAATTTCTGGAGTGGTTCCCGTCCGTCAGTCGAGAGCAGGTCCACGACGTTCTTGCGTTTGCCAAGGGTTCCCTGGAGTCTCCCGCGGCGGTCGCGTGAAGATCCGGTTGGATGAGTTAGGGTGGCAGGTCATAGGCGGGCGGCCAACCGAGCAATTGGAGAGTCGGCGACCTTACTCAGTCGGCATGGGCGCATTTATGAAGACCTGAACGGGCTTATAGTAGTCAGATGGATTGGAAAATCGGGCTACCGCTGCTGGTAACCGCCGTACTCACGATGTCGGGATGGTTCGTCGGGCATTGGGTTTCAACTCGGAAGGATCGTTCAAACAAGAAACGGGATCTCAGGACCAACTATCTGATCGAATGCTTTCGTCGAATCGAGTATGCTGGCAATCGAGTCCTGGACGAGGCTGGACGGAGGCAGTTGGAAGCGGCGATCGCAGACGTTCAGTTGTTCGGCTCGACGGAGCAGGCCGCCGCAGCGAGCGTTTTCGCGCACGGAATTGCCGACAGAGATGACAATGCCTCGACAGGTCCGTTGCTGCAGATGCTGCGCGACGAACTCAGACACGAGCTCGATCTTCCCGTTGTCGACGTGCCCATGTTTCATCTGAGACTGCTCCCCGGCGATGAACAGGTGAGGCCACCGCAATAACCCGCCTCAGTTCCCGTAAGGGCGTTGCATGCGGACTCCCGAAAACGATTTGTCGTCAAGCGAACGCTGCGCCTCGCCTTGGTCGGCGGCGGGTGGGTCCACCAGATAGCGCCGGTATCGCCCATTTGATTGGTCAACCCAACGCGGGTATACAATGGCTCAAGGGAGAGCAGATGCCGGCAGCTCACGATTCGCTTTTGGAGCGCATCACGATCAATCCTGATGTGCGGTTCGGGAAGCCGTGTGTTCGCGGGCACCGGATCACCGTTCAGGAGATTCTGGAGTGGTTATCGAGTGGGGCGTCCCAACAGCAAATCCTCGCAGATTATCCGCAACTCGAGCCGGATGACTTCCTGGCTGTGTACGCTTATGCCGCCGAATTGGCGGCGGGCAGCAAAGCCTCCCGAGGATGAAGCTCCTCTTTGACGAGAGCCTATCTCCGAAACTCGTTCTATTACTGCGCGATCTTTTCCCAGAGTCCGAGAGTGCGCTCCTCAACGGTCTCGCCCGCACCGGCGACCGCAGGATTCTGGAGTACGCCGCGGCTCACGGTTTCATCCTGGTCTCGACGGATAGCGATTTCGAGCCGCTGGCGAGGCAAATCCCAGACGCCAAGGTCGTGGTTCTCCGGTCTTGCGATTATCCAACCAACGTAGCCGCGGCGGTGCTTCGGCGCAATGCGATTCTTATCGCTGAGCTGCCCGGTTCCCAGGATCAGTTGATCATTCTCGACCGATAGCTTGTGGCCGCGAAGCCCCCTACCGCTCCAGCGCGGCCACGCCCGGCAGCTTGATCCCGGCCAGAAACTCTAGCGATGCGCCGCCGCCGGTCGAAATGTGGCTGATCTTGCTCGAGACGCCGGCGGCCTTGATGGCCTTTTCCGAATCGCCGCCGCCGACAACCGAAGTGGCGGATGAAGCGGCCACGGCCTTGGCCAGCGCGACGGTGCCCGTATCGAACGGCGGCTTTTCGAAGATGCCCATGGGGCCATTCCAGATCACGGTCTTGGCGGAAGCGATTACCTGCGAGAATTTCGCGATGGTTGCAGGGCCGATATCGACCGCGATCTTGTCGGCAGGAATGGTTTCGACGACTTCGTTGGCTGCGCCGGCGGCGATTTCGGACACCACCACGTGGTCCACCGGCAGCATCAGCTTGCCGCCCAGCTCGGCGAGCAGCTTCGCAGCCAGCGGCACCTTGTCTTCTTCCACCAGCGACTTGCCGGTGGGAAGGCCTTGCGCCTTGAGGAACGTGTACGCCATGGCGCCGCCGATCAGCAGTTGGTCGACGATCTTGCCCAGGTTCTCGATTACCTCAATCTTGTCCGACACCTTGGCGCCGCCCAGGATGGCCACGCACGGGCGCGGCGGATTGGTGGTCGCCATTCCCAGGTACTTCAGCTCCTGCTCCATCAGCAGGCCGGCGGCGGCGGCTGAAACGAACCGGACCATGCCTTCGGTAGACGCATGGGCGCGGTGCGCGCTTCCGAACGCGTCGTTGACGTAAACGTCGCACAGCGCGGCCAGCTTCTTCGAAAACTCCACGTCGTTCTTTTCTTCCTCGGCGTGATAGCGCAGGTTCTCGAGCAGCAGCACTTCGCCCGGCGCGGGCAACATGGCTTCCACCTCGGGGCCGACGCAATCGGGAGCCATCTTCACCGGCCGGCCGAGCAGCTCTGCCAGGCGCGCCGCCACCGGGCGCAAGCTCATTTCTGGATTCGGTTTGCCCTTGGGCCGGCCCAGGTGCGACGCCAGGATGACGCCGGCTCCATGATCGAGCGCGTATTGAATGGTCGGAATCGACGACTTGATGCGCTTGTCGCTCGAGATTTCCATCTCGCCCTTTTCGTTCTTGACCAGCGGGACGTTGAAATCCACGCGGATGAATACCTTCTTACCGTTCAGATCGAGATCGCGTATGGATAGATAGGACATATCAGGCCTCAAAGCAGGGTTTTCCATTAGAGAGTAACACGCGTCGGCGTCGCCTTTCCAAGATCCCCTTTACAATGGTCGGGTGCCTCCCATTCCGCTGATTGAATTGGAAAACGTCACCGTCGAGCGCGGCCCGCGCGTGGTGTTGGACGGCGTCACGCTGGCCATCGGGCAGGGCGAGCACGTCGCCATTCTGGGTCCCAACGGCAGCGGCAAATCGACGCTCATCAAGCTGATCTCGCGCGACCTCTATCCGCGGCTGAAGGCCGAGCCGTGGTCGCTGCGCATCCTGGGCCGCAACACCTGGAACCTGTTCGATCTTCGCAATCGGCTCGGGCTGGTTTCGAACGATTGGATGCAGATGTGCACGCGCGATTTCTCCGGTTTCGAAATCGTCCTCTCCGGCTTCTTCGGTAGCGTGGGCATCTGGCCGTATCACGCCGTCACGCCGGCCATGGAAGCCACTGCGCGCGAGGTAATGGAGACGCTCGAAATCGCGCACCTGGCCGAGCGCGCCACCAATCACATGTCTTCCGGCGAAGCGCGGCGCTTCCTGATCGCGCGGGCGCTGGTGCACGGCCCGCAGGCGTTAATCCTGGACGAACCCACTACCAGCCTCGACCTGCGCGCCACCCATGAGCTGCGCGAGACTCTCTCCAGGCTGGCGCGGCGCGGCATCGGCATCATCATGGTGACGCACCATCTGCCGGATATCATCCCGGAGATGGAGCGCGTGGTGCTGATCCGCCAAGGCCGGATTTCGCGCGACGGCGCCAAGCGCGACGTGCTGGAAGCGGCCGCCCTGAGTGAACTCTTCGGCGTCCCGGTTGAGGTGCTGGAGCGCGCCGGCTATTATCACGTTCTGTAGCCAGGTGAGGCAGGTCCCCGACCTGCCAACCTGTACGTCTCTCTTAGCGTGTCCTGCCCAGAAGGCCGAAAATTCTCCTAACACACTGTAGCAGATAGAGTTATCTTACCAGAAGCTAGCCGAATCCTAGGTTTTTCGCCGTTCGTGTGGGATACTCAAAGCTTAGCAGGCTGCGTATCGCAAATCGATTGGGCGACCGGTCATTGACGCCGCGGCTCAGCAAACGCCTCAATCCGGAGCCGTGCTTTGCAGAGCCGTGTATGGCGGTTTCGTACGGGCTTGCTGCGCGGATTCATTTAGGTCCAGTAGATTCGTAAGTCAAGCATGTCTCAGTTGGATGAAGCGGTAATCAGGTATAACAAGCTCCTGGAGAACGGTGTGTACCGCGATCTGGGCTGGGCGGAAGAACTCCATGCGCAAATGGAGGAGGCCGGGCTTTCGGCCGGCGGCCGCCTGATCTGCCCGTTCCTGCGGCCCAGTTTTATTTCGCGGCGCCAGTACGATTCGCTGGTCAAAACCGGCGAAGCGCTGATCGCGGCCATCGACCGCATGGAGCAGATGGTGCTGCAGGACCCGGCCCTGATGGCGCGCCTGGAACTGCTGCCGGCCGAAAAGATGCTGGCCGCCATCGATCCCGGCTATCAGAGCTTTGAAGTGGCCGCCCGCCTGGATACGCATCTGGTGAACGGCCATTTGCATTTCGTTCAGTACAACGCCGATTCCCCCACCGGCGCGGGCTACGCCGATCGCCTGGCGGATTTGTTCTACGACATCCCGCCGATGAAGGAGTTTCGCAAGAAATACGCGCTCAGCAAGGTGTCCAGCCGCAAGCACCTGCTGCAAGCGCTGCTGAAATCCTACAAGCAGTTCGGCGGCGATAAGAAGCCCAACATCGCGGTTGTGGAGTTCCGCCCGCCCTATCAATCCGGCCGCAGCGAGTTCGAGTTGTTCCGCGACCTTTTCCGGCAGGAGGGCTACCAGGCGGAAATCGTTTCGCCGGAACAACTGGAATACCGCAACGGCGTGCTGCGCCGGGGCTCGTTTGAAATTCACCTGGTCTATCGCCGCCTGGGCGTGCAGGAATTCCTCCTGCGATTCGATCTATCGCACCCGCTGGTGCGGGCCTACCGCGATCGGGCGGTGTGCGTGATCAACAGTTTCCGCTCCGAACTGGCGCACAAGAAGGCGATGTTCGGCCTGCTGACGGATGAATCTCTCACCGTCAAATTCCCCGCCGTGGAGCGCAAGGCCATCCGCGAGCATGTGCCCTGGACCCGTCTGGTGGCGCAAGGCAAGACCACCCACGGAGAACAGACCGTCGACCTGATGGAATTCATCACCGGAAACCGGGAGCGGCTGGCGCTCAAGCCCAACGACGATTCGAGCGACCAGCACAGCTACTTCGGTTGGGAGATGGACGGCGCCGAATGGGACCGCGCGCTCAAGCAGGCCGGGCGCAGCCCGTACGTGGTGCAGGAGCGGGTGGACCCCGTGCGCTCGGTGTTCCCCCTATTGACCTACGGACACCTCGAATTCCGCGAAATGCAGGTGGATGTGCATCCGCACGCCTACCTGGGCAAAGTGCAAGGCTGTTCCAGTTGGCTTTCCACGCCCAAGTCCGGCTTCACCACCGCCGCCGGCATTGTGCCGACCTACATCGTCGAAACCAAATAGGTGGGCCAGGTCCCCGACCTGCCAAGTAGGTGGGGCAGGTCCCCGACGTCCCCGACCTGCCAAGTAGGTGAGTTAGGTCCCCGACCTGCCAAGCGCCGGCGATTCCACCCGGTCACAAAAGACAGCAGACTCTTATTTCTTTTATTTCGTGGCAGTTAACGGCCAGCGCCCGGTTCGAGCCAGGCGCCCCTTCGCTACCATCGAATCGGTTCTATGGCTACTCTTCTTTCGATTACCACGAGCCGGCGCGACGGCGTGAAACCGGGCAGGAGACGCCAGGGGCAAACCGCCTCAATGCCGTCCACCGCCATTCACTCCGGGGAGTTAGTAGCTGGCGCCGGCCGCTCCGCCGCCTTGGCGGCCCTTACCGCGCAATACTACAGGCGCTGGCAGCCGGGGGTCGTCGAAGAGCGGCTGCTGGTGGATCTGCTGATTGCGGCCGATTGGCAACTGCGGCGGCTGCAGGCAGGCCGCCAGTGGCGCCCGCCGGAACCGGCCTGAGGGCTCCCGTCGTGGCGCGGGCTGTCAAGCCTGCTGAGTCGAGAATCCTCTCGACTTTTCTTGCGGCGTTGAATGGGATCTTCAGTTCGGGCCCGGACCTCGCCCGCCGCCCTCCGGCTTCTCGGCCGGCTTCTCGGCGGTAAAGGTCAGCTTCACATCGCCGGTGTGGGTCTTGTCGTTGATCTTCACGTCCACCGCGGTCTTTCCCAGGTGCTCGAAGATGTTCTGTTGGCGGATCACGCCGAGGAAATAATTCGGATACTCCGGATTGAACGGCTTACCGGTCTTCATCGTCCAGATACGAAGAACTTCCGCCTCGCCTTCCAGATCGAGACCAGCCACCGTCAGCTTGCCCATCGTGAATTGCGGACCCGCCTCCACGTGAACCACCGCGTCCACCGATTCGTGACCGTCGTCCACCACCCGGTCCGCGGTGATCTTGGCGTTCAGGTAGCCCTCCCTGCGCAGCGCCTTGCGCATCGTCTCCAGCCCCTGGTCCACTTTGTCGAAGTTGGCCACGTCGCCATGCTTTACGTCGATGTCCCGGAGCAAGTCCGCGGCGTCGATAGGCGCCATCCCTTCGATCGATACTTTGCCCATCGTATAGCTCCGCCCTTCATCGACGGTCACAAACACGTGCAGGCCCAGCACGTCCTTGGTGGGTTCGGTGCTCAGTTCGGTGAACCGCACCCGCATGCGCCCGCGCGCCTCGTAGATCGGCCGGATGGCGCTGTTGAGGATCTCGCGGAACCTGTCTTCGGTATACTCGGCGCCGATGCCCGCCCCGGAAATGGCATCGTGCAGCACGTTGGAGGGCACCACGTGGTTGCCGCGAAACGTCACCAGCGCCACCGCGGGCAGGGAATGTGCCGGCCTGAATACCACCGCAAACTCGCCTGTCGAAATGGGCGCAACCCCGACCGCGATTTTCTCCGGCTGCCCCTTGGCCGCCAGGAACTCTTGCACCCAGTTCTTGTACCGCTCGAACGCGGGCTGTGTGGCGGGCAGTTTGCCGGAAGCGAACAGCGGATCCTTCTCGCGCAGCGCGGCGCGCAATTCCTGCTCGGAAACGTGCAGGTTCTCGAACTCCGCCGGGTAAGCCTGCTGCACTTCCAGCACCTGAATCACCGCCGCATAGCCTTTCGCCGAGCCCGCCGCGAACTTGTATCCCACCGTCTCGAACGCGCCCGTGTCGATGAGGCGTTTGCGCCCGGCCTCGAAATCGGGCTTGCCCGCCACTTGCCCCACTTTCAGCCCCAACACCGCCAGAATCTGCTCCGCGCTGTAAGTGTGGTTGCCTTCCACCAGCAAGCTTTCAATCGGCCAGCGCGCGGCGGGCACTGTGGAACCCGCGCTCTGCGCCGGCTTGGTCTGCCCGAATCCACACGCGCCCGCCAGCATCAAAAACGGTAGCAGCCTTTTCATATTCCTCATGGTAGCGCCGGCCCTTTCCGAGCCGCGACCATAGGGAGCGGTCGCCGCCGGTCCTTTTCTGGTAGACGCATCGGCAGCGCTGCCGGTGACGCGCGTAGAATAAAAAAAGTGCCTTACGATCTGATCGTGATTGGAAGTGGTCCCGGCGGCTACTCCGCTGCTATACGCGCCGGCCAATACGGATTGAAGACCGCGCTCGTCGAGAAGCAGGCCAAACTCGGCGGCACCTGCCTGCTGGTGGGCTGCATTCCCACCAAGAGCCTGCTCCAGACCGCCGACGTCTGGGAGCGCTTCGTCCACTGCGAACAAGAAGGCATCCACTGCGAGAACCCGCGCCTGGATTATCCCAAGGTCAAGGACCGCAAGGATGGCATCGTCAATAAACACTCCAAGGGCGTCGAGTTGCTGCTCAAGCGCGCCAAGGTGGAGCGCATTTCGGGCTACGCCACGCTGAAGGGCGGCGGCAAGGTCGAGGTGAAGAACGAATCCGTCACCCAAACCCTGGAGGCGAAGAACATCATCATCGCCACCGGCTCGGAAGCCCGCATGATCCCCGGCCTCACGGCCGACCCGGAATTCATTCTCACCAACATCGAAATCCTCAATCTCACGGCGGTGCCGAAGAGCCTCATCATCATCGGCGCCGGCGCCGTGGGCGTGGAGTTCGCCAGCATCTTCCGCCGCTTCGGCGCCGAAGTCACCGTGGTCGAAATGCTGCCGCGCGTGGTTCCGGTGGAGGACGAAGACATCTCCAAGGAGCTCGAACGAAACTTCCGCAAGCAGGGCATTCGCGTCGAAACCGGCGCGCGCGCGGAAAATATCGAAAAGACCGGCGCCGGCGTGCGGCTCACGCTCACCACCAAGGACGGCAAGCAGGAACCCCTCGAAGCAGAGAAGTTGCTGGTAGCCGTCGGCCGCAAGCCCAACACCGAAAACATCGGCCTGGAGAACACGCGCGTCGAGCTCGACCGCGGCTTCATCAAGGTCGACCAGTGGCAGCAAACCGGCGAGCCGGGCGTTTACGCCATCGGCGATGTTGTCGCCGGCACGCCGCAACTGGCGCACGTGGCCACCCGCGAGGGCATGATCGCCGTCGCCCACATGGCCGGCAAGCCCGCCGTTCCCATCAACCGCAACCGCATTCCCGGCTGCACCTACACCCAGCCCGGCATCGGCAGCGTGGGCCTCACCGAAGCCCAGGCGCGCGCCCAGGGCCGCGAGGTCAAGGTCGGCCGTTTTCCGTTCGCCGGCAACAGCCGCGCCACCATCCTCGGCCACCACGAAGGGTTCATCAAGGTAGTCGCCAGTGAGCCACACGGCGAAATCCTCGGCGTTCACATCATCGGCCCGGAAGGCTTCGAGATCGTCGCCGAAGCCGTCGCCGCGATGGAAGCCGAAGCCACCGTCGACGTCATGATGCAAACCATCCACGCCCACCCCACGCTATATGAAGCTTTGGGCGAAGCCTTCAACGCCGTCTACGGCCTGGCCATCAATGCGTAACTGTTGCCTGCGCGAATTGGGACGAATGGACTACGCGAGCGCGCTCGAGTTGCAGCGGCGCTTGGTGGCGGAGCGCCAGCAGGGCGCGATTGACGATCAACTGCTGCTGGTCGAGCACCCGCACGTGGTCACGCTCGGCCGCAACGGGCATCGCGAAAACCTGCTTGCCAGCGACGAGATCCTGGAGCGCGCCGGCGTGGCATTCCATCCCACCGATCGCGGCGGCGATATCACCTATCACGGCCCCGGCCAGTTGGTGGGCTATCCGATTCTCGACTTGCGCGAATGGAAGCGCGACGTCGGGGATTACGTCCGCGCCATCGAAGAAGTGATCATAGCGACCCTGGCCGATTTCGGCATCGCCGCCGGCCGTATCCCCAAACTCACCGGCGTGTGGGTGGGTGAGCGCAAGATCGCCGCCATCGGCGTGCACATTTCCCGTTGGGTAACCTCGCACGGATTCGCGCTCAACGTGTCGACCGATCTCAGCTATTTCCAGTACATTGTTCCCTGTGGATTAACCAAGCCCGTGACCTCCATGGCCGCGCTCGGCGTGCGCGCCACGCTGGAAGATGTAGGATACGTTTTGGCCCCGCATTTTGGCCGCGTCTTCGATTGCCAACTGCCGCTTGCGGCGCCCGCCCTTGCCGGCGCCCGAAAGAGAGAACCGATATGACCGACGTCGTGATGCCCCAGATGGGCGAAAGCATTGTGGAAGGCACGCTGACCAAGTGGCTCAAGAAGCCTGGCGATCACGTGGAGCGCGACGAGCCGCTGTTTGAAATCTCCACCGACAAGGTGGATACTGAAATTCCGTCGCCCGCCGCCGGCACGCTGGCCGAGGTGCTGGTGGAAGAAGGCAAAACGGTGGGCATCAACACCGTGGTGGCGCGCATCGAGGAAAATGGCGCAGCCGCTAAGCCGCCCGCGCAACCCGCTACTCCCGATCAACCGGCCGCTCCCGCGCAACCCCCTGTGGCCGCCGCCCAGCCCGACGCCGCCGCGCAGCCGGCCGCTCCCGTGCAACCGGCTGCTCCCGATCAGCCGGCTGCTCCCGATCAATCCGGTGCAGGCGCCGGGCATGCCCGGCCCGAGCCCACCGCAACGGTGGAAGCCGCTCCGCCCGCAGCCGAAGAACCGGCGCCGGCAGCCGAACCCGCCGGCCCGCTCTCGCCGCTGGTGCGCAAGCTGGCTCGCGAAAACAACATCGATTTGAGCCGCGTCAAGGGCACCGGCGCTGGAGGCCGCATCACCAAGCAGGACGTGGAAGGCTACCTGGCGCAAAAGCCCGCCGCGGCAGCACCCGAGCCCGCGCGCCCGCCAGCACCGCAGCCTGCGCCCGTCGCCCCAGCCGCCGCCGCGCCCGCACCGCTCGCGCCCGCCGGACCGGCCAAGACCCGCGTCGAGCCCCTCAGCACCATGCGCATCAAGATCGCCGAACACATGGTGCTCTCCAAGCGCACCTCGGCGCACGTCACCACCATTCATCGCGTGGATATGACCGCCGTCGCCCAAATGCGCGAACGCAACAAGGCCGCTTTTCAGGCCAATTACGGCTTCAACCTGACCTACCTGCCGTTCATCACGCGCGCCGTGGTGGTGGCGCTGCGCCAGTTCCCGCTGTTGAACGCTTCGCTCGACGGCAACAACATCATCTACCACAACGAAATCAATATCGGCATCGCGGTGGCGCTCGAAAACGGCCTGATCGTTCCGGTCATCCGCGGCGCCGACGAAAAGAACGTGCTCGGCCTGCAACGCGCCGTGGTCGATCTCGCCGCCCGTGCCCGCTCGCGCCAACTCAAGCCCGACGAAGTGCTCGGCGGAACCTTCTCCATCACCAACTTCGGCAGCTTCGGCAGCCTGGTCGGCACGCCCATCATCAACCAGCCGCAAGTCGCCATCCTCGGCGTCGGCACCGTCGACAAAACCCCTGTGGTGATTAACGATGCCATCGCCATCCGCTCCATCTGCCACCTGTCGCTCAGCTTCGACCACCGCCTGATCGATGGCGCCCTGGCCGACAAGTTCATGAGCAAAATCAAACAAGTGCTGGAAGGCTGGACCGAAGAAGTGCAGTAAGCTCGACGTGGCGCACGCACTCCTGCGTGCCGCGTCGGCAATCGTGCCGACGCACGGCCACCACGCGAAGACGTGTCGAAATGAGTTTCGACACGGCACCACGAGTGCGTGCGCCACTGCTGCTACAATGGCCTGGGTCGCGCGCCGAAGCCGCGGCCTTGAGCCTCTCATAGCTACCATGCGCACCAACCAGAAGAGCATGTTCCTCTCCGAGGACGGCAGCAACCTGTTGTTCACCTTCCTCCTGGTCAGTTCCCTGTTTCTGCTCTGGGGAGTCTGCAACGGGATGATTGACGTGATGGACAAACACTTTCAGGAGGAGCTGGGCCTCACTAAGTCGCAGTCCGCCTGGGTGCAGTTCGCGCACTATCTCGGCTATTTCATGATGTCGCTGCCGGCGGGCTGGCTGGCGAGCAAGCTGGGATACAAGGCCGGCATTATCGCCGGTCTGCTGATTGTCGCGTTGGGCGGGTTCTGGTTCATCCCGGCTACCCACATCAATGCGCTGGTTCACGAAGGACGCGTATCGCCCAACATGGCATTCGTTGCGTTTCTGGCCGGGGTTTGGGCCATCGCAAGCGGTCTCACATTTCTCGAGACCATCGCCAATCCGTACACCACCGTGCTGGGCGCACGGAGGTACGCGGCCACGCGGATCAACATTTCCCAATCCTGCAATGGCGTCGGCTGGATTTCCGGTCCCGCCATCGGCAGCATATTTTTCTATGGCCGCGACGCCGCCGGTCGCAGCACCGGCAGCCAGACTCTCTATATCCCGTACGTCGCGATCGCGGTGGTCGTCCTCATACTCGCGGTGGTGTTCTACTTTGCCAGGATTCCCGATATCAAAACCGGCGACGATTATCATCTGGACGATTCTTCGCCGCAGGTTTCCCATTCCATCTGGTCGCACCCGCACTTTGTGTTCGCGGTCGCCGCGCAGTTCTTCTACGTGGCCGCTCAAGCCGGCATTTTCAGCTTCTTCATTAACTACATGACGTCGGAAGTCCCCGCCATTCCCGCATCGTGGAACGCAGCTATGACGGGGCTATCCGCGCACTCCGGTTTTCTGCGAGGCTGGCTGCTGGGCTGGCTCGAGACCAACAAGGCGGGCATCCTCTCCATCAGCAACAAGGGTGCAGCCAACCTGGCATCGATCGCCTTCGTATGCTTCCTGGTGGGCCGCGTCAGCGGCGCCGGCTTGCTGAGAAAATTCGCGGCGCACAAGATTCTGGGCTTATATGCCGTCTTGAATGTCGCCGCCACGCTGCTGGTCTTCGCCAAGCTGGGGTGGTTCTCGGTGCTATGCGTGTTCCTGAGCTATTTCTTCATGTCCATCATGTTCCCGACGATTTTCGCGCTGGGGATTTTCGGCCTCGGCGCGCGCGCCAAGAAAGCCTCCGCGTACATCGTGATGGCGATCATGGGCGGCGCCATCCTGCCGAAATTGATGGGTTATGTAGCGGACAAGTTCGATATGTCGCGCGGTTTCATCGTGCCCATGTTCTGCTTCGCCTTGGTCGCGCTTTACGGATTCAACTGGCCCAAACTCAGCAAGGCGGAGTCGTTGGCGGGCACACCAGCCTCGCCCGGTCATTAATCTCCGCTGTGGGGCAGGTCCCCGACCTGCCAACCGGGCGAAGCCCGGCAGCGCCTTTCCGTAGGGGCCGGGCATGCCCGGCCCGTGCTCGCGTTGACGCTCCCAGTCACAACCCATCTTCCCAACTCTTACAATGACTTAGCCCTCAACTCCCTTGACATACCCCTTATCCTTGAATTGGGACTGTGGCGCCAGGCACCGCTGCTAGTCCTTCTCTTTGGCCAGAGACCGTTGCACTCAAGTGGTACTGAACTTCCGGCGCCCGTTAAAGGCATGCGGGGTCCCCTTCGGGCTGGACTCTCGACGGAAGACTTTGGATTCCGGAATTCATAACCGCCGGCGGAATACGGATAGCAGTTATCGCCGCCCGCTCGGATAACAGAGAGTAAGGAACGAATCGACCCGACATTGTCCGCCATCCAGCGGGCTCACATCGACGAAGTTTCTACTCAATCCATCGGGTGGCCGATACGCACGGCGATAAGTCCGCGAAGCCCGGCCACCCGCAACGCACTTATATCCGCTTCATCCATTCCTATCGCCAGTAGTGTGTCGTAGGGGCCGGGCATGCCCGGCCTGCGTATGCCAGGGCTGTAGGTGCGCTATCCTACATCGGGCCTGCGCCACGGCGGCCCGACGGGTTGCCGACGATATCGCCGTAGACGATGCCGCGGCCATTCATTCCCAGGTAGACCCGGCCAAACACGCGTGAATCGGCCGCGATCACCGTAGGACCGCCATACTGATGTGCGTCGTCATTGACTCGCACCCAGGTGGATCCGTTATTGTCGGAGCGATAGATGGCGATTGTGGTCGATGGCGAGATCGCGCCATAAAGGAAGATCGATTGCACTCCCGTCCGCGTCCGCGGATTGGCCCTGCCGACCGCAACCAAGTTCGCCTGCAAGACGCTGGTTACCTGCTTCCAGGTGACGCCGCCATCGGTGGAATGATAAAGACCGTAGCCGCTGAGCGGCAGCCACAGGTCGCCGGCGCGCGCGAAGTTCGCTACCGCCGCGTGCGCCGGCGTGCCGGCGAGAAACTTAGTCTGGTTCACCTTCGTGAAAACCTTCCCGCCACTGGTGGTTGTGCTGTAGAAGTTGGCGCCGTCGAAAGCGTAGAACAATGCCGGCGTCACTTTATCCGCCACCGCCGTCAACACATAGGGAAGGCCCGTGGTCACGCTCCAGCCACCGCCGTTATTGGTGGAGTATTGCGGTGCGTTCGAGCCGCTGACGGTCGTCCATATCATTACGGTTCCGCTCGCATCCACCGCAATCGTTCCGACATTGCTACTGTTGGTGCCGCCGGCCGCGCAACCGTCGAACGGCGTCCAGGTGGTGCCGCCGTCGGTCGAGTACCCGCCGTAATTGCACGGGCTGGTCGAAGCGCTGCTCGCCTCACCAACGCGGACTATGAACTGGGGGTTTTGACCGGCCCAGTCCATGCCGTCGGTAGTGGTCATGACCGGATTGGTGAACATGCCGCCGGTGGGCGAAATGGCTAGGTCGTCGTGCCGGAAGCCGCCGATGTCGCCAACCCCGCTCAACAGGTGAGCGCCTTGGGTGGGACTGATCAACGCGGTCACCGCCGTCTCCTCAATTCCCAACCCCTGCACATACCACGTCGGAGCTTGGCCGGAATCGGCGGCCGAGACGTTGTCCGTGGCGTATAGCGTTGCGCCGGTGCCGAACATCAGGTGATTGGGATTGACCGGGTCGATCAAAAGCGCGGACATCCACCAGCCGAACTTAGCCGTTGGCGTGGGCGACGTCGGATACGATGTGTCGCCGAAGGTCAGCCAGGGCGAAATCGGCGTGAACACCGGAGGATTGAAATAGTAGTTGCTGTAGGGAGGCCCGTCTACGCCGCCAGCGGAGGTGATGGCGCCGAGATCGATCCACGTATTGCCGCCATCATGTGTGATGTAAACCGTGTCCACCGGGTACCAGCGGTCCAGCGTGGTAACCGCGACCGTGCCCTGGCGAGTAGGATCCTGGGTTAGTCCGCAGAATCCGCCCCTCGGCGCGGTCAGGTAGTCGGACGGCGTGACGTTCGTCCAGGAGTTCGTCTGCGGATTATACTTCTCGACAACTCCATAAGACATATTGGATGGACCGCGATCGTCGCTGAAGGTAACGTAGAAGCTGCCGTCCGGGTTGAGAACGCCCCGGTTCGGAGTTGGCGGCCTCGTCTTACTGGGCACACTGTATGGCCAAGTCACTGCCGGTAGGGCAGACCAGGTTGTGCCCCCATTCGTGCTCCTGTAGACCAAAGACGTTGTATACGCGCCGACATAGATAGTGCCCTGATTGTTAGGGTCAAAGACGACGAACTGAAGGCCAAAGCCATCGCTGGATAACGAGATGGGAAAGCTCGTCACTTTGGTCCATGACTGCGCATAGTTGCCGCTAACCCATAACCCATTGCTCCGTGTGCCCATGAGGAGCTGATCCGGTTGGAACGGGTTCACCGCCAGGCGCTCGCCCGCGGATCGATCGTCACCGTTCGAGGCCATTGAGAACGGTGTTCCGCTCGAGGTAGTGAAGGTTTTCCCCTGGTCGGTGGAAATCAGGATCGCCGACTCCGCGCCGGTGTACATGCTCGCCGCAATATAAAGACGATTTGGATCGGTGGGATCGAGCGCGATGCTCTCCGGGCCTTGCAGGTTATAATCGCTCGGCGCATGGAAGTCGGTCAGCGGAATCCATTGCTGGGTGGTCGGATTCCAGCGGTACGCGCTACCGATGTCGGTGCGGGCATAAATCAGGCCGGCCTCGGTGGGGTGCGCGATCAGACCCGGGATATAACCGCCCGCCACGATGCGAACCGGCGCCCATTGATAAGGCGCCAGGATGGGAGCGGCGGATTGCGCCGAGCCTTGGGAGCCGAACAAACAAAGCCAAAGGACGACCGGACACAGCGGAATCGCCCCGGGCAGCAGACGTTGACGGGTAACCATGGAAGTCTTCCTTGCGTTGATATGCAGCTTGCGGGACCGATGGGCTCGCCCCAAATGGTTCCGGCCCTAATGATAGTGATTTTATCACCGGTGCTCTATGCTGATACCAGGACAGGCGGATGGCTTATCGTTTGCAACCCGGCGAATCGGTGCGTGAGGGGCTGCGCCGCATTGCGCGCGAGGAACTCTCTTCCGCCGCCGCCGGGCTCCGCCAGGCCACCGCCCGCACGCGCGACGACGCTATCCACGAGGCGCGCAAATCGGTCAAGAAGGTCAGAGCCATCCTGCGCCTCATGCGGGGCGAGCTGGGCGATACCTACGCAATCGAAAACCGGCGCCTCCGCGACGTGGCGCGCCGGCTCTCGGTGTACCGCGACGGGACCGTGATGATCGAAACGCTCGACCAGCTTGGCGAGCATCACAAGGACGATCGGTCCACACGGGCGCTGGCCGCGATGCGGCGCGGCCTGCTCGAAAACCAGCGGCGCCAGCGGCGGTCGCCGCGCATGATCGGCGCGATGCACCGGGCTGGCGAAGCGCTATTGGCGGCCGCGGTCCGCGTCGACCGGTGGCGGCTGGTGATGGATGGGCCGGTGGCATTGGCGCCGGGCATGGAAACGGCCTACCGCCGCGGCCGCGCCGCCATGGCGGCCGCTCGCCGCCATGCGAAACCGGAGCACTGCCACGCATGGCGCAAGCGGGTGAAGGATCACTGGTATCACCTCCGCCTGTTGGAGAGCCGCTGGAACGCCGCTACGCGCGCCCGCGAAAGAAGCCTCAAGGAACTGGAAACGTGGCTGGGCGAGCATCACAACCTGGAAGTGCTCTCGGCGCGCCTGGCGGCCGAAGCTTCGGCCGAGCGAAAGCCGAAGGATGCCGAACTCTGCCGCGACCTGATCGGCGAGTTGCAACGCGATTTGCGCCGCAAGGCCCTCGCGCTCGGCCAACGGCTTTATCGTGAGCCGCCTGCGCTGTTTCGGAAACACCTGGCGGAATTGTGGCGGCCACAACGCACTCGTGCAGTGGGCCGCCAGATCCGCTCCAACGGAACTCCGTAAATAGCACGGAAACAAGATCGCGGCTCCGATGCGTTCAGAGCCGCGACCTTAAAGGAGCGGTCAGGCGATTGAACTGGTTATTTTCGTGACAGGCGCTTAATATCGGCCGGCCTGTTTGCGCCGCTGGATTCGGCGCGAGCCTTCCACCCGGGCTCTGGCGGCGGTTCTCGGGAAAGGCACCACGACGTTCTTCCGTTGCATCTCCGGTTGCGCGTATTCCGCGCCGGTTCCGGCAGTCAGCAATTCCCGAATCACTCGGTTCGTATTCGAGCCGCTTTCCACATAGTCGACGCCGGCGCTGGTCAACGCGTAGTCGGAGTTGTCTTCCAACACCGCGACGTAACCCTTCGAGCGCAGGTACCAGAGCGTGAAGTTCAGGTACTCGCGCGGGAACGCCATGCGCCGTTCCAACTCCATCACCGAAACTCCCGGCTTGCTCTCGTTAATCCGGCGGCGTTGGTACAGCAGCGAGAGCACGCCCAGGCGACGGTTGGTTTCGCCCTCAATTCCATCCACGAAGGACTTCTGCCAGAAGACGGGCATGGTTTCCGTCTGCCAGTTCGAACGGCTAGAGTCGTACTCGGCGCGCAACGCCGGGTCGCTGAGCGTCTGATAAGCTTCGCGCAACAGGAGGAAGCGCTCCAGACTGCCGGTGGTAGGGTTGTCCGGATGAAAGCGCGCCGCCATGATGCGGTAGACCCTGTGAATCGTCTCGGGGTCGGCATTGGGGCTGACCTGGAGGGTCTCGTAGTAGTCGGCATTCTGCGACAACGGCGCTTCCGGTGGCGGCGTGAACCGGTCCTCCCGATCGGCGGACGGTTCGCTGGCGGGCTCAGCCTGTTTGGCGGACGGCGCGCCGGCGGGTTTCGCGTGGTTGGCAGCCGGTTCGCTCGCCGGTTTTGGTGCCGGAATCCACTCCGAACCATCCCTCCACTCTGAATGATCTCTCGCTGTTGGCGCCTCAACCGCGGGCTTGGTCCGCGGCGTGTGATGGGTGGTCTGCAATTCCGGCATCGGCACCGGTATGATCGCGCACGCGGGTTCGACCGGCCGCTCAGGCACGACCAGATCGGCACTGGCGCGCTCGGCGGACCAGGCGCGGAGAGCCGAAGCCACACGGTCGGGCCGCTTTTTCAAGGGAGCGAATTCGATTGGCCCCGCTGTCGGCATGGGATCCACCCCACACAGCGCGGGCTGAAGGCGGCGCATACGCTTGTATTGGGCCCGGATAATGCCGGCCAGCGCCAGCAACGCCGCAGCCCCGTAAGCCTCGTAAAGTCCGGTGGTTAGAAGCATCACGCCACCGCCTGTTTGCGGATCCCGAGCGCCTGCCCGCAAATCTCTTCCAGTTGCTCGGTGGCGCAGTCGTGGCTTTCGCAATGCTCGTCGATTTGGCGGAGTACATCGAGCCGGTACTGCTCGACCCGACGTAGTTCTGTGTTGGCGCACTCGATGTTGGTAAGTGTCACGGCATAATGGACACGATGCTGCGCGCGGCACACCAAGTTTAGAGCTGCCAGGTATCGGCTTCCCAGTTCGTCCCTAAGTTCACATCCCATTTGCTTTAGGATGTCAGGGTTTACTCACTTACGGTAGTCCGGTGGGTACCACTTTAGTCTCTGGTAAGTTTGGGGCAAATTCGGTACCAACTTCGATTCTCCGTCCCGGTACTTTTGAATCGTTTGGGTGGTCTCGGGCATCGCCCCAGAGGGCGGATCTGGCGTCTGGAACCCCGCTCCGCATAGTCCCGCGAGCCGGCCAGCGCCAGCTTAATCCTTGGCAACCCGGACGCGGGCTTCCAAAACAGTTGCAGCGGGATTTCCAACCCGTTCACAAGGGCAACTGCCGAGCGTCCGAGGGCATCTCAATTCGTAATCGTTCACACCCTACGGATGAGCCAAACGACTAATACGATCACAATAATGGTTCCGAGCAGTCCTAATCCGAGCATTTCATTTCTCCTTTAAAAGCGATACAGAGCACCTGCACCTGCACTTACCTGGCTGCGCCTTGACGATCTACCATGCGAACATGCGGGCGCCGCCGCCCGATTGGCGAATCCGCCCGGTTTGGTCGGAACTAACCTGCATGGGAGGCAAGCTTTCGCCAGTCAGGCTGCCGCTACTACCCGGTTCGCGGCCGATGAGCTCTTCAACCTCTATCGCACCGTGACGGTTCATGACCTCAGTCGCGTTGTCCACCGCTTCGCTTGATCCTGTCGCGAAAACGATGACTCCTCCACGCCGCACTCCTTGGACGTAGGCCTCCGCCTCACGGTCGCTGGCTCCGATTGTCCGGAGCTCCCGGTTCAAACCCACCTCGAAATCGGTGCGTGGGGTACTCGTGTCCCCGGTGACCGCCATACTCAGCGGCTCTCCTAGAATGCGGATCTCGTTCCGAGGGAAAGCACTGGCATCGAGATCGTGGGCGACCTGGTCCGCCACGCCCGGATTCTCAAATAAACCAACTGCAGTTTTCGACATGTTACACCTCCGTCTAAAGTGTGCGTACAGCCAAACTGTCAAGGCTCCGCTCTTATCGAGAGCACGAGAAGGGCCGAAGCGGCCTGTCATTCTGCCAGCTGCTGAACGGGTTGAACCCGGCTTTGCCGACCGCCTGTCGGCAACTTTCGCATTTCGCGTGCAGCCTTTGCATGGTCGCCCGTTCGATCGAGCGTGCTTGAACCGGCTTCCAC
The DNA here is from genome assembly GCA_003142185.1 of Bryobacterales bacterium. Taxonomy (GTDB): domain Bacteria; phylum Acidobacteriota; class Terriglobia; order Bryobacterales; family Bryobacteraceae; genus Bog-375. Next base: position 26,182 of record PLOR01000109.1, read on the forward strand.
CGGGTGATAACTTGATCGTCAGAGGTGATAGTGCATGCCGCGCCGAGTTGCCGCCACGATAGTAGGACTTCTTTTGTTGCCGGCATTCGCCAATGCGCAAGCGTGGCGCGCCGGAGTCGTGGGCTAACCTGGCCGGAAAGAAGCGTATTATCGTGAAACTTCCGGGTCCGCTCAGGACTTAGGGCCGGTTAGGAAATGACCGGTTCAATCGCCGGCAACCGCTCGCTATGGTCGCGGCTCTGAGAGCGCATCGGAGCTGGGCCCAGGGCACCCATAGGGAGCGGTTGGTGCGGTTGTCCTAATCGGGCATGTGAGACGAACGCGGCAGGAGGTTCGATGAAGAGCTTTTCGCGGCGCACATTTTCCGGAGCGGTGCTGTCGGCATCGGCACTGGCGGCGGCGCAGGAGCGCAGCGAGCCGGTGAATGCAGCCAGAGTGGATCTGCCGCCATGGAAGGCATCTCCGGCCGGCGGCGATGGTTTCGAGTTTCCGGGCGCTCCCTCGCCGCGGACCAAGTGGACCGTGCCCGGCCCGCCACGAAAGTACTTTGCCGGGTGGCTGCCCGCGCTGTTTGAGCGGACCATCGAGATCGACGCCTGGAGCGGCGGGAAGTCGCAGTTGCGATGGATTTTCACCGGGCCGTGCGGCGGTTTCACCGTGGAAGTTGGCGGCGGCAAGGCGCGGCTGGCGGTCCGCTATGACGACTCGCCGGGGCTGAGCAAGGTGCCGCCGGTGCAGGCACGCCCGGGCCGCCATCCGGAGGGCCTCTGGGAAGAATCCAGCGTCGAATATGGCGGAGAGCTGAAGGCTATCACGGTGGTGGCCGACTACCGGCTGACGGTGCGCGTCCTGTTGAACGGGAAAGAGGCGCTTTCTTCCAACGCGCCTCTCGATGTGAACCGTCACCAACTGGCCTTCGCCGGTGGGGAGGGGCCGGTGCGCGGGAGACTGCTTCCGCCGGCCGTGGAAGCAGCCGCGGTGGACGTCGATGACGCGGCGCGCTTCCAGGAAATGCTGGGCTGGGGCGGCACTACCACGCCTCCCGCCTACGCCGAATTGAGCCCGCAGGGCGCCCGGGAATGGTGGCGCATTTTCGCCGAGTACAACCTGCTGCTGCATCGCGAGTATCCAACCGGCGCTCTGTTGAACCCGGAGATGACCAACTGGGACCGGCCGCAGGATGCCTCGCCGCATTATTATGGCGACAATTTCCCGAACTGCGAAACCAGCGATTTCGAATACATGCGGCGGGTGCGGCGCCTGGGCGGGAAAGTGATCTTCGAATTCTGGGAACTGCCGCCGTGGGCCAGGGTGCGCGATGCCGCGGGCAAACTGACCGACGCTCCCGACATCGAGCCCTATGTGAAGGCCATGGTGCGATACTGCCAGGTTTCGCGAGACAAGATCGGGCACCCTCCCGAGATCGTAGGGATTCAGAACGAAGTCACGCAATCGGCGGAGAACTGGCGGAAGATGGCACTGGCGCTGCGCCACGGGCTGGACGCCGCGGGTTTCGGAGCCATCAAGATCCACATGCACAACGCCCCGTTTTCGCTCGGCGGCATCGCAGCCGCTAAAGCGTTCCGGCAAGATCCGGCGGTGTGGAAGACCATCGATTACTCCGCATCGAACCTCTACGATTACCAGGATTATTTTCACGATCCCGACGGCTTCGACGCACGGTTAACTCAGTTGCGGGATGCCATCGGAGACAAGCCGTTCTTCGCCGTGGAGCTGTGTGTCAATAACGGGGCGTATCAGGCGCGCGCATACCGGGTGGCGCTGGCGATGGGGCAACTCTATCACAAGGTGCTCACCCAGTTGGATGCGTGCGGCGTGATGTATTGCTGGACCTTGCTCAACGTGGTTCAGCCGTCTTACGGATGGACGCGGACCTTGCTGGTGCCCGATCCGGAGCATGGGCTGAAGCCGGTGGCGTCCAGCCACCAGTTGCGAATCTTCGGGGCTTACTCGCGCCGCGTGCGCGCAGGCATGAAGCGGGTGAAGGCGGCGAGTTCGAACCCGCACGTGCTGGCGACGGCATTCAGCGGCGCGGGCGGCGAGCGGACGCTGATTCTGCTGAACCGCTCTGGCGTAGCGCAGAAGGTTGACGTGAAGTGGCCGGGAGCGAAGTTTCGATATCTCGAGACGGCCAGCCCGCAACAGGAAAACTCGGTCGAGCCGGGTCCGCGGCCGGCGGGCGCCAGCCTCGAAGTGCTGGTGTCTCCGGGAGCCATTGTTACATTGACAAACGTGGAGTTAGGCAAAGTAACCGGGGCTTGAGAACATTGGTAGGATAGACCATCGCGTTTGGTGGTCTGTCATTCCCCGCCAAAGCACGTAACACTGACAGACGACAAAAGCCGATTGTCTATCCCACCTCCCCGCGCTCCCAATCTGAGAGAATAGAAAACCAGATGCGAAGCGGCAGCGCTGTCTGTGCTGTTTGCCACCAGGAGGAGGTCAGGGAGAATGGGACCAGGGACGGCCCCCGCCGCGGGCGCCCCAAGCAGGCTCGGCCGCTACCAGATTGTGGGCGAGATCGGCCGGGGGGGCATGGGCATCGTGTATCGCGCCCTCGATCCCACCATCGGCCGCACGGTGGCGATCAAGACAATTCTCGTCTCCGGGCAGGGCTCGGAAGAACTGGCTCTGGCGCGCCGCTACGCCGCGATCTTCGAAAAAGGACAGGCGGAGTCGGCTTGCTACGTCGGGATGACAGGATTCGACCTGCAGATTCGTCAGAACGAAGCGGTCACGAAAGGAATGCGGCTGCACTACATCAGTCACTCGGACGGCCGCTTTTCCGCGGTGTGGCGCAAGTGAGCGGCAACCGGCCTCACATCCTTTCAGCGGCGTACTTCTGGTTGCTGATGCTCCCCGCGTTCGCGGCTGACCAAGGTGTGATCCGCGGCGTGGTACACGATCCGGCGCACCGTCCGATCGCTGGAGCGCAGGTGGTGGCCAGCACTGCCGAACCGGCGCGGAGCGAGAGCTTGGCAACCAACGCCGATGGAGGGTTCCAGTTCGACAACCTGGCCGAGGGTACGTGGACGGTTGCGGTGTCCGCGCCTGGCTTCCAGCGATTGGAGCAGAGCGTGACGGTGGCGGCCGGCAGATCGCCGGTTTTGCATCTGGCAATGGAAGTGGCGGGCGTCAACGAGGTGATCACGGTTTCGAGCGCCGCCGACCGGCTCAACGCCCAGACGGCTACGCCGCGGGTACTGGTCGAAGCCGAGGACGTGGTCCGCACGCCTGGCGCGGATCAAACCAACAGCCTCGCCATGATCACGGATTTTACGCCCGGCGCTTACATGGTCCACGACATGCTTCACGTGCGCGGCGGCCATCAGGTCAACTGGCTGATCGATGGCGTGCCGGTGATCAATACCAACATCGCCGCCAACGTCGCGCCGATCGTCAACCCCAAAGACGTGGAGGACCTGGAGATCCAGCGCGGCGGATATTCGAGCGAGTATGGCGACCGAACCTACGGCTTCTTCAACGTGGTTACGCCTTCGGGATTCGAGCGCGACAATCAGGCCGACTTGATTTTCTCCGCCGGCAATTTCTATTCGACCGACGATCAACTCGATATCGGCGGGCACACCCTGCGCTTCGCTTACTTTGCCAGCGTGGACGGGAACCGCAGCGAGCTCGGCCTGGGGACGCCCATCTCGCGGGTCATCCACGACCAGGAGAACGGCGTGGGCGGGTTCGCTTCCCTGCTCTACAATTCGAGCGGCAAAGACCAATTGCGTTGGGTCGTCTCGGTGCGCGAGGATCATTACCAGGTTCCCAACGATTTCGATCTCGAATCATCCGGTATTCGCGACCTGGATCTGGAAAAGGACGACCTGGGCGGGTTCCATTGGACGCACACCTTTTCGAGCGACTGGCTGCTGACGGTCTCGCCCAGCTACCACTTCAATGGTTCGCACTATGTGGGCGGACCGCTCGACAACCCCTTTGTCCTCGACGATAACGAGCGGTCGAACTATCTCGGCTCGCTGGCGGCGCTGCAGATGAAAAAGAAGCGGAACAACCTGCGCGTGGGCGTCGATTTCTGGGGCCAGCATGACGATACGTTCTTCGGGCTTACCGCCAATCCGGGCGGCGGAGTGTTCACGCAAGAGGAGAAGCATTGGGCGCATTCGAGCACGGCGTACGCGGACGATCAGTATCAGCCGACGTCCTGGCTGACGCTCGACCTGGGCATCCGCCTCACCCGTTACGGCGGGCTGGTGAATGAGAGCGCCGCCAGCCCGCGGTTGGGCGGCGCCATCCGCATCCCGCACCTGAACTGGACCCTGCACGGTTACTACGCGTATTACTATCAGCCGCCGCCGCTCGACAGCCTGGCCGGTCCGGCGCTCGCGTTTGCCCAGACGCAGGGATACGGTTTCATCCCGCTATCGGGCGAGCGCGATATCCAGCACGATATCGGCGTGACCGTTCCGTTGCGCGGCTGGGCGATCGAGACCGACAACTTCCACACCAGCGCGCGCAACTTCCTCGATCACGACGTAATCGGCGATTCGGGCATCTTCATTCCGTTGACCGATCTGGGCGCCATCATCAGCGGCACGGAGGTCACCCTCCGCTCGCCGCGCCTGTTCCGCCGGGCGCAATGGCGGGTCGCCTGGTCGAACCAAATCGCGCAGGGGATCGGCCCGATTACCGGCGGGTTGCTTGAGGCAGCGCCGTCCGGAAATTTCCTGCTCGATCACGACCAGCGGAATAGCGTCACTACGGTGCTTTCGCTGAGCCTGCCCGGCAACCTCTGGGCAACGCCGGCGTGCCAGTTCGGATCGGGGTTCCTCAATGCCGACGGGCCTTCTCATCTGCCGCCGCACTGGACTTTCGATCTGGCGCTCGGCAAGCAGTTTCGCGAGAACTGGACGATTTCGGCCAACGCCGTGAACATCGCTAACACGCGCTATCTTCTCGATACCAGCAACACTTTCGGCGGCACGCATTTCATCAATCCACGCCAGGTCTACGTGGAGCTGCGCTACCGGTTTCGGTTCTGAGCGTAGCGTGGCGCACGCACTCGTGCGTGCCGCGTCGGCACTCGTGCCGACGCAGGGCTTCGCGCCGAGCAGGTGTCGAGAAGAGTCTCGACACGGCACGCACGAGTGCGTGCGCCACGTTGGAGTGGCAAGGTCATTTCATGACGGGCCCTTGTCGCCCGGACGAAACAGCAGGAGTCTGACACCGGAGACGTCGGTTTCGTCCGCGGCGCGAATTCCTTTCGACGCCAGCACGCGGGTGGTTTCCTCGATGCTGGAGGCCAGCGTGTACCGGTTCCGGACGATCACGACCGGGCCGGCCGCGTCGCTCGCATTGCAGAACCGGGCGCTCAAGGCGGGTTCGAAAAGCTGGTACATCTCTTTCGGCTCGGGGCTTGGCACAACCGCGCACGCGCCGTGACTGGTGGCCGCCAGCAGCGCACGCGCCGCGCCGGGCCAATCCTCGCCGGGGCTGCGGAAATAGCGAACGTCCTTGACCAGCGAGGCCACCAGAAAAATCGCCAGCAGGCCGGGCTGCCACCATTCGCGGCGAGGGCTGGGAAGCCAGGCCGCCGCGAGCAACAACACAGCCGGCAGCACAAATAATACCTGGCGCACGGCGAAGAAGTAACCGGAAAACGCATCCGCTGCGATCGCGCAGACGATGCCGGAGATTATGCTTCCGAGCAGGAACCGCCTGACGAGCGGATCCGCGCGGCGCCAGCCCAGCGCCGCCGCGCCGATCAGCGAAAGCGAAGCCACATAGCCGCCGCCCGAAATCTCGCGGACCAGCATCTCCAGTATTCTCGGCGAAAGGGAGAAACCGAAGTGGCTGGCGGCGATTCCGGAATGCCACGCGCTCCTGGCGTAGAGATACCAAGGGGCAAACAACAGGCCGGCGATGGCCAGTGCGATCCCGCCCAGGCGCACCGCCCTGCGCTGGCCGCCGCAAGCGAGCGCGGCCAGCGCGCCCAGTTGCACCGCTGCCGACAGCGGTTGCGTGTACAAGCCGGCCGTCACCAACGCCGCATAAGCCGCCGCAAGGCGCCAGGACGGCGCTTGCGCCAGCCGCCACAGACACCACAGCGCCGCCAGCGCGAAAAATAGCGCCTGCGAATAAGGGCGCGCCTCCACCGCGTAACGGAGCTGCATCGGCGTCACCAGACACGCCGCCAGCACAACCGTGGTTGCGCCCGCCTTCAGATCGCGTGCGAAGCCGGCGAGTGTGATGGCGGAAAGCAGGCCGAAGATCGCAGGCGCGGCACGCGTGGCCAGTGGCGTCAGTCCCATCGTCAAAACGAAAACGCGCTGCGCNNGCTCCGCGCATCCGGTTGGGTGGACGCGACCAATTGCAGAACCTCATCCAGCCACAAGGGACGAAGTCCGGCCAGCCAAACCAGCATCGCAGCATACGCGGTTATCAGCAGTAAGTCGCGTCTTTTCGGCACCAAGTTACTGTAACATCAGCCTGAGTCGTGGCGCGGCCTGTCAAGGCTGCTGAGCC
>PLOR01000109.1:32731-58102 GCA_003142185.1 Bryobacterales bacterium
GAGCGTGGCCATGTGGCCGGAAATAGCCGCCTGCTGGCCCACCGTCGGCGGCGCAATCACTTTCTCATTGCCTAACACGGCTTGAATGAAATTGCGGAAATGGTTGTTGACGCCGTCGGATTCGCCGAAATCGGCCTTGCCGTTGAGGTGAATCGGCTTGCGGCCGGCGATCGAGGCCGGCGCCTTGCCGTGATAGGTCTCGGCATTGAAGTACAGGTCCTGCCGGTTCATGACTTCGATGGTGCCCTCGTTGCCGCAAACCTGCTCGCCATAGCCGTAATGGTCGTTGCCGAAGAAGCAACTGTAGTTGATGTGGAAGTTGTCGCCGTATTCGTAAATGGCGCTGAGCGTGTCGGGGACGTCGCGGTCGTCATGCCACCGGTAAATGCCGCCCGAGGCCACGCAGGTCTTCGGCGTGGTCTTACTGAGCATGAAATTGACGATGTCGGTCTGGTGCACCAAAAGGTCGGTCGAAATGCCGCCCGAATAATCCCAGTACAGGCGCCACTGGAAGTAGCGTTCGGGGCTCCAGCTTCGTTTGGGCGCGCTTCCCAGAAAGCGGTCCCAATCGGTGTTTTCCGCAGTAGCTTCGGCGGGGATGATGTACCGCCATGCCGGGTCGTTCGGCAATGAATTGCGATACCAGAACGCGCGCACGTATTGCACCTGGCCGATCATGCCCTGGTCGATCAGTTCCTTGGCCTTCCTGTAGAGCGAGGAACTGCGGTTCTGCGTGCCCACCTGGACCACTTTGCCGGACTGTTCCCAGGCGCGCACAATTTCGAAGCCTTCTTCGATGGTGTGCGCCAGCGGCTTTTCGAGGTAGACGTGTTTCCCCGCTTGGAGCGCCGCGACGGCCATGTCGCGGTGCAGATGTTCGGGGGTCATGATGAACACGGCGTCCACGTTGCGGTCGGCCAGCAGCTCGCGATAATCCACGTAGGTGGCGGGCTCGATGCCCCACACGGTTTTCACGCGAGTTTTGGCGCGCGCGATAAAGCCTTGATAGGTGTCGCAGACGGCGGTGAGCGCGACGTCATTGGGCGCGGCGTTGTGCAGCCACTCGATGGCCGCGTTGCCGCGCGTGCCGACGCCGATCCAGCCTATGTTGACCTTTTGATTGGCCCCACGCGCGGAGATGAGGGCGGGACCGGCGGCCAGCGCGGCCGTCTTCAGAAAATTGCGGCGGTTGACTTCATCGGCCATGAATGGAACCTCCCGATGGAATAACGACCTTCATAATAACAAGAGGTGCACCGGCGTCAGGAGCGGGATGTCCATTGAGCAGGTTCGCATTGAGAGGCGGGGCCGCTGGATCTGGGGTCCCCTCTGGGGACGACGCCCGCGACAGCTTCGTTTTCCGTATTCACGGCGATCCGCAGAGAGCCGGAATGGGGTCCGGCGCGGACTGGGGCGCCCGCCCCACGCTTCTCGATGGTCAGGCTGCGGTGGCTGCGCCGACCTGTCGCGCCACCAGTTTCGAGGATGCGGCCGGGCGGGCGGAGGGAGGTGCAAGCGAGATCGCCGAGTACGCTGCTTTGATTTTGACGACCAGATCGGGACCGAACGCTTCCACCAGCTCCATAAATGCAGCCACTGGTTCCCGCGCCTCCTGCAATCGTGAGACCGCCTCCGGCAAACCCGGCGCGCCGACGGCTTCGGCAGCGCTCTCCACCGCGCCGAGGGAGATACTGGTATAGCCGAAGACGCCATCGGAGTTCCATGGCCCCATGCGGCGCACATCCGGTCCGAAGCGTCTTTCCAGGCGCTTCAGATCGTCTTCCGGAATCACGAGGGTTTTCATGCCGCGTTACCCCCAACTCTCTGGGAGCTTTCAGCCCGCATCTGAACCTGGGACCGGTGCTGCCACAGGCTCCAGGCCGAAGTGACCGTGCGAATCACTTCCTCGCTATTGAAAGGCCTCGCCAAAACATCGTAGCCTCCCAGGTTGAGAACCTCGGCCCACATGCGCTCGTCGGCCACCCGCGAGGTCACGATCACCGGCGGCGGCGCCGGCAGGCGCTCGACGAAGTCCAGCAACTCCTTCCACGAGCCCTGCGACAAGTCATGCTCGCACATCACAATCGAGATCCGTCCCCGCTGCAGCGCACCCTTGGCCGCCGCGATCGTGCTTTTGGCGGTCATGGTAAACGCCACGTCGGGGTAGAGCGTCCGGCCGGGGCTCGAAAAAATGTCTTGCAGGTGAAAATGGTCTTCCTCCGCCGAGCTCACGGATAACACGGCGATGGTCTGCGCCACAGGTTTGCGAATTGGTCCAAGGGGTGTCATTTGGCCACTACCTTCCTTCGCAAGCAATCTCGCCATTGACTTTGGTTCTAGGAGTTCTGATAACTAGTGTATATTCCAAGATTAAACTCGTTTAATGCAGATCGCAAGCATATCTTTTGGGTGGCTCAATACCCAACTTTGAGGGTAATCGTGAACCGGAGGCGGTCTGAGCCTCAGCCGAGACGCGCCGTTATCGAGCCGCAGTCCACGCGCATCGCTGCCAACTACCGTCTTTTCAGCCAGTGCCATCGTTCCGGAGGGACCTCCTCAGGCAGTTCCCGTGCCTGGCAGAGGCAGGGTTTCCAAGATCGGGGACATCAGGAGCCCTTTCTCCTTTAGCCCCGAGAGCGCCAGACCGTAGCGGCCGCGGATGCCGGTCTTTTCGAAGATATGTTTCAGGTGGATTTTGACGGTGCCGATGCGGATGCCGAGCGCGCTGGCGATGTCCTTGTTCTTGAGTCCGCGCTCGACCAGCTCCATAACTTCCAGTTCCCTCCCGGTGAGCGGTGACCGGGCAGCGCGATACGGCCGATCCCGCTCCCACATCGTCGAATCTTCCATCCAGGAACCGCCCGCCGCCACGGCGCGCACGCAAGCCATCACCGAATCCAGTTTGGAAGTCTTGCGGATGACGCCGGCCGCCCCGGCTTGGAGGATGCGCAGAGCCTCGGATTCCGACAGCGCCGCACCCCACACAATGACCGCCGGCCGCTGCTCCATCCGGCGCAAAGCGGTCAACCAGTCCAGCACGGCGTGGATGCCGAGCGCCTTGTCGACCAGCAAGAGGGCGGGCCGCAATTCGCGTACGGCCTCCATGCCGTCTGCGAGCGTGCTCTCCGCCGCGACAACGCGCAACTCCTCCGCCGATTCCAGAAGAAGACCTCGCAGCCCTTCTATGGCAATCGGCTCTGTATCGCAAACCGCAATGGTTACCAAGCGTTCCCCTTTGACGGCGTGGACTCTGACGTCCAAATTCGTTATCGACTGAAACGGCAAAAACTTTAGCCGCCGGTTCGGCCAAGTCTCCAGCGGCGACGGAGCAAGCCGCATTTCGCCGGAATCGAGCCCTCCCCGATTCCAGCCTCGTGTCTAGCGAGTCGTCATAACGGTGTAGTGGCGGCAGGGAAAAGGGGATCTCACAAATTAACGGGCGTGCTGGCGAGCCGGTATTCAGCCAGATCGAGCCAGCGGTCGCTGATGGTGCTCTGCACGAACACGGCACGCTCGGCGCGGAAACTGCGCTGGCCGCGGAATTCGCGCCAGCGCCGCTCGGCCAGCTTGAGCGTGTCCGGCACGTCCTGGTGCGAGATATCCTGCGCGAGGGTGACATGCGGGTGATAAGCAAACGGCTCGTGAAAGGCCAGCGAATTGGAATTCATCGCGGTGTGGATATCGCACAGCTCCCTGGCTCCGGCGCCAACTTCCAGGTAGATCACATCGGTCACGGGAAACGTACGGATGCCCGTCAGTTCCACCTCAAAGGATGCGCGGCGTTCGAGCGTGTGGCGGACTTCGGCCCAAGCCTGGCGCCAATCGCCGGCCAGCGGGCGGGGCGGCAACAAACTGACGTGAGCGCGAGGGTCGTCGTGGGGCACCAGTTCGCGCCGCAGTTCATCCAGAAACTCCCCGAGCGGAGCCGGAATGTAGGTGACCAGGGCGAAGACGTTCAGCCATTCTTCGGGCGGGACACGGCCTGGCGGCCCGTTCGGATGAGGACTCATTGCCTCTCACCATTCTAGAGCGTTCGCGCGCCGCCTGTGGGCCGGCCATGGAATCCCGTGTCCGGTACGGATACTGTTACCCTCAAAAAGATGCCGCCCGCCAACGATCTGAATCCTCTCTTGTCGCCTGAGTTTCGCGTGCCGTTCGACCGCATCCGCGCCGAACACGTGGCACCCGCCACCGAAGAACTCCTGCGCGGGGCGCGCCAGCGCCTCGAAGAGGTAGCGGCCGCCGGCGGGCCGCGCACCTTCGTCAACACGCTGCGGAGTCTCGACGATCTCGCGGAGCCGCTCGAATATGCGATCGGCGTGGTGCGTCATCTGGAGTCCGTCGCCACCTACCCGGAGTTGCGAGCCGCCTACAGCGCCGCGCAGCCGCAGGTCAGCGCGTTTTATTCCGGCATCCCGCTCCATGCCGGCCTTTGGCGCGCGGTGCAGGATTTCGCCGCCACCGAAGAAGCCGCGCGCCTGGAAGGCGAGCGCCGGCGCCTCCTCACCAAGACGATCGACAACTTCCGCCGTCACGGCGCCAACCTCGACGCGGCAGGCAAGCAGCGGCTGGAAGCGCTGGATGTGGAGCTGAGCAAGCTCACCATTAAGTTCGCGGAGAACGTGCTCGATTCCACCAACGCCTTCGAGCTGGTCATTACCGATACCGCAGGCCTCGCCGGCTTGCCGCCCAGCGCCTTGGCCGCCGCCCGCGAGAGCGCCGCGCGCAAGGGCCGCGAGGGCTGGCGCTTCACCCTGCACGCGCCAGATTACTTTGCGGTGATGACTTACCTGGACGATGCCGCCGTCCGCCGGCAGGTGTACGAAGCTTTCAGCGTGCGCGCCACCGAGGGCGGGCTCGACAACCGCCCGCTCATCGCGCGCATTCTGGAGCTGCGCAGCGAGAGGGCCCGGCTGCTGGGCTACGCAAACTTCGCCGACCTGGTGCTGGAAGACCGCATGGCGCACGATGGTGCGCGCGCGCTTGCCTTCCTGGACGATCTGAAGGTGAAGACCGAGGCCCGCTTCCGCGAGGAGAATCGGGAGCTGCTCGAATTCCGGCGGTCGCTCGAAGGCCCGGCCGCCGCCGAATTGGCGGGCTGGGATGTGGCCTACTACGCGGAAAAGCAACGCGCCGCGCTGTACGATTTCGACGAAGAAGCTCTGCGGCCATACTTCCCGCTGGAACAGGCGGTGGCCGGTCTGTTCGACCTGGTGCACCGCCTGTACGGCTTGCGCATCGAGCAAGAGGCCGGCGCGCCGGTGTGGGACGAAGCCGTCCGCTATTACAACGTCCACGACGAGAGCGGCGAGTTCCTGGGCGGCTTCTACACCGATTGGTTCCCGCGCGAAAACAAGCGCGGCGGCGCCTGGATGGATGCGCTAATCACAGGCGGCCCGGAGGGCGCGAAATTCCGCCCGCATCTGGGGCTGGTCTGCGGCAACCTGACGCCGCCGGTGGGCGGCAAGCCCGCCCTGCTCACTCACCGCGAAGTGGAAACCATCTTCCATGAATTCGGCCACCTGCTGCACCACCTGCTGAGCCGCGTGGAATGCCGCGGCCTGGCCGGCACCAACGTGGCTTGGGATTTCGTCGAGCTGCCGTCGCAGATCATGGAGAACTGGTGCTGGGAACGCGAATCGCTCGATCTGTTCGCGCGTCACTGGGAGACCGGCCAGCCGGTGCCCGACGATTTGTTTCAGAAGATGAAGCGGGCGCGCACCTTTCGCGCCGCCAACCAGCAGATGCGGCAGCTCGGGTTCAGCTATATCGACCTGCTGCTGCACGTGCGGTACTCGGCGCGCCGCGATGGCGACGCGGTGGAATACGCGCGCCACATTCTGCAGGAGTTCAGCCCCGCGCCGCTGCCGCCCGCCCACGCGATGCTGGCGGCCTTCACGCATTTGTTCGCGAGCCCGGTGGGTTATGGCGCTGGGTATTACTCCTACAAGTGGGCCGAGGTCTTGGAGGCCGATGCGTTCACACGCTTCCGCGAGCGTGGGATCTTCAGCCGCGAAGTCGGGGGTGAATTCCGGCGGCAGATTCTGTCGCGCGGCGACAGCGCCGACCCGGCGGAGTTGTATCGCGCCTTCATGGGACGAGATCCGGACCCGAGGGCGTTGCTGATTCGGAATGGGCTGGCGAGGTGAGGGGGACGGCCACGGACTGCGGTCTGGCGACATCGCGTCGGCGGTGCTCACGGCGTCCTCCTTCCGTGGGCTGGTAGCGGCATGTACCAGGTAGTGATTGACACCAATGTGCTCGTCGCCGCGCTGCTCTCCAATCGTGGAGCGTCTCACCGGCTCTTGCGGCTCGTCGGTGATCGCCGATGGCGGATCAACCTCTCGGTGCCCCTGGTCCTTGAGTATGAACAGACACTCAAGCGAGTCTGCACGGGCGCAAGTCTGGGCGGTAGTGACATTGATAGCGTGGTGTGCTTTCTTTGCGCCAATGCGAATCTGCGGCCCATCTTCTTTCTTTGGCGGCCCCTCCTACCCGACCCAAAAGACGACTTCGTCCTGGAACTAGCGGTGGAGAGCCGGGCCGACTTCGTGGTTACCTTCAACACCAGAGATTTCGCGGGCGCTGAGCGTTTCGGCGTTCGAGTGATTTCGCCCCGGGAATTCCTTGCGATAATAGGAGAGGCACCATGACTCTCAACGTCACAGTCCCCGACAAAGTGTACCGCCAGATTGCCGACTTGGCTGCGCAGCAGCAGGTTTCAGTGGAGCGGATTGTGGCAGCGGCCTTGGCCGAACAACTTTCCGGCTGGACCCGCGTGGAACGTATGGCCAAAAGCGGCAGTCACGAACGTTTCCTGGCAGCGCTGGACAAAGTTCCCGCGGTAGAACCCGCCCCGGAAGACCGGCTCTAACCCACGGGCCACGGGGAGGTGCTGTCGGGAGCCGATCGGGGGCTCCAGACCAGATGCAACAACGCTGAAACGAAGCGCCGCCCGACGGGAGTTCCGGCGGCGGATTCTCTCGCGTGGCGACAGCGCGGACCCGGCGGAGCTATATCGCGCCTTCATGGGACGAGATCCCGACCCGAGGGCGCTGCTGATTAGGAATGGGTTGGCGAGGTGAGGGGGCGGGCGAGACGGTACCACATGTGTTACCATTGGTGGTGATCGATGTTCGAGAATACATCGATGCCACAGGTGGCAGTCCTTATGCGGTGTGGTTCGATAGCCTGAGCGCACCGGCGGCCGCGAAAGTGGCCATTGCCGTGGCGCGTATGGCGCAAGGGAACCTCTCGAACGTCAAGCCGGTAGGCTCTGGCGTTCTGGAATACCGCATCGACTTCGGTCCCGGCTATCGCATACCTCGGCAAGGATGGCGACCGGCTTGTGATCCTTCTGGGCGGCGGATCTAAGAAACGCCAGCAGCAGGACATTGCCGACGCGATGGCCCGGTGGAAGGACTACAAGCGCAGAAAGTAGGAGGCGGTTATGGCATTGACCCGCGATTTCAAAGAGACGATCCAGCGCCGTGTACGGCGCGATCCGGCATTTCGCAGGGCGCTGCTACGCGAGGCCGCGGAAAGCATGCTGTCCGGCGATACGGACACCGGCAAAGCCGTTCTGCGGGATTACATCAACTCGACCATGGGCTTTCCGGAACTGGCCGAGGCAACTCATATCCCACCGAAAAGCCTCATGCGGATGCTCGGGCCGAATGGGAATCCACGCGCGGATAACATTTTCGACATCATGGCGTTCGTGCAACGGCACGAAGGTGTCAGGTTTCAGGTGAAGACCGCAGCAGAAAGGCAGAAGCGGCGCGCCAGTTAGCAGGAGCGACGTTCGAATGGTGACGCTGGTACGCTGGCATGTCCCGCTGCGACAGCGCCGACCCAGCGGAGTCGTATCGCGCCTTCATGGGGCGAGACCCGGACCAGAGGGCGCTGCTGATTAGGAATGGGCTGGCGAGGTGAGGGAGGCGGGAGCGCAAGCCGCTTCAGGGACGTTCCGGCAGGATCTTCGCGGTCCGGAAACTCGCGTTCATCGTGGCGCCATCTTTCAAGATCGTTACGAAGTTATCCGCCTTGTCGGTGACCACGACGTCCGCACCCTTCGCATAGAACCAGACAGGCCCCCTGGCATTCGAGCCGGAGGTCAGAGTAGCCCCCTGACCGGAGAATGTGCCGTCACGGACCTCAACCGCATTGGTGTAGATATCGAGGATGTGATCCATGAGCCACTTGCGATCGCCGGCGTTGCCAGGCTTACGGCCGAATTCCAGCATGTGACGCCCAACCTTCGCGCCGAACTGCGCTTCATCAATCTTCAGTGGCCTGACCATTGCCCAGGAACTCCTCCAATGAATGTCCGCCTTCGAGGTAATCGATCAGATTCTTGAACGGAACTCGCGTGCCACGAAAGCAGGGCGTTCCGTTCATGATTTCGGGATCGGCAACAATTACGGGCTTTTCCATGCCGCTCACTATTCTACCAAGCGGAATTAGGGCATATGCCGGTTTCGCGAGTGGTCAGCACGTGGCTGCGTCGGGCAGAAGGCAGTCCAGACTGTTTCTTCCGTTCTTAGATCAAATCACCGACAGGCAGGCCTCTCATTGCCGTTTTCTCTTCTGCGGATACCACGTACCGCCCCAAGTCGTCTGCATTCGCTTCTCGAAACCCGGCGGGTGCATTTCCGAAAGCCGTTCCAGCGATCCCGTCCGTCCACACCGGCGTACGAGGTTAGCAAACTCCTTCACGTCGGCGAGAGTCCTGCCAACAGCGGTGAACCCACGGTAGAAACCGGGACGCTCGATCTCCGATTCTGCCGTCCATTGGAAACCGCCCTTGTCGTTGTTGCGTTTGAATGTGAAACGTTTGACGAGCATCAAGACTCCATTGCGAACCCGGCCTATGATTCCGAGGTTTCCAAACCACCCTCCATACTAATCCATGACCATCAGTTCCAAGTACTAAAAACCCCGTAAAAACCGGTGACAGAGACGTGGTTCCGCTTTCCTGCCTTGGTGCAAATGATAGGGCGGTCTGTATCGCGCCGGGCGCATCCGCCTTGCGGAAAATCGGAAACACGTAGCCCGTTTGAATGTATAAGGGCGATGCAAGAGGGTTCTCCTAAAGGGCACAATGCCGAGACCGGCTTATCAGAGCCGGCTCAGTAGCCTCAGACAGGAGAACCCCATGAACGCTATTCACTATATCGGATTCGAACCTTGAACGTCCAAGTGTGTCTTGCAGGCATTGTCTGAGAACAATTCTGGCACACGGACTTTTCAGTCCTCGCCTGATTGATAGGCAGGCAGCATTTCCGCTTCAAACACCGGAGGTCTTCCGATGCCGAGGCGAAGCCATGCCACCGGCCTGTTTATGCGGCTTCTTTACCAACGGGCCCCGGTGTTGACAACGGCAATGTCAGAGAAATCCGCTGGTACGGAACTCGCGGGATCACCGATCCCCGCGCTCCCCGCGTGAGATGCACGAAGCCGTATCGCTCCATGGTTTTCAGCGTCCGGGACAGATTCGATTTTTCCCGCCCGGTTAGTTCCGCCAGCCGCGCAAGCGAGTCGGGGGCGGACTCGGCGATGACTCCCAGCAGGGCACGGTTGCGGTTGGATAAGACTCTGGCAAAGCTTTCCGCCGATGTGAACCATACTTTCGGCTCGTCGACGGCCGGCCTGTACTCGCCTCGAGCGATCGCAACCGTTCGGGCTTTCATCTGCTCGTAACTGGCAATCCCCACGCGTAGCGTCCTCATTAGATGACTCCCTTCTCTTTCAAGAGCTTATCGACCTCAGTCCAAAAGTGCACCAGCAGCGTGGCCGCGTCTTTGAACCGACAAGGTCGAACGGTCCCCATCCGGTGCCTGTGGTCAAGAGGCCCCGGCTTTTGCCGCCGGGCCCGCGCGATTCTCGGACGGGATGAGCGTTGTCAAATCCAATCAACCGGTGGCCACCGGGGCCATGCAGTGTCAACGAGTAGTTCAGCCCATGCGGCCGCTCAGGGGTAGACGCCACCTGGTTGACTGAGAACCGAACCCAGTATTGACCCTTCCCATCGACTACGAATACCTGACCGTCAAAATCCAGCAGCACATCTGCGCCAGGATCCCGATCTCGCCCTTTCATCGCTACTAAGGTTATCACCTATTGATAACCATGGCAACCGACAACGCTCTTTGCGAGCCAGTAGACTACACTCTGTCGATTCCATGATCATGCCGACGGCGCACCATGACGCGATCCGCTCACGCGACGCCGCTGATAGCAAGGCGCGGACGATAGGAATCAAAGGGGTTTAATGGTCGAATACCACCAAAAGTGGCTGAAAAGAGCCAACAACCGCGAGGCGGCTTCGAGCGTCCAATCAGGTGAAGGCCAGGAGCGGCGGGTTGGCGGCGGCGCCGGCGGTGAGCGGCTCGTGGCAGGGAGGCGGCGAAATGGAACGCTACTCGGTGCGACGTTGGTTTCGGCAGGCGGTGTCGTTGGCCTGCGTTTTGGTCATGGCGGGGTTTGGAGCGCTTGCGCTGGCGCAGGGGCCAGCTACAGGTCCGCCCGCAGCTCAGCCTCCGGGTCAAGCCAATGCACCGGCTTTGGCCCCTCAGCAACTGGATAACCTGGTTTCGCCCATCGCGCTCTACCCGGATCCGCTGCTGGGACAGGTGCTGGCTGCCTCGACATACCCGGTGGAGCTGGTGGAGGCTCAACAGTGGCTGCAGGCCAACGGCAGTTTGCAGGGCCAGCAGTTGATGGATGCCGCGCGGCAACAGAATTGGGATGCCAGCGTGCAAGCGATGGTGGCCATGCCGGACGTGCTGACGAAGCTGACTCAGGACATCCAATGGACTACCGATCTGGGCAACGCCTTCCTGGCGCAGCAGGCCGATGTGATGCACGCCGTGCAGCGCCTGCGATCGCGCGCGCAGGCGAACGGCAAGCTGCGGTCGACGCCGCAGGAGACGGTAACCACAGAGAACCAGGGCGATCAGGCGGCCATCGAAATTCAACCGGCCGATCCGCAGGAGGTCTACGTCCCGACCTATGACCCCTCGTATGTTTGGGGGGCCCCGGCATGGGGATACTATCCGCCGCTGCTTTATCCGGGCTACGGATATGGGTTCGGCTCCGGAATCGACATCGGACTGTGCTTCGGCGGCTGGGGCGGCTGGGGTTTTGGCGGCTGGGGATGGGGCCCGAACTGGTTCGGCGGCGGCTTATTCGTCAACGCCGGCTTTTTCAATCGCTATGGATTCCGCGGTTACGGTTATGGCGGCGGATTCGGAGGGAGATCGGCGTGGGCGCACGATCCTGGTCATCGGATGGGGGTAGCCTATTCGAACAGTCGGCTCAACAGCCGGTACGGCGCCGCTTCGCAAGCTTCGCGGATGGCCGCCGGGCGGTCGGGAAACTTGCACGCGTACAGTGGGAGTAACGCCGGGAGTTCGTTCCGGGGCGGCGCGGCGCAGGCAGGCGCGCGAAGCTTCCAGGGCGCGCAAGGCTCTTCGGGCTGGCAGCATTTCCAGGGCCGGCAAAGCTATCAGGGCTCGGCGCAAGGCTATCGAGGCTCGGCGCAGAGCTATCGGGGATCGGCGCAAGGCTATCGGGGCTCGGCGCAAAGCTATCGGGGCTCGGCGCAAAGCTATCGGGGATCGGCGCAGCGCTCCTTCCAGTCGGCGCCTCGTAGTTCCGCTCCCAGTTACCGCGGCGGCGGTGGTAGTGTCCGGAGCTACGGAGGTGGTTCCCGCAGCTACAGCGGTGGCGGTTCCCGCAGCTCCGGCGGTGGTGGTTCCCGCAGCTATAGCGGCGGCGGTTCGCATAGCTCCGGCGGCGGCGGCGGCAGAAGGTAGTTGCCGCGGGTGTTTGGCGCCAGAGAAGTGCAGCGACCGCTCCCTATGGTCGCGGCTCTGAAACGTATCGGAGCCGCGACCGTAGGGAGCGGTCGCTGTCGATTTCGCACTACTCCGAACTAAAGAAGCTCAGGGCGTTGTCACCCTGTTTGACGACGCGGGTGCGGCGCAGCACGCCGAAGGTCTCGCGGAGGGGCACGCGGATGGAATGCTGCGCGACGACCAGCGGCGGGGGCGTGGCTGCCAGCAGGTCGAGCGCGGCGGGTAATTCGCGATCGAGCGTGTAGGGCGGGTCGAGAAACACGATGGCGGCGGCAAAGCGCGCGATGGACAGCAGCGCGGGGCCGGCGATCACCGAAGAGCGCGCTTCCAAATCGAGCGAGGCCAAATTCTGCCGCAGCACCTGGAGCGCGGCGCGGCTGCGTTCCAGAAACCAGGCGTGGGCGGCGCCGCGGCTGAGCGCTTCGATGCCGACGGCGCCGGTTCCGGCGTAGGCGTCGAGGAACGTCGCGCCGCGAATGCGCGACGCCAGAATGTCGAACAGGGTCTCGCGCAGGCGGTCGGACGTGGGGCGTGTGGCATCGCCGGAAATGCCGGCGATACGGCGCGAACGGAGATCTCCGGCGATGACGCGCATCAGTATCCCGCCTCTGAAGTGCTGTGACAAAAAGCCCACGAGGTTATCGCTCGACTGCAGGGCCTAAAGGCCGGGCTTGGTGGATTCCACGCCGGCACGGCTGAAGCCGTGCCCTGATACGGAGCTCTGGAACCATCTTGCGAACTCGTGAGACAAGACATCAGCCCACCGTCACCAAATGGCAGGGCCTAAAGGCCATGTTTAGTAGATTCCACGTCGGCACGGCTGAAGCCCGATACTCTTCACTCAGTGGCAAGCGCCGGTGGTGATCGCCCATTCTGCGCGACAAGAAAAGCCGAGACGACTCTCGGCTCGGCAGGCTTGACAGCCCGCGCCACGACTTAGGTGAACAGTATTGGGCTGAAGCCGTGCCCTGATACGGAGCTCCGGAATCATCTTGCGAACTTGTGAGACGGGACATCAGCCCACCGTGACTAGGCGTGCCCTGATACGGAGCTCTGGAATCATGTTGCGAACTTGGGAGACGGGATATCAGCCCACCGTGACTAGGCGTGCCCTGATACGGAGCTCTGGAATCATGTTGCGAACTTGGGAGACGGGATATCAGCCCACCGTGACCAGCCGTGCCCTGATACGGAGCTCCGGAATCATCTTGCGAACTTAGGAGACGCGACATCAGCCCACCGTCACCAGGCCGTACCGGCGCTGCCAGTGGTCGCGGATGTACGCTACGGCGCGGCGCAGGTCCTCTTCCGATGGCGGACGGGCGACGAAATCGACCGCCTCGCGCCGGGCGATTTCCAGAATCTCCGCATCGCGCAGAATGTTGGCCACCCGCAGCGAGGGCAGCCCGGATTGTTTGGTGCCGAAGAATTCGCCCGGCCCGCGCAGCTTCAGGTCGATTTCCGAAATGTGGAAGCCATCGGTGGAATCGACCAGCGTGCGTATCCGTTCGCGCGCGGCGTCGTTCATCTTTTCCGTGACCAGAATGCAGTAGCTTTGCGCGGCGCCGCGGCCGACGCGCCCGCGAAGCTGGTGGAGCTGCGCCAGGCCGAAGCGCTCGGCCTGTTCCACCACCATCACGCTGGCGTTGGGCACGTCCATGCCGACTTCGATCACCGTGGTCGAAACCAGAATTTGGATGCGGCCTTGCTTGAAGCGCTGCATCACGTCTTCCTTTTCGTCGCCGCTCAGGCGGCCGTGCATCAGGCCGACGGCGAGATCGGGGTAGACCTCGCGCGACAGGTGCTCGTACATTTTCAGCGCGGCCTTCATGGCCTGCGTCTCCGATTCTTCGATCACCGGATAAACCACGTAAGCCTGGCGGCCCTCGGCGACCTGACGCTTGAGGGAGCTGTAGACCTGCTCGATGTGGTCGGCGGTCGCGTGCTTGGTGATGATGGGCTTGCGGCCGGGCGGCATCTCGTCGATGGTCGAGACGTCCAGGTCGCCATAGAGCGTCATGGCGAGGGTGCGCGGAATCGGCGTGGCGGTCATCACCAGAACGTCCGGCTGCGCGCCTTTTTGGACGAGTTGAAGCCTCTGCAATACGCCGAAACGGTGTTGCTCGTCAATGATGGCGAGGCCCAGGCGGTGGAACTCGACGTCCTTTTCGAGCAGCGCGTGGGTGCCCACCACCACCTGGGCGAGGCCGGCGGAGACCAGTTGTTTCAACTTGTCCTTTTCGCGGCTGGTGAACGATCCGGTGAGCAGCGCGGTGACATACCCGAGCGGCGAGAGAATCTGGCGAAAGTAAAACGCGTGCTGCGCGGCGAGGATTTCGGTGGGCGCCAGCACGGCCACCTGGTAACCGTTTTCGATGGCGATCACGGCGGCTTCGGCTGCTACGATAGTCTTGCCGCTGCCGACGTCGCCTTGCAGCAGGCGATTCATGGGATGCGGCTGGCGCATGTCGGCGGCGATCTCCTGAATCACGCGCTTCTGCGCGCCGGTGGGCTTGAACGGCAGCATCCGCTTGACGCGCTGGCGCACGCTTTCGTCGATTTCGAAGGCGATGCCGGTGACCGTGCGCGCTTTGGAGCGCTTCAGCGCCACGCCGCACTCGAGCCAGAAGAACTCCTCGAAGATCAGGCGGAACTGAGCGGGCGAGCGAAAGGCATTGAGCAGACGCAGGTCGGAATCGGGCGGCGGGAAGTGCGTGTCACGGATGGCGGTGGAGCGGTCGGGCAGCTTGAAGCGGGCGCGCAGATGTTCGGGTAGCGGGTCGTCGAGCGGCCCCAGCGTCTCGAGAATGCGATGCATAAAGACCCGCAACAGCCGCGTGGTGATTTTCGAAACCGCTTCGTAGATGGGCACCACGCGGCCCACGTGGAGCGTGGCGTCTCCCTCGTCGTCACCGGATAGAATTTCAAATTCTGGGTGCAGCATGGTGAGATCGCCGGAGTAAGTGTCGAACTCGACCTTGCCGAACAGGGCCACCTTCAGCCCCGCGCCCAGCACGTTCGCCAGGTAACCGCCGTGGAACCACTTGCCCACCAGGACCGCGCGGGAGGCATCGCTGAAGCGGGCCTCGAACATGCCCAGGTTGCGGCGGCGAAAGCCGGAGAGTTTGGCGGAACTCACGCTGGCGATCACGGTGGCCATTTCGCCCGGCGCCAATTGGGCGATGGTCTTCATGTTGCTGCGGTCTTCGTAACGGAACGGCACATAGCCGAGCAGGTCTTCGACAGTAGCGAGACCCTTGGCTTCGAGCAGCGCGGCGCGCGCCGGACCGATACCTTTGACGTAGGTGAGAGGAGTAGCGAGATCCATGCGGGTCTCGAACCCAGTGTACACTGCCGAGGGTGGGAGGCCGGCGGCGGGTGGCAAGGTGGGGCAGGCGCTTTCGCCTGCCAACCGGAAGTCGGACCCTCAGGAGAGACCAGACCGTTGTACGGCGATAAAATGGGGTTGGCAGGCGGAAGCGCCTGCCCCACCTTGCCCGGTCTCCGGTACACTGGGAGGTTCATGTCCAGATTGCTAGAGGGCAAGCTTGCCCTCGTCACCGGAATCGCCAACAGATGGAGCCTGGCTTATGCGATCGCGCAGGCATTTGCGCGCGAAGGGGCCACGCTGGTGCTCACCTATCTCGGCGAGCGGCAAAAGGTCTCGATCGACGAACTGGCGCCGGATCTCAACGTGGCGCTGATTCACCCTTGCGACGTCACCAAGGACGAAGAACTTACCGGCCTCACTTCAGCCCTCGCCGCCCTGAAGCAACCGCTCCACGCGGCGGTGCACAGCCTGGCGTTCGCCAATCGCGAGGACCTGGCGCGGCCGTTCGTCGAGACCAGCCGCGCGGGCTTCCTGCTGGCGCAGGACGTGAGCGCCTATTCGCTGGTGGCGCTGGCGCGGGCGGTGATGCCGGCGATGCCCGAGGGCGGTTCGATCTCCACCCTCACCTACCTCGGTTCGCAGCGGGTTGTGCCGAACTACAATGTAATGGGCGTGGCGAAGGCCTCGCTGGAAGCTGCCATGCGATATCTGGCGAGCGAATTGGGCGAGCGCAACATTCGCGTGAACGCGATTTCGGCGGGGCCGGTGAAAACGGCTTCGGCGCGGGCCATCAAGGGATTTTCCGGCATTCTAGACGCCGCCGCGCGCACCCCGCTGCGGCGCAATACCGATCCGGCGGAAGTGGCCGACGCCGCCGTGTTTCTGGCCAGCGGCCTGGCGCGCGGCGTAACCGGCAACGTGTTGTTCGTCGATTCGGGAATGCAGATCATGGGGTTCTAAATGAAAGTCGAAGTGGTTCTCACCGAAGCCGACCTCGCGCAGGAGTTCACCGACGCTTTCGAAGCGCGCGATCTGCCCGAGAAATTCTTCTATTGGTTCCCGCGCTCGGCGGCGGATTGGACCGCGCTGGCAGCCGACCCGGACCTTTACGGCGGCCTGGCGGCGACCTGGAAGGAGCTGGGATCGAGCGGCATCGAACTCGCCTCGCATTTCCACGGGCGCGTGCCCGTGATCAGCTTCGGCGCCGGCGATGGCGCGCGCGACGCCTTGCTGCTGGGGGCCTTGAAGGATTCCGGTTGCGAATGCCTTTACTTCCCGGTGGACTCGAGCCAGGGCCTGCTGGAACTGGCGGCGGCCAAGGCCGAGGATAACGATATCGAAACCACCTGCATCAAGGCCGATATCTCCAGCCCCGTGCACCTGGTGTACGCCGCCGACGCGGCCGATCCGCCCCGCCTCTTCGTGCTCTCCGGCAACACCGTCAGCTCGCTCGATCCGCTGGCTGAGATCCGCTACGTGGCGCAATGCATGAAGCCCGGCGACCGGTTGATCATCGACGGCGAGATTTTCCACGCGGAGCAGACCATGGAGCGGAACACGCGGCCCGCGGTACGCAACTTCATCTGGGCGGTGCTCGAGAGCGTGGGCATCCAGCAGGCCAACGGCGAAATCCGATTCAACCAGAAACACGACGAGCGCCACGAAGGACTGCACTTGATCACGCGCTATTTTCGCGCCGAAACCGACCTTTCCGCCACCGTGGTAAGCCAGCACATCGAGCTCCAGCGCGGGGAACGCATCGGGCTCAACTTCCAGTACGCCTACAGCCCGGATGCCTTCCGCTGGCTGCTCACCGAACACGGCGGGCTGGATCTGGTGCGGGTACACCTATCGCCCGATGGCCGATTCCTGACTGCGGTGTGTAAGAAATAGTGGCGGCGGGGAGTATCGGAAAAATTCCGGCTCGGCCAGCGATATGCGGTCGAGCCGGTTAATTCGAAAGCCCATCTCGACGCGTGAGAGGGTGCATTCATAGGCTAATCGTACGGGGAGCTTCAAACAAGACTAAGTTCCGATATAGGACCCCCATAACATAGGATATGGACCAGTCAATGTTATGGGCCCCTTTAGCCGGGTTGAGATAACGTTGCCAAATCAGACGGAAAACTGCGCCCGCAAGCGGGGCGTTTGGCAAGCTAAAAGCGTGCCCTACCACTTGGTCATCCACCGCCCAGAGTTCGCTCGAACAGCGCCAGAATGCGCTTATACTCGTCGGCCCAACTGGTCGACTCGGTGAAGGAGTGGTTCTCAACCGGGTAGACGGCGAGTTGCCAGTTTTCTTTGCGCAGTTCGATGAGGCGCTGGACCAGGCGCACGGTGTCGTTGAACTCGACGTTCGAATCCACCATGCCGTGGCAGATGAGCAGCGCGCCCTTCAGTCCCTCGGCGAAAAAGATGGGCGAAGAGCGCCGGTAGGCTGGCGCGTCGCTCTGCGGCAGGTTCAGGATGTCCGAAGTGTAGGCGTGATTGTACAGCGCCCAATCGGAAACCGGCCGCAGTGCCGCGCCGGCGGAGAAGGTATCGCCCTGGGTGAACATCGCCATCAGGGTGAGGAAGCCGCCATAGCTGCCGCCCCACAGGCCGATCTTCCTGGGGTTGGCGCCGTGCCGCGCCACCAGGTATCGGGCGGCGTCGGTGATGTCGTCGAGATCCTTGCCGCCCATATGCCGATAGACGGCGGTGCGCCAGTCGCGGCCGTAGCCGGCCGAGCCGCGGTAATCGACGTCGATGACGATGAAACCGCGCTCCATCAGCAGGTGGTCGAACAGATACTCGCGGTAATAATTGGCGCTCCACCAGCGGTCCACGTTCTGCAGGTATCCGGCGCCATGCACGAACACCACGCCGGGGCCACCCTTGCGAAAGTGGGCGGGCTTGAACACGCGCGCCGGCACCTCGACGCCGTCGCGCGCGGTGAAGGTGACGATGGGCGCATCGAGCCACGGGTACGCGGCGAAATCGGGCGCGGGTGACGTGGTGAGGCGCCGCGGTTCGGCATCCACCCGGTTTTCCTGCACGTAGAGATCGGGCGGCTGGTTGGTGTAAGAGTAGACGTCGGCGAACCAGCGCTGGTCGGGCGAAAGCGTGGTGACGTGCTTGCCAGGCCGGCTGGTGAGCCGGGTGAGATCGCCACCTTCGCCGCTCATCTCATAGAGATGATTTTCGTAAGGCGAATCCTTGCTGGCGGTGAGATAGAAATGCGATTTGTCGGGCGACTGGCGCACGGCCAGCACTTCCCAATTGCCCGACGTCAGAGCGCGCGGCTCGCCGCCCTCCCAGGCTGCCGCGTAAAGGTGCGAATAGCCGGTGCGCTCGGATTGGAAATAGACCTCGCGGCCGTTCTTCATCCAGCCCAGCGTGAATGCGCCGGGGCCGTCAATCCAGGCGTCGTCATGGTCATGCGCCAGCACCCGGGTCTTGCCGCTAGCGGGATCGAGCGCGAAGATCCAGCGGTCTTTGTTGTCGGCGGAGCGGCCCAGCAGGGCGGCCTTGGAGCCATCCTCGCTCCAGACCGGCATGGCAAACTCGACCTCGCGTTCCGGCGGCTCGGCGGCGTGCGGGTGTTCTCCCTGCTCCGCGTTCGAGGTGGGCGGCGCGGGCTGAGATGCGGCCGGCGCGACATACTGACCGTGATCCACCCATTTCATTTCGCCCGACGCGGTATCGAAAACGGCCAGGCGCGTGTGCGCTTGCGTGTCGCCCACGTTGGAGCGGCCGCTCGAGTCTTCGGTATAAGCGCTGTCGGTGATCCATTGGGGAACCGTGGTGTTCCTGGCGCCGGAGGCTTCCACCACGGTGGCGATCGCGTACTTCTCGTCGGGCGAAAGCTGCAGCTCGGCGACCGACTGGTGCGACCCGAGCGTGAACGGCTTGCGCGGGTGTTCCAGCTTGCGTTTGGCCTCCGCCTCGTCACGCCGCGCGGCGCGCTCGCGGACGGTTTCGAAGAGCTCTTTCTGTTCCTTCTTCAGACTCTCCTGGCTGGCGGTGGCGGGCTTCTCGCCGGCGGAAGGTTCGGGCGGCGCCGCGGCACCGCGCCCACCGCGTCCGCCGAATCCGCCTGCGACGCCGGTTGGCGCCGGCGGGGGTGCACCGGCGGCGCGAATGTCGGTCATCTGCTCCAGGTAGCCGGTTTCGAGCGACATGACATAAAGGTTGCCGCCGCGCGTGAAATAGATGCGTTTGCCATCGGGCAGAAAATGCGGGTCGGTCTCGGCTTCGGTGGTGTCGGTGATCTGGCGAACCTGGCCGTTGGCCGAGTCATAGACGAAGAGGTCGCCATCGCGGGAATAAACCGTGAGCCGCTGGTCGCGCGAAACTTGGCCGAAGGCGGGGGGCGCCTGTTTCGCTTCCGCGTCGGTGAGCTTGCGCGGAGGCGATCCGTCGCGCCCCACCATATAAGTATCGAGCGGCGCAGACAGCTTGTCGCTAGCCTGCTTCCATTGGAAGAAGACACTTTGGCTGTCGTAAGACCAGCGGATCTGCGCGGGCTCGTAGCCCACCAGCGCCGGGCCGCGCATGATGTTGTCGACCGTGAGCGAGAACTTCTCCGCCGTCCGGGCCTGGAAAATGAACAGCGCCAGCCCGAGCGGGATGAGGGTTTTGCGAGTCAAGACAGCATCATATCGCAACCGGCCGGATGGATTGGCGCGATGTCATTATTCTGCGCGGACGGGTGTGCGACATGGAAGTGTGACTCGGCAGCCGGCTTTGTATCAGGCCACGGCTTCAGTGCGCAACGCATGGGTAGTCAAAGGCTTTAGCCGCTGAGGCTTTCCTGCGGGCGCAGGGGCTGAAGCCCAAACCTTTCTCTCGATCCTTCGGCACGGCTCAAGCCGTGCCCTGATACAAAGCCTGCTGAAAGAGAGAAGCCGTGCGTACCCCTACGTTCAGATTCATGCGAGTTCACCAGGAACGGAGCGTTTCGCCATTCCGGCGCCGCGCACCCTGTGCGGACTCGCCCGTTGTCGCCGGGCGGCGGGATGTCGCATACTGGGATTGGCGGCCGCGCCATGGCGAAGCCAACCATTTCCCCGGACACCGAGATCGTCGAGCAGCGCCGTCTGGTGCCGCTCTACCGCGTCGTCCTGCTCGACGACAACGACCACACCTACGATTACGTCATCGAGATGTTGCAGAAGATTTTCATCTTCAGCCTGGAGCAGGCCTACCATCACGCCGAGGAAGTGGACCGCGCCGGCCGCACCGCGTTGATTACCTGCGAATTGCCGGAAGCCGAATTCGCGCGCGACCAGATCCAATCATTCGGCCGGGATGCGCGCCTGCCGCGCTCGCAAGGCTCCATGTCGGCCGTAGTCGAACCGGCCGGCTGAGCGGAGGGGTTGCCAACGTTTGTTCGCACGCGTTGTTCGCCAGGCGTCGGCACGAGTGCCGACGCGGCACGCACGAGTGCGTGCGCCACCAGCGCTTAGTCGCCCACTACGGCATCCAGTTCGCCTTTGGCCAGGCGCACGTGAATGCGCGAAGCGGGCGGAGCGGCGGCAGCGTCCTTGAGGATTCCCGACGTATTGGAAACGATGGCGTAGCCGCGCTCCAGAACCTTGAGCGGGCTGAGCGCGTCGAGCTGGGTATTGAGCTGGTCGAACGCGCTGCGGCGTCGCGCCAGGCGCCGGCGGATGGATTCGACAGAGAGTGACTGGGCGGCCTCCAGGCGGCGCCGGCCAGTGGCCAGCCGGGGCCGTACATCGAAGTGCCGCAGCCGCACTTCAAGCGCACGGTTGGCGCGTTCCCGCGCATCGAAGAGAGCGCGCAGGCGTTCGCGCAGGTGGTATTCCTGCTCATCCACACGTTGCAGGCCGCGGCCGACGCGGCGGTGGAGCACGCCGAGCGCGCGGTCCACGCCCTGCTGGCGCAACCGGCGGTCGAGCATTGCCAGGCGGTAGCGCACGGCTTGCAGGGCTTTGCCTTGAGCGGCCACTATGCGATCGTGCACCGAAACGCGCGTGGGAACGACCAGCTCGGCGGCGGCCGAAGGTGTGGGCGCGCGAAGGTCGGCCACGAAATCGGCGATGGTGACATCGGTTTCGTGGCCCACCGCCGAAATCACCGGGACCGAACAAGCGGCGATGGCCCGCGCCACGGCTTCTTCGTTGAAGGTCCACAAATCTTCGAGCGAGCCGCCGCCGCGGCCCACGATCACCACGTCGGGCCATCCGCTGCGGCTGAAATATTCGATGCCGCGACAGACTTCTTCCACCGACCCGGGGCCTTGCACGAGCGCGGGAAAAAGGCGGATGGCGAGGCCGGGGAAGCGGCGCGAGAGGATGTGGACCATGTCGGCGATGGCGGCGCCGCGGGGAGAGGTGACGATGCCGATGCGGCGCGGAAACCGCGGCAGCCGGCGCTTGCGATCCGCCGCGAACAATCCTTCGGCCGCGAGCTTCTTCTTGAGCTGCTCGAAGGCCAGTTGCAGCGCGCCCAGGCCCTGCGGCTCCAGCAGCTCCACCTGCAACTGGTATTCGCCGCGGACCTCATAGACATCGATGCGGCCGCGCGCCAACACCGCCAGGCCGTCGGCCGGCTTGAACTTCCAGTAGCGGTGCGCGGAGCGGAAGGCCACGCACTTGAGCTGGGCGTCGCGCTCCTTAAGGGTGAAATAGTAGTGGCCGCTCGAGGCCAGTTTGAGCCCGGAGATCTCGCCCGAAACCCAGATATCGCGGAACTCGTCATCGAGGATGGCGCGAATGGCGGCGTTGAGCTCGCTCACCGAGAAGATGCGCCGCTCCGGCGTCAGGTCGAATTCGAGCGCGAATTGCTCCACCGAGCCATGGTAGCGCGGACGGTTGCAAAACGAGACGCTGTTTCCCAGGAACGGACAGGGGGCGCCTGGCCCGATGCGCCGGTCGGAGGTGGGACGGACGATCGGTTTTTGTCGTCTGTCAAGGTTTTGCGCGTTGAAGCAGCGTGACAGACCACAAAAGGCGATGGTCTGTCCTACCTGGCATGTCGCTTGCTCAACGACTCGGTCGAGGAGGTGTCTCATGGCCCGGAAAGAACGCATTCAGGAACCGATCGCCGGTTTGGTTCGACCGGATTACCTCGAGGAGCGCATCAAGGCGGGATGGCGGCTGGTGGGGCTGGAATGGGAGCGCGACGCGGCGGAAGCCGCGCCCTCGAAGCCGCAGGGTTGGGTGGAGGAAATTCCCTACGGCTTGCAGGTTTCCGACGATTGCACGCAACTGGTAGGCAACCCCGCCGAGGTCGAAATCATCGTGCTGGCGCTCGATATGATTGTGGAAGACTGCCCGCTGTCGCGCGTCGCCGATGAGTTGAACCGGCGCGGTTACCGCACACGCCGGGCCGAACCCTGGACGCCGTCCGCGCTGTTCAACCTGCTACCGCGGATGATCGCCGTCGGCCCGCGGGTGTTCAACAGCGAGGAGTGGATGACGCGACGAGAGAGGCTGCCGAAGGTGGGGTGAGGGCGGGCAGATTTACCGCTCTCTCTGGTCGCGGCTCTGAACGGATCTCGAACGCATCGCAGCCGCGACCATAGGGAGCGGTCGGATTAGCGCCAATTATCGCGCGGCGAACCGACGATCATCACATGCAGATGAGCGGAGGAAACTCTCTCACCGGTTCGCAGCGATCGGCGGTTGGGCAAAGGCGCAGCGGAAGGGTCCACAGGATGGTAGTTCGGAGTCCTCTTCTGGCCGCGACGTCCTCCACAATGAAGTCGGCGTGTCCATCCTGATGCGCGGTGACGGTGTATCTGCCTGGCTCCCGAATCGACAAGTTGAAGTGCCCCTTTTTGTCCGTGCGGGTTGAATCGGCCAGATTCCCACTCTTGGGCCCCGCTTCGGTAAGCAGGATGGGCCCGATTGCGGTGATCAGTACATTCTCCAGAGGTCCCCACACCGGAGCTCTCGCTCCAGCGGGACTGGGCACCGAACCTTCCACGACGCCGGCGATCTCGCCACTGTAAACCCTAAGCTCCGTGGCTCCCTGGGCGACGAGTCCTGGGGCTGTCACCTCAATTGAATAGATCCCCGGAAGAAGGTTCGGGAACCGGAACTCTCCGTCAGCCCCAGACCGCACCCGTGCTACCTCGCCCTTGATTCCGAGGAGTCTCAACTGCGCGCCCGGTATCACGGCGCCCAATAGATCCACAACGGTTCCCGCCAGGCTTCCCACTTCTTGCGCTTGCGCCGCGGCGAGGAGAACGGCACACACAATGCAGGCTCGCGAAATAGACATACTCTACGGGGAGTGTACCGCCGAGCGCGCCCTCGCGGAAGGCCGGGTAGGGCGTGACCGGCACTCTGGAGTTTCTACTTTCTCAGTAGCGCCGGCGGTCTTGCCGCCGGTGACGTGATTGTTGCGCGCTTGACCCCGGCCAGTATTCGGGGCACGCCGCCAGACCGCTCCAAAAAGCACCGGCGGCAAAGACCGCCGGCGCTACGGCTAGAGCGCGCCCTTCAAACCCGCGGGCCGTTGGTTTCGGTCCTGCCAGACAAAGGTTCGACCGCGCCGCTCCCGCAGACGGCGACACCGGTTTGCGTGAGGGCGTTCAGGAAGCCGACCAGCAGGTTATAGAACACCTGCTCGGTGAGCGGCTGGTTGCCGGGAAGGCGGAAGGTGACGGGCAATTCCTTGGCGATGCCGAGGCGCACCGCGTTGGTGTGCAGGCGGCCGGAGCGGTCGCGCTTGTTGGCGACGCTGAGCGGCGTCTGCATCACGGCTCCGGTGCGGCCATCGACGTAAAACTGGCAGCGCGAAAACCAGCCGAGGTTGGCGGGATGGCTGGCGTCAAACAGCAGCAGGGGCGTCTGGCGGCCGGGGGCGGCGAGATCGAGACTGATGGTTCGGGCGGCATCGCGAGCACGGACTTCGAACCCCGCCTGCCGTGCGATGGTGGAGACCATCTCCGGCTGGAGTTCCATGTAAATCAGCTTGTGCTGTCCGGCTTGCAATACCTGCATGGCGAAGGGACATTGTATCGCAGCCGGACGAGCCGGTTCGGCTTTATTCGATCATTTGACAAATGCGGCCTCGGATTCCTGACAAACAACGGGCGCTTTGTGGCAGCCTGGCTTGGCATGCCCGGCCCCAACAGCCAAGGCGCGGTTGGCCCGGGACGTGCCTCATGCTGTGACACCACGCCGGCAGAATCAGCGTAAGTCATTGAAGCCAGCGAGGCTGGGAGGGGTCCCATGGTAAGTGTTGAGGGCAGGATGGGGGAATTGGCGCAGGCGTTCACCCCCGCGCGGGGGTATCGTGCTGGGGAATTTCACGCAACCTGGCAACCGCAGCAACCAGTCACGGTCCGAAGAGCTGGTTCGGTTTCGGCAAAACCCAAGAAACTCAGTTGTAAAACGTGTTCCGGCCAACGGTGCATCGGGCGCTGCCGCTTCTGAGCGAAAGGCGAGCGGTTGCCGAGCACGCTTAGTGGCAAGCAGCGATGATGATCGCCTATTCAACGCCGCAAGAAAAGCCGAGACGACTCTACTCACTCTCGTCTCAGCAGCCTTGACAGGCTAATGCCGCATACTTTTCCCCTTCCGAGCGCCAGCGGTAAGTTGTGGGGCGGACGCCCTCGTCCGCGCGCGACCCCCTGGTCGCGCATCGCCCGGGCAAGCCCTGATTCCTCTGACGGAGAGCGGGTCCAGGGGGACCCGCGCAGACCAGGGGGTCTGCCCCCACACGTCGCTGCACCATTCCGAGACTGGGAAAAGTATACGGCCTTGACAGCCCGCGCCACGACTTAGGTGGACAGTATTGAACGCAAAGCACCGGCAATCATCCACGTCGGCCTGCGCATTCTCTCAAACATCTGGCGGAAACGACGTCGATCTGCGCCCATCCCGTTATCGGCCGCCGGGGCACACAGCCTCAATTGTCTGCCCGGCGAATTCCTCTTTAGAACATCAGCCGGAATGCCACCTGCATCCGGCGCGCATTGGTGCCGTCCATCGGGCCCCAACTCGCATTGCCCACGCCCACGCCGGGAACCGGCTTCAACACGCCCGACTGGGCGACATACGCAATGTTGTTCACGCTGGTATTGAACTGCGAATTGAGCGCGTTAAAAGCCTCGAAAATCAGCTCGCCGCGGAAGCGGTCCGTGAAAGGCAGGCTGCGGCTGAGACGCGCGTTCACCGGGTGGCTGCCGCCCGTCGAGAGGCTGTTGACCTGGTCCAG
>PLOR01000109.1:58117-68173 GCA_003142185.1 Bryobacterales bacterium
TGCCAGCCATTCAACACGAAGCGCGCCGCCGAAGACGTGCTTCGGGTGAGAGTCGGCTGCCACACCAATTCCACCACGCCGCGCTGCGTCTGGTCGAGATTCGATTTGCCCTTGTCCGTTATGTTGTCGCCGTTGTACGTACTCAGCGGCACGCTGTTGAATATCAGTGGTCCGCTCTGCGTATCCAGCAACTGCGACCACGTATAGGAACCGTCCAGCGTCAGCCCGTGCCACATCCGCTTGCGAAATTGCGCCACCCCGGCGGTGTACCACGAGGCTCCGTCGTTCAAGATGCCATACACCTGGCCGTAAAACGCGCTGGTCTTGCTGTTCCACATCGGCAGGATCACCGAATTGACGGCGGCGCCGGCGGCGTTGTCGATGGTGTACGTTCTGTCGACGGTGGAGGGATTCAGATTCAAATCTTCCGCCGTCCACAAGTGCAGGCCGCGGCCATAGATGTAGCTGATGGTGACGGTGGTGTCTTTGCCCAGACTGCGCTCAATAGCAAACGTTCCGCTCTGTTGATTCTCATTGCGAAACTTGGTATTGGCGAAGGCGATGTTGCTGGTCGCGTTGGGGATGGTGGTGGCGCTCGAGACCACTTTGGAAAACACCGGCGCACCGCTCTGATACGGGTTCACGCTGATGCTGGTCTGGTACAGTCCATTGCCCAGAAACAGCGCGTCGATCAGTTGCATCGGAAACGGGGTATAGTACATGCCGAAGCCGGCGCGAATGACCGTCCGGTCGTTCAGCAGATAGGAAAGCCCGAAGCGCGGCTGCAGCGTCATGTTAGGCGAGGTAATGTATTGGGTTTGGTAGAAACTGGTGGTGTATTCGGTCGGCTGCGGCAATTTCACCTTGTCCCAGCGCATGCCGAGTTCCACTTGCAGCCGGCGCGAAATCTTCCAATCGTCCTGCCCGTAAACCCCGATCGATTTCGATCCCAGGCTGCGCACCGGGTCGCCGAACTGCTGGGTAAACAGGGTGTAGTCCTTGGCGTTGGTTTTGTTGGAGCTAAAGTCTTGCGCGAAGGCCGCGAGCGAGGGGTAGGTATACGTGCCGTCCTGATTGTAAACCTGGTGGATCCAGTCCTCGCCACGCACTCCATCCGCGCCGAGACGCAGGATGTTGGCGCCCACGGCCAGCGTGAAATTCTCCGCGGCCTGATAGCGCTGCTCACTGGGCACGATGCCCGGCGCGTTTGGGTTCGCGCCCAGACTTACCCCTGCTACCGTCAGCCCCAGATTGCCGGTGGAAGGCAACTGTTGGGTTTCGGGCAGCACCGAGATGCGGTCCTTATACCACCCGAGGCGCAGTTGGTTGACCATATTCGATCCCAGTTGCGACGTCCAGCCGGCATCCGCGTAGCGCGTCTCCTCGCCCACGTTGCCGTTGCCGCCCAGCAGGCCGCCTTCGGCCGAGACGGCCAGTTGGTCCGCTCCGTTGGGTGAACGGTAATGCTGCGCGTCCGCCACCAGGCTGAAGCTGTTGCGGTCGGTCCAATGGTAGTCGGCGCGCGCCAGGCCGGTAAAGGTCTTCTGGGAGCGGGGCACGATCACGTTCATCTGCGACTGGATAAACTTTTCGGCCGCCGCGCATTGCACCGATGTCGCCGGCGCGCCGCAGCGCGAGGGCAGCACCGCAATGCTATTGGCATCGGCGATCAGCGGGTTGGTGATGCGATTGACGGCTTGCGAGTCGCCGCTTGACGCTTCCAGGCTCACGAAATAATACAGCCGTTCCAGAGCCTGGCCGCCCACGTTCCCTCCCTCCGTCTCCTGTTTATCGTCGGGCCGGAAACCCGGATCGTAGCGGTCCGGCGAAGCAAAACTGCTGTTCCGGTAGAACCCGTACACCTCGCCGTGAAAATCTTCCGTACCGGTCCGCGTGGCCGCGTTGGCAATCCCGCCGGTGGCTTTGTACTCGAGCGGCGCCGTGGAAGCAGTCACCTGGACGCTATCCACCGCCTCGGCTGGAAACGCACGCAGCGGGTCCGCCTTGTTGAGAAAGTATCCGTCGCTGGCATCCAGCCCATCCACCACCGCGACGTCCGAGGACGGGCTACCGCGGAAGCCGATGGTGTCGGGCGTTGGGCCCAGCGCCGCCAGCGGCGCCTCCGCCACCAGCGATTCCAGGCGCCGCGCGCTCAGCGGCAAATCCACAATCGCATCGCGGCTGATCACCGCCGTGACGCCGTTCTTGGTGTCCTCTACCCCCGGCGCATTGCCGGTTTGCGGTTTCGCCCCCGGCGCGGTCTGCTGCAGCGTGATGTGGAAGTTCACCGTCTCGCCTACCGGCACCTTCAGGTCGGACGCGTCCCAGCCCGTAAACCCTTTGCGTGTCACCTTCACCGCGTAGCCGGCGGCCGGCGCCAGCGCGGGCGCGTAGAAGACGCCGTCGTCGGTCGTCGTCAAAACCAGCCGCAGTCCAAGCGCCCGGTTGGTGATGGTAACGGTTGTATCCGGGATGCCATCTCCGTATATGTCACGCACCTTTCCCGTAATCGCGCCAAACCCGGCAACGGCTTGCGCGTAAGCTCCTTCGGAGCACATCAGAACGAATAGACATAGAGCGGCTGGAATTCGCATTCACAAAACCTCGGCAAGATAAGTACCTATTGTAAAGGGTTTTTGCCTTCAACAGGTTACGCTATCCCCGACGCGCGTTTCCGTGTGGGCGTGCGGGTCACATCTGGCCTTGCCCGGCACACCTATTCGGAGTCGCGGTTTCGGCCGATAACTGTACAGGATGAGACAGTCCGGGATGAGACAGTCATCGAAGCCGGGGGTGCGAATTCTCCGCTGGATGTTTGCGCACCTGCCGGCGTTTCTTGGCTGGATCGTTTCGGCCCTTCTCATGTTTGTGAGTGGCGTTCCGAATAGCCTACTGGCGCAGACTCGGGCTGCGACGTCGAATGCGCCAGCCGTATCCAACGCGCCGGGCGCTGGAAAACCACCGGCCGCCGGAAGTTTGTCGCCGGCGGCAGTTAACACGAAGCCACCTCCCACAGCCGCGGAATTGCAGCGAGCGGCCGTCGCGGTGCAGCGGGCCGCCATTCGCAAACAAGCCGAAGACCTCGGGCTGTGGCTGATGCCACTCGATGGAAAACCGCCGCCCGAAACGGCCGAGCCGCCGGATTGCGATCCCCTGGACGACAAGGTGGTCAACCCGCTGATTGAGGACGCCGCCAAACAGCAGAGCCTGGATCCTAAATTGCTCCACGCCATGATCGGGCAGGAGTCCGCGTTCCGGCCTTGCGCGGTGTCCGCCAAAGGAGCCGAGGGATTGATGCAGCTCATGCCGGAAACCGCCGCCGAGCTGGGCGTAGCGGACCCGTTCGATCCCAAGCAGAATCTCGATGGGGGCGCCCGCTTCCTCAAGCAGCTCCTCGACAAATACAAAGGCGATCTACCGCAGGCTCTGGGCGCCTACAATGCCGGACCGAAGACGGTTGACGAATCCGGCGGCGTGCCGGACCTTCAGGAGACCCGCGAGTACGTGGATGCGATCCTAGCCAAGGCTGGCCTGAAACCCACCGACGCGGCCGTCAAGCCCGCCGCGGAGCCGGCCAAACTGACCGATCCGGCGGCCAAGCCGACTGACTTGCCCACCAAGCCTGCGGCCGCCCCGGCCAAACCCGTTGGCGCCTTGTAACCCCCTGACAGGCGGGCGGGGCGGTCGTGGGCCCCTCCCCCGCATCCTGTTCCCCCTCCGCGCTAAACTGGAACTCTTATGGCCATCAGTCAAGATCTGCTGGAGATTCTCGTGTGTCCGGTGTGCAAGGCTACGGTGGAGCTCACGGCCGGCGGGAGCGGGTTGAAGTGCGTGCAGTGCCATCGCGTCTATCCGGTTCGAGACGACATACCGGTGATGCTGGTGGACGAGGCCAAAATCGAAGAATAGACCCGTGCCGAACGTGCTGGAAGAGGTGCCGCGTCGGGGCCGGGTGGCGATCGTCCGGCTGCGTTCGCTGGGAGACTGCGTTCTCTCGACGCCCGCACTCGCCCTGCTGAAACGCGCGCGCGCGGACCTGCGCGTCGCGGTGGTCGCCGAAGCGCGGTTCCACGCGTTATTCGAGCACAACCCGGATGTGGACGACATTCTGCGGCCCGACCCACGCGTGCTGCGGCGCTGGCGGCCGGATTTGTGCCTCAACCTGCACGGTGGCACGCGCAGCGCTTTTTTGACGCTGGTTTCGGGCGCCCGCTGGCGCGCAGGCTTTGGCCACTTCCGCTACCAGTTCGCGTATAATCTGCACATCCCCAGGGCGCAGGAAATTCTCGGGGCGGAACGCACCGTGCATACGGCCGAGCACCTGGCAAGCGCGATCTTCTATTTGGGCGCGACAGTCCAGGAAATTCCGCGCGCGCGGCTTGGGGCCACCGGGCAACCGCCGCCGGCGCGGCCGTACGCGGTGCTGCACGCGGTGGCAACCGCGCCCGAAAAAACCTGGTGCGCCGATGGGTTTTTGGCAGTGGCGCGGCATATCGAAGAAAGCGGCCTGGAGGCGGTGTTCATCGGCGCGGCCGGCGACGACCTGCGGCCGTTCTCTCGGTACCGCATCGTGCAAGACGCACCGCTCGGGCAGGTGAAAACATTGCTCGCCGGGGCGTCTTTGTTCGTGGGCAACGATAGCGGGCCGGCGCACATGGCGGCCGCGTTCGGACTGCCCTCGGTGGTGATCTTCGGCCCGTCGGATCCCGCCATTTGGGCCCCGTGGCGCGCACGTTCCGAAGTGGTGAAGGTACCGGGCGGCATGGCCGAGGTCACCGTGGCGCAGGTAGTGAACGCGCTGGTGCGGCTGCGGGTCAGCGCATGAAGGAGCTGCTGCGGCTGTTCGGCTACGCACGGCGGTATACGGGGCACCTGGCGGTCTCGGTGGTGCTGATGGCGGTGGCCGGAGGCGGCACGGGCTTGATGGCGCTGCTGATCGGCCCTCTGCTCTACCGTGTGCTCGACGTCCACGCGGCGGAAGAACGCATCAAGCTCACCACGATCCCGGTTCCCCACCACCCGATCGTCATCTATCTCGACCAGATCGTCCCCTCCTACTTCCACAATGTATTCAACATCATGGCGTTCGCCATGATGGCCGTGTTTGTGACCAAGGGCCTGTGCGATTATTGCGCGAACTATCTGGTCAACTACGTCGGGTTTTCCGCGGTCACCAACCTGCGCAACCGCGTTTTCGACAAGGTGGTGCGGCAGGGAGCGGAGTTTTTCGAATCCCACTCGACGGGCAAGCTGATGTCGGCCATCATGAACGATATCGACAAGGTCCAGCTCGCCACGTCGCACATTCTGGCGGACCTGCTGCGGCAAACGTTCGTGCTGCTGGCGCTGCTGGCGGTGGTGATCGGCACGGATTGGAAGCTGGCGCTGATCAGCCTGCTGCTGGTTCCGGTGGTGGTTTACCCGGTCACCAATATAGGCAAACGGATCCGCCGCACCACGCGCCGCACACAGGACAACCAGGGCGAGCTGAGCCAGGTGCTGCAGGAAACGCTGAGCGGCCACATGGTGGTGAAGGCCTTCAGCGCCGAAAAATACGAATCGCGGCGGTTCCACGACGCGGCGCGGCGGCTGCTGAAGACCAACCTGCAATACGTGCGGCAGCAGGCGCTCTCCTCGCCGCTGATCGAAGTGGTGGGCGCGGCCACCGTGGTCGGCTTCATCTGGTACGCGCGGACGCAGATCAAAGCGGGCGTGCTGAGGCCGGAAGAGTTCGCCAGCTTCGTGGCCGCGCTGGTCTTCCTCCTGGAACCGGTGAAGCGCCTGGTGGGGATTCACAATATCTTCGAGCAGGCGCTCGGGGCTTCGCAGAAGGTGTTCGAGTATCTCGACAATATCGAAAAGATCGCCGAAAAACCCGGCGCCACGAAGCTCGATCGCTTCTCCGAACGGATTGTGTTCGACAACGTGGGGTTCCAATACCTGGCGGCGGATGGTTTTCGCATTGAGGGAATTTCGCTGACGGTGGAAGCGGGCGAAGTGGTGGCGCTGGTAGGGCCGAGCGGCGGCGGCAAGACCACGCTGGCGAACCTGGTGCCGCGCTTCTGGGACGTGACCGTTGGGGCGGTCCGCATGGACGGCCACGACGTGCGGGAGCTGCGTCTCGATTCGCTGCGGGCGCAGATCGGAATCGTGGCGCAGGATACTTTCCTGTTCAACGACACGGTGGCGCGCAATATCGCCTACGCGCGGCCGGGCACGCCGCTCGAAGAAATCCAGCGCGTGGCCGAGACCGCGCTAGCGCACGAATTCGTGGAGAGCCTGCCGGACGGCTACCAGACCGTGATCGGCGACCGCGGGGTGCGCTTGAGCGGCGGCCAGCGGCAGCGCATCGCCATCGCCCGCGCGTTGCTGAAGAACGCGCCCATCCTGATTCTCGACGAAGCCACCTCGCACCTCGACACCGAATCGGAGATGCTGGTGCAGAAGGCGCTGGCCAACCTGATGGAGCACCGCACGGTGATCGTGATCGCGCACCGGCTCTCCACCATCCGCCGCGCCGATAAAATCGCGGTGATCGAGCAGGGCCGCCTGCGCGAGACCGGCTCGCACGAGGAGCTGATGGCGCAGGGCGGAATCTATCAGCGGCTGCACGAGCTGCAGTTCGTGGATGCGGCAGTGGGAGACTTATGAGCGTACGCAGCATGACGGGCTTCGCCAGCGTTCGAAAAGCCGGCGGGCCGGACGAGCTCTCGATCGGCCTGAAGAGCGTCAATCACCGCGGCCTGGACCTGCACTTCCATCTGCCGCCGGAGCTGGAAGCGATCGAGACCGGCCTGCGCGCCATTTTGAAGGGCGCGATCGCTCGCGGTCACGTGCAGATCCAGGTGACGCTGACCCGAGCGGCCGGGAGCGCGGCGGGGTTGAATGGCAAACTGCTGTCCGATTATGTAGCCGCGTTTCGCGAGGCCCAGAAGCTTCTTGCGCTGCCCAACCAGGAGCCCGATATCAACGCCGCACTGCGCATGCCCGGCATGCTGCAAATGGGCGGCGACGCCGAGGCCAGTGACGAAGTGGCCGCCGCCGCGTTGGCCGGCGTCCAGGAAGCGCTGGCGGTTTTCAACCGATGCCGCGAGACCGAAGGCGCCGCGACGGCAAAAGAGATGCACGAGCGCACGGCTGCGCTGCTCGGTCTGGTGGCCCGCATGGAGGAGATCCGCGCCGGCGCGGCGCCCGCATTTCTGAAGCGCTTGCGTGAGCGAATGGACGAGTTGCTGAACGGCGCGAACGTGGATCCGCAGCGGCTGGCCCAGGAGGCCGCGCTGGCCGCCGACCGCAGCGACATCGCCGAAGAGCTGGTTCGCCTGAAGACCCACGCCGCGCAGGTCGATGGTCTGCTCGCGGGCGAAGGCGAGGTGGGCAAGCGGCTGGATTTCCTGTTGCAGGAAATGAACCGCGAAGCCAACACCATTCTCTCCAAGACCGGCGGCCTGGGCGATCTGGGGCTGACCCTCACCGAGCTCGCCCTGGCGGCGAAATCCGAAATCGACAAGATTCGCGAACAGGCGCTGAACCTAGAATGACGAACGTCTTCATCATTTCCGCTCCCTCCGGTTCGGGAAAATCGACCCTGGTTTCCCACCTTATGGCCGACTTGCCCGGCCTCATGTTCTCCATCTCTTACACCACCCGCCAGCCCCGCGGCTCGGAAAGGGACGGCGAGAGCTACCACTTCGTATCCCGACCGGAATTCGAAGCCATGGTGGCGCGCGACGACTTTCTGGAATGGGCGGAGGTATTCGGCAACTATTACGGCACCCACCGCGGCATTCTGGAGGAGGCCCGGGCCAGCGGCCGGGACCTGGTACTCGACATCGACGTGCAAGGTGCGAGACAATTGATACAGAAGATTCCCGAGGCTGTTACCGTCTTCATCCTGGCTCCTTCGCGGCAGATACTCGAGCGCAGATTGCGTGCGCGCGGCGAGGACCGGGACGAGGTGATCGAACGGCGGCTGCGGGACGCGGCCGAGGAAATCCGGCGGTACAGCGATTACCATTATGTGTTGATCAATCGCGAGCTGGCCGAGTCGGACGCGATTCTGAGTTCCATCGTGCGCGCCGAACGCGTGCGGCGGACCAGGATCGAAGAGCAGATCCGGCCCATACTGGAATCATTTCAGGTTTAAAAAGAGGTATCGACATCATGGCTGACATAGCCCCGAAGAACAACGCCCATTGCACCATTCCGGACGACGAGGAGCAGAGCACTTACCGCTTCATCATCGTGGCGGCCAAGCGGGCGCGGCAATTGCAGGGCGGCGCGCGGCCGGTGCTGCCCACGTCCTCGAAAAAGTCCACCATCATCGCGATGGAAGAAGTGCGCCGCGGGTTGGTGAAATACTCGCTCACCGGACCGGCGCCGGAGCCGCTGCCAGCCGCGGAGCCGGCCCTCTAGGGGCGTGGCTGGAGATCAGTCGCCTGACCGCTCCCTATGGTCGCGGCTCCGATTGCACTCGAAAAACTAACGGAGCCACGACCGTAGGGAGCGGTCAGTCCTTGGCGAAAATTTCCCATGAAGATTATTCTCGGCGTCGGCGGCGGCATCGCAGCATATAAGTCGGCCGAGTTGGCGCGCCTCCTGATGCAGCAGGGCCACCAGGTACAGGCGGTGATGACCGAAGCCGCGCAGCGATTCGTGACGCCGATGACGTTCGCGGCGCTCACCGGCCGCAAGGTACTGACCGACCTGTTCGCCATCGAAAACGCGATCGACCACATCGGCACGGCGCAGGAAAACGATCTGCTGGTGGTGGCGCCGGCTACCGCCGATGTGCTCGCCAAGCTGGCTCACGGCCTGGCCGGAGATTTTCTCTCCACGTTGTACCTGGCCTTCACCGGCCCGGTGCTGCTGGCGCCGGCCATGAACGTCAACATGTGGCAGCACCCGGCTACGCGGGAGAACGTGGAAACGCTGAAGCGCCGCGGGAACCGAGTGATCGAACCGGGCTCGGGGTATCTGGCCTGTGGCATGACCGGCCCTGGCCGGATGGCGGAGCCCGAAGAAATAGCCGATGCTATCGAACGGGAGGCGCGGCAGCATCGCGACCTGGAAGGCGAAACTGTATTGGTCACGGCGGGACCTACGCAGGAACCGCTCGACCCGGTACGGTATATTTCCAATCGATCAAGCGGCAAAATGGGCTACGCGCTGGCCGAAGCGGCCGCCGCGCGCGGTGCCCGCGTGGTGCTGATTTCCGGTCCGGTGCACCTGGCCGCGCCGCACGGCGTGGAAGTGATCGGCGTGCGCACGGCGGTGGAGATGCGGGAGCGGGTCTTCGAAAACCTGGAGCCGGCCAGCATCGTGATTAAAGCCGCGGCCGTGGGCGATTTCCATTTGAGCAAAGTGCCGGATCAAAAACGGAAGAAAACCGCCGCGCGGCTTTCGCTGGAGCTCGATCCCACGCCCGATATCCTGGCCGAGCTGGGCCGCAAGAAAGGCGACCGCTTGCTGGTGGGCTTCGCCGCCGAAACCGAAAACCTGCGCCAGGAAGCGCGCCGCAAACTGGAATCGAAGAACTGCGACATGGTGGTGGGCAACCTGGTGGGCGGCGCCGATGTCGGTTTCGAATCCGACGAAAACGAAGTGGTGCTGGCGCTGTCGACCGGAGAAACGCTGGCGCTTGAGCGCGCGAGCAAGCGCGAAATCGCCGATCGCATCTTCGACGAGATTCTGAAACTGCGCTTGAGCCTGCACGCCACCCATGAAGCCTGACGACCTGCGGCGCCGCCTCGAGTTCTACCAGGACATAGGAGTGAAGACCCTCTACCGCCAGCCAGCCGCGGCGCAAGTTAGCGACGCGGAGACGGCGGAAGCGAGCGCGGCGGAACCGGCAGGCACGCCGGCCGCGGCCGCGGAGCAGGCCGCCATCATCCTGCCGCCTCTGGCGCCGGTCGGCGACACGCTGCCCCTCATCCTCGAAGACATTGGCGATTGCCGCCGCTGCCGGCTGCACGAAGGGCGCAACAAGATCGTCTTCGGTGTTGGCAACGATCGGTCGCCGCTGGTGTTTGTCGGCGAAGGCCCGGGCGCCGACGA
>PLOR01000109.1:68209-126308 GCA_003142185.1 Bryobacterales bacterium
GAAATGGAGATCTGCGGACAATTCCTGCATCGCCAACTCTCCGCGATTGCGCCCAAGGCCATCTGCGCTTTGGGAGGCACCGCCGCGCGCGCGCTCACCGGTCGCAAGGAAGGCGTCACCAAGATGCGCGGCCATTGGCTCGAATGGCGCTCGATTCCGGTGATGGTCTCCTACCACCCCTCCTACTTACTGCGCCCGTACAATCAAGACGCCAAGCGCGAAGCCTGGGAAGACCTCAAGAAAGTGCTGCACTTCGTCTACGACTGAGCTAAAGCCGGTAGGACAGACCATCGCCTTTGGTGGTCGCCAGAGCAGGTAGTGATCAGTCGCCGAGAAGCGCGTGATACCGCCAGGTAGCCATGCAATTTGAGAGAATTGGCAATGGAGACCCGAATGGATTCAGCCTCGATCTTTGATCTAAGCCCCTCCGAGAAGCTCCAACTTGTCGAAGATCTGTGGGACGATCTTGCGGCCGCGCCGGAGGCCGTACCAGTCCACGATTGGCAAAAGCAGGAACTGGCACGCAGGAAAGCGAATCTACTGAAGAACCCAGCTTCGGGGCTGCCCTGGGAAGAGGTGAAGCGCAACGTGCGTGCCCGCTATGCCCGTTGAGCTGGTGATAGCTCCGGAAGCAGAGTTGGACATTGCAGAAGCCTGCCTCTGGTATGAAGGCCGCAGAGCCGGACTGGGTGAGGAGTTCCTGAGTTCGGTCGATGCGTGCCTGGAAAGCATCCGGCGCCGGCCCGAGATGTACCCTGTCGCTCACGAGGGCTACCGTCGCTCCCTGATACGGCGCTTTCCATACGCTGTGTTTTACGAGCAATCGGAGGCGACGGTCACGATCTACGCCGTATTTCACACTTCTCGCGACCCGGACAAATGGCGCCAGCGCCTTCCCTGATGAGTTGGGTTGGGGCCCACGACCGACGAGCGCCCCGGCTGTGCACGCAGCTTACTGTCGGTGCTCACGAGCGACGCGGGTATCAAGAAGCAATAGGCGAGGCACCGCCGCGCGCGCTTACAGGCCGCAAGGCGTCACCCAAATGCGCGGAAAGTGGCTGGAGTGTCGCGGCATTCAGGTGATGGTCTCTTACCACCCGTCCTACTTGCTGCGCCCGTACAATCAAGACGCCAAACGCGAAGCGTGGGAAGACCTCAAGAAAGTGCTGCACTTCGTGTACGACTGATGTGCGGTA
Source organism: Bryobacterales bacterium (assembly GCA_003142185.1). Lineage (GTDB taxonomy): Bacteria > Acidobacteriota > Terriglobia > Bryobacterales > Bryobacteraceae > Bog-375. Next base: position 69,406 of record PLOR01000109.1, read on the forward strand.
GGACGGACCTGGACGGACCATCGCTTTTCATGGTCTGTCGTGCTTCGCCAAATCAGGTACTGGTCAGTCGCCGAGATGGGCGTTGCGCGCTCCTGGTGTCCAATCGCGTAGTCGGGGCGGCCTGCACGAGTTCGCCGGAACGCACGAGTGCCCTCAATAACGATACTTGATATCGTTAAGTCTGAAAGGGATCGAAAGCTTCATGAGACCGCTGATCCTGGCAGTGAACTGTCTGACCCTGGCCTGGGTATGCGCCTGCGGCCAGGCAGCGGAAGTGCCATCGTTCGAGGTAGTCACCGTCAAGCCGTCTTCGTCCGAACGGCGCATGTGCAGCGGCGGGCCCGGCACGAGCAGCCCGGGTATTTGGAGGTGCTCGATGCCCCTCGCTTTTTTCATTATCCAGGCATACGGCTTCGAGGTGTACCAGTTTCATCCCGGGAGTAGCTGCTGTCGGGCCGAGTTCGACATTTTGGCCAAAGTGCCGGAGGGAACCACCAAAGAGCAGTTTCGGCAAATGCTACAGAGTTTGCTGGCGGAACGCTTTAAGCTCAGATTCCACTATGAGCAAAAGGAAATGACGATCTTCGAACTGACCGTGGGGAAGAAGGGTCCGAAGATGAAGGAGTCGTCGCCGGATGCTGTGTCGGTTCCTGAAGGCCCGTGGGCGCATACGGAACCCAGTATAGGCAAGGACGGCTGCCCGGTGTTTCCGGCCGGTCGCGATGGCCGGACGGAGGGTTGGGCTGGGTGCAATCGCTGGACTGGGTTCAATCTTTCCATGCAGGAAATCGTCAAGACGTTGTCGTTCAACCTGGGCCGGAAGGTAGTCGACTCGACCGGGCTGAAGGGAAAGTACGACATCGATATTACGTGGTACCTCGAATGGAATGGCCCGCAAGAGCTGGTAGGAGAAGAGCCCGCCGATCTTCCGCACGGCCCGAGCCTCATACACGCCGTCAGGGATCAACTCGGTCTGGAGTTGATTCCGAAGAAAGGCACGGGCGACATTGTGGTTGTTGATCACTTTGAGAAGGTCCCGGTCGAGAATTGACTCGCGTCGATGTGCCTGCGCGATCCTGACCGGTGAGTGGCCAGATGGCTGCTCACTGGCCCATTAGCTCAAAACGCGAAACATTGACAGACGACAAAACCGATCGTCTGTCCGCCCTACTTCACCGCCAGCGTAACCCCCGCCTGGCTGGTGACGCCGCCGATGGTGATGGTCACGGGGACGGCGCTGCCTGGGGTGATCGATTCCGGAACCAGTGCGTTCACCTGCACCAGGCCGGCGGTGAGATCCGGCGCTTCGCCGCAATAATTGATCGTGGCTGGCTGGCCGCCAATGGTGGCTGAGCAGGAAGCCGCGACCTTCGGCAGCGGCGTTCCCGATACGCTGGACAGACGGCCGTCCATGCCCGGGGGCGTGGTCACTCCTTCACCGGTCCCGTATATGGAGACATACTGTCCGCGCTGGACCGGGTTCGCCGGACCATTCACGCTGTAGTCAGGGTTCAGAATGGCGCCCTGCCCACTGCCGGAGTTGCTGCTGGTGAAGATGCCCGGCTTGACGGCCGAGATGGCAATCTGGGACGGCGCCGACGGGTTGCCTTGATAGACCACCACCACGCTGGCCGTCTGCGTCTGCGCCACTTCGTAGGGGACGATGGCATTGACTTGCCCGTTCGCCGAGTAGGTCAGCGGCGCCGGATTGCCGTTGAAGAACACCTGCGTGCCGCCCAGGGAAGTCGTGAGCAGGCCATTGGAATCGAGTTGGAGGTTAGCCCCCGCGGCCGGTCCCAGCCCTTGGCCCCAGATGGTCACGATCTCTCCGGGCGCCATGCCGGTCTCATCGTACGAGGCTGCGTTGGTGACCGCGGCGATCGCCGGCTGCGGCACGGTCATCAGGCTCTGCGCCTGCGGAATCACCAGCAGCGTCATCGAATATGGCGGAAAAGTCGCGCTGACGCTGTTGCCGGCCACGTTGAGGTCGGGAGTCTGGCGCACGATGGCGCCGAGATTACTCTGGCTGTACTGCCACACTTGAGCGGTCCCGGCGGGTGTGAAGTCCGCGAGACTGATGCTATCGGCGATGGCGCCCGTGGTCTTGTTCAGCACCAGCACGGTGAGCGCGGAATCATGCCGCTCGGCGGCGAAGATGGAGAGCACATCCGGATTTTGCGTGGTGGCGGAGACGCTGGTCTCGCCGAACTGGCTGCCGTCGCCATCGTAGTTCAGGAAAATCTTGAAGGCGAAGGCGCCGGGGTCGGTGGGCGCGGGCGGTCCCCAAAGCGTGCCGTAGTCGAGCGACTCGCGCCCGAAAATGCCCAGTATGTCGGCTTGCGCGATGGCGCCAGTGATGCTCGCGAGCGCGTGCCACATGTACTCCGTGATGGCCAGCTTGGTGCCGGGATAGTTCTGGTCCACCCATTGGTGCATGCGCGGGATCAGTTGCGGCGGGGTCTGGTTGCCGTTCGCGTCGAATTCATCATCGCCGGCGCTCGTGTTGGGCACGATGTAGTTGGGATCCCAAAGCGCGCGCGTGGAGGTCATGCGCAGCGTTTCCGCCGCGGCATCGCCCACGGTGTCGCTCAACGAGTCCGGCGTGAGATAGCCGTGGATGTCCACCGCGTCCAGCAGGCGGTATCCGTTCTGCTTCTCGAACTGCTGCATCTGCTGCAGGTAATACTCTACCCAAGGCACGCCGCCGTGTGCTTTCTGGTCGACCGGGTTGTCCCAGTATTGGTAGGGAGGTTTATTCCATCCGTTCTGGAAATCCAAGCGAGAGTAGAAATAGCCGGGCCAACCGGCGGCCACCGGCCCGGTGACCAGCGCGCTGGGGTCCGCCGCTTTGACCGCTTGCGCCCATTTGAGGTTGCGCGCCATCATGTCATCGTAGGTGGCGGGCTGCTGGTAAATGTCGATGTGGACGCCGTACCACCATTCCGGCTCGTTATCCATGCTCCACAGACGCACGCCGCCGGCGTTGGCCGGGCCGTACCGCTCGATGAGGTATTTGACCCACTGCTGTTCGAACGCCGGGTCGGAGGGCTGGTAGGCGTCGGTCGGATTGTCGATGATTTGCTGGTTGTTCTTGAGCAGGATGCCGTTTCCGCAATTGGTGTTGTACTGATTCACGCCTGTCTGAGCGCCGTACTTCGCGACGCTGAAGCTGCAACTGACAGTGTCCTTCGGCGTCCAGTCCATCAGCGAGATAGTGCCCAGAGTGAGCGCGCCCGTCTGGAGGTTCGCTTCGTGGAACAGGTCGAACGACGAACCGTCGGGCAGCGCGGGTGTTCCGCTGTACTGCGCGTAGTTTTCAAAATACCAGTCCGACGCGGCGTTGCTGACATCGTTTTGCCAGTTGTAGCTGGTGGTGGCATCGCCGCCGAAGCGGCGCAGGGGAATGCGCATGATGCCGGCCAGCCCGTTGTCGGCGTACTCGTTGATGCCGTAGATATACGGGCTGATCGGGTGAACGCTGGCAGTGGCATCCACGGCGAGCGAGGGCGCAGCCTGCTGCGCGGCGCCGGCGAAACCCGCCAGGCAACCCAAAGTTATCGCGAGAAAAGGCCTCATTAACCGCTATCTTAGCGCCTGGCGCGGAGGCGCGAGTGGCGGTTCGATTGGTAGGCCCGATCGACAGAAATTGGTCGCGGGGTTCGGCCTAGTTGGCCTTCCTAAAGGCGAAGGTTGCCAGGTTCATGTTCCCTTCCGTCAGAATGTGAACGGTGAGAACGCTCTTGCCGGCTTGAAGATGAACCTTCGCGATTCCCAGCGCAATCCTCCAGTGGTGCCACTGCCGCCAGGCCAGTGGGTCGGATGCGTTGAATGTGGAGACGATGGTCAGCGGGCCGGTGGCCGGCTCTCCATTCACATCCAATGAGATCGTCCCGCCGCGATTGGAAGTGTAGAGCAGGTCGGCCGTGTAATCGCCGGCTTGCGCCACCTCGACCGTCATGTTGAACCACTCGCCCGGCTCGGTCCAGCCCACATAGAGCAGGTTCGCGGGCGGCTGGACCTGCTCGAACGGGTTGTCGTCGATCTGCGGGTCCAGCTTGAACTTGGTGTACGAAGTATCCACGCCTTCGCCCATGCGGAACTCATTCAGATAGGTCCCATTGGCCGGATTCAGCTCCCCGCTGCCGTGGTTCTTGGCGTCCGTATCGTGATAGGCCACGCCCTCCCCGCCGCGGTCGTAATACGCGCAGTGCACCACGCCGGGAATCTTCTGCGCCCCGCCGTTATAATAGCCGTCCTGGTAGGGAGTTCCCTTGTAATGACTCAGAAAGTCTCCGTTCGAAGCACCGAGCGCTGTGATGGTGAACAGGGCGGTCATCACAGGCAACCGCAAACCGGATTTCATCAGATTTCCTTTCACTGGCTACTGCCTCCTGAAGGCGAGGAAACGACCACACCGATTCCGTGACGGTCAGCGGTCGTGGCGTAGCAACATTGAGATCTTACACCCTCATCGCTCTCGCCTGCAATGAGCCGGTGGCGCCATGCGCGGCCCAGCCACTGAAATACAGACACGCTTCCTGCAGGCCCTTCTCGATGTCGCGGGGCATTGCGTTCGCACTGAGCGCAACCACGGGGATGTGCGCCGTGGACGGGTCTACGCGCAAGATTTTCAAGGCTTCCACACCGCTGATGCCGGGCAGATTGATGTCCATCAGGATCACCGTCGGCTGAGCGGTGCGCGCTACCTCAATGCCGAGAGCGCCGTTCACCGCGATGCCATCCCGCCTGGAGAATCTGATCGATGCTTGCAGTCTGGAAGGGCGTTGGCGGCGGGGAATCGGAAATGAGGCGACACGGCAACTCGCGCTGCAACTCGCACGCTGCAACTCGCACGCTGCAACTCGCAGGATCGAAGGATTGCGCCAAAGTATACAATAGACGGGACTGGAAGTCCGGCGGTGCCCGACGAGACCTCGGCACTCTGAGCCTGGCGACGACAAATGCACAGCGAAATCAGGGAAGGACCATCGATACAACGCATCCGCTTCTCGCCGCCACGCACCGGCGGCGATGGCAAACTCTGTTCTATTCTGCTGGCGCTGGTTTTTGCAGTGTCTCGCGTGATTTACTTTGCCTTGGGCGTGCGGCCCGACACCATACCCATCGGCACCTATTTGCAGTACATCGATCCGGCGCTCCTCAGGGAACATCTGTGGCAGAGTCTGTTCTATCTGCGAGAGCAGCCACCTGGGTTCAACCTGTATCTGGGGCTGGTGCTGAAGACGGCCACGCATCCGGAAGCTGTATTCTTCATCGTTCATTTATTGATGGGATTGGCGCTGGCCTTCAGCCTGATGGCGGTGATGATGCGCTTGGGCGTGGCAAATTGGCTGGCTTTCCTGCTGGCTGCGTTGTTTACGTCGAGCCCAATCACGGTGCTGTATGAGAATTGGGTCTTTTATGAATACCCAGTGATGGTCTCCCTCACCGTGGCCGCGTGGGCGATGGGGCGCTACATTCGCGCGGTGAAGTTCCGCGATGCGCTGTTCTTTTTCGTCTCGTTGACCGTTGTGGCCAGCGTGCGAGGAGTGTACCACCTGAGCTGGTTTCTGCTTCTTGCATCCTTGCTGATCTGGGTAACTAGAAACCACTGGAAGAGAGGCCTGTGGGCCGCCGCCGTGCCGACGCTGCTGATCGTCGCGTTCTATGCCAAGAATTACGTCGTGTTCGGCGACATGATTCCGGGGCAGGTATACAAGAAGATGAACTATGCCTTCATGGTGCAGCAGCAGGCACCTCCGGAAGCACTGGAACGGCTGAAGCGCGAAGGCAGGATCAGCAGGATTCTCGAGATCCCCGAGTTCGAAACCAAGACCTGTCTCTATGCGGAGTTTGTGAGGCAACCAGCGCCGACCGGCATCCTTCTGCTCGACATGCCGCAAAAGACCACTGGCGCCGATAACTGGAATTCGGCGTGGACATCGAAGGTGGCGGATTTCTATTACCGCGACGCTCAAGTCGTCGCTCGCGAGTGCCCGGGACTATTGTGGAAGCAAGTCCGCGCGAACCTGCGCACCTACCTGCTGCCAGCAACCGACGTGTATCCCTTCGATCAGACGCAGAGTGCAAATTCCTTACGGCCCTTTCTGAGTTGGTACGAGCGAATTACCGCTGGCGAGCTGTTTGTGGATCCCGATCCTGACTCAGACACCGAACCGATTGCGTGGCTGAATGTCTTTCTGTTCCCGGCCTGCCTGGCTGGCGGCCTGGTTCTCGCGGTCCGCGGGTTTTTGCGAAGCGGCGACTGGACGGGCGAACGGCATGCGCGATGCGCGACGATCCTGTTCCTGCTCTTCAACATTGCCTACGATTCGGCGGTCACCATCCTGTTTTCTCCAGGCGACCACAACCGTTATCGCGAAGAAGTTGCTCCGCTCTACGTTATCCTCCTCGGGCTGCTGGTGAACGCCTCATGGGTCAGGCTCCGCGCGTGGCGCGGCACGTTGGAAGCGTCCGGTAGACCCTCTTCCGTTTCGTGAAGTCTGGCCTTGCGGGGCGAAAACAGCGCCCAGAGGGAAAATGCAACTGAGAAGATCAAAGATCAAAGGAGGGCGGCTGGGTGTATGCTGAACAGGACCCGGGAGTCCAAAGTGAAAATTCCCGGCTGAGGTGGTAGCCGACGAATGAGAGAAGTCGAGTTGCTGATAGGGGGCATAATCGTGGGGCTGATGATTGCGATGCCCGTGGGACCGGTAAACATCTTGTGCATTCACCGGACGATCGAGGCAGGATGGCGGTCGGGCGTGATCTCCGGCCTCGGAGCGGCGACGGCCGACATGCTGTACGGCGGTGTCGCGGGCTTCAGCATCACACTCGTAGTCCAGTTCCTTATACGCGAACAATTCTGGATTCGCTTTTTCGGCGGCATTCTGCTGGTCGTTATCGGCATTTCGTACTTCTTCAAGCGGCCCGAGCCGCTGAGCGCGCAAGAGCAAGACCGCGGGAGCGCGTACTCGGATTTGAGGTCGACATTTCTCTTGACCCTCACGAATCCGACGACCGTGCTGTCGTTTCTCGCCCTCCTGGCTGCGCTCGGCATGGGGAATCAAAGGCAGTGGTGGTTGACCGTGTTTCTCGTAGTCGGGATCTTCTCGGGTTCGATGGCCTGGTGGATTGTGCTGAGCAGCATCGTGAACCACTTCCGCGGCCGGTTCAACGATCGCATCCTACAATCGATGAACCGCTTCGCTGGGCTAGCGATCGGGGGGTTCGGCGTAGCCGTATGCGTCCTTAGCCGCACTTGGCTGCGACGCTGACCAGGTGGCTGCCGATAACCCGAAATAACGCCGTCTCCAGGCCGATCGCAATCCGCCTCCCACTGGCCACTTGCCAGATGGCCGACGATCCTGGAGTTGGAGTGCGCGATAATACACTACGACGTGACAGAGGATCTAACCGCCGGGAGCCCAGTGTATCCCACAGCTCATCGAAGGACTTGGGGCCAGAAAATCGTAATGATCGGCAACCTTCACTTTCGAAGAAGCACACCGCGCGAAACGGCTGGCAAGTCCTGTCAGGCTGCGCGATTCGAAACTTCAACTCTGGAGCGGCCCAGGTCCCAGATCCAGCGGGCGACGCACCATTCACTTTCCCATACTTCCCAATGTCCCTCCCATCGGAAATCGGCCGGCATTTCGGACTCGGTGCGAGTATCGCAGCGGGGGATCGATGGACGTCTCGCCAGATCTTCGCACTTCGCGATGAGTGCGTTTTTGAGCATCGCTTCTGCCCGGAACCAGTCTTCTCGATCCGATCCAACGGGACAGCCGTTGTCTAGCCACAATTGGTACGCAACTGTGGCGATTTCGCCTTCAGTTCCTCGCCTTGGCATGGTTCACTTCCTTTCCGAGCCCTGTGGTTGCGCGACTCAGCGCAAGCGCAAGACTTTGCTCGATTCAGCCTCGCGCTTTTTATATAAGTCTGGGGGGTGGTTGACGACCGCAAAGCAGCGGACTTGCACGCCACAACTAAAAGGCCCCAAAGATAAGTAGATCTTGAGCGCCGAAATGATTATGCGGCGATTCCTTGACATTTGCAAGGGGGGAACGAGGCTTCCGAAACCGGGTTAAAAAGTTAATGTACTGGTGAGCACAACTGCTAGAGTTTGCAACAGATCAGGTTCAAATTGCCCATAATGCGCGTGCCGATTGGGGACATCGGGCAACCAGGTGAGGGGCAGCCTCAGAATGGACCAAGATGGGTAATCTAAGAATCTAAGCAGCCTACTTGGCCCTGTCCGCGATCCGGCCACCGGCGCGAATTTGCCATGGAGTGGGCAAAAACTCCCATCCGAACCTGGAGCTCATTTTGCCGGTCTGCCGTGATCCAGGCATAACGCAACCAGATCGGAGACATTCGCTTCGCCCACGCACATGACCGTATCCGCGCCGCCCCAATAGATCTTCACGGTTCCATCGCACTCGGGAACAGCCCCGCAGGTGAACACGACGTTGTGGACATATCCCGTGATTTCCCAGGGATCTTCCGGCTGTAAAATCCACGAGTCGCTCACTCCGATGACCTTCGCTGGGTTCAGTAGATCGTGAAGAGCGACCCCCAAGCGATAGACCGATCCGTCCATCGTCCGGAAAACGCCGTGATAGATGGAAAGCCATCCCTGGTCCGTTTTGATCGGCGGCGCGCCCGGACCGATCTTCATTTCATCCCAGTGATATTGTTCGGGCCGCATGATGAGTTGTGATTGGCCCCAAAAACGCAGATCCGGAGAATAGGAAATCCAAATTGACCAAGGGGCGATTTCCGAATGGGGACGGTCAAGCCGCGCATAGAGGCCGTCAAACTTTTCGGGGAAGATCACCACGTTCCGGTAGTCGGCCTCCGTGATGAGGGAGATCCTTTCCACGCGACTGAAGTCCTTCGTCTTTGCCAGGGCGATGCGGACTCCGTTTCGCGAGTAGGCGCTGTAGGTGATGAGGTACTCCCCATCCATGTGTGTCACGCGTGGATCCTCGACGCCGAACTCTTCGTAGGCCGCAAAAGGGCTGTCCCGGGCAGGAGTCAGAAATGGCTCCGGATCGGCCGTGAAGTGGAAGCCGTCGGGGCTGCGCGCCAGGCCGATGATGGACCGTCCTGTGCGTAGATGGGAACGGAACAGCATGATGTATTCGTTCTCATGCTTCGCCACCGCTGCGTTGTGGACCGTTTCTACCGGGTAAGGGATATCGGCTTTGGTGAGGATGGGGTTGTGAGCGTATCGCCTTACGAGGTCCGGCTTAGTATTCATGACTTCCCTTCCAACGCGAAGATCGCCCCGTAGACCCGTTCGTAAGCTTCCACCATGGTTTCGATAGAGAAACACTGCTGGACCCGTTGGCGGCAGGCGTTGCGATCGATTTCACCAAGGCGTTCCAGGGCCTCGACCGCCTGGTGGACGTTATTGACGAGGAAGCCCGTCTGCCCGTCCTGAATCACTTCGCGGCAAGAGCCGAGGTCCATGGCGATCACGGGCACGCCGGCGGCATTGGCTTCCGCCAGGACCAGTCCGAATCGCTCCGGAATGGTGGTCAGGTGCAGCAACGCTCGGGCACGCGCGAACAACGCGTTCTTGCCCGGCACGTCCACCGGCCCGATGTAGCGGATCGCCTGATCGAGGTGGGGCTCCACCTGCTCTCGGAAGTATGTCCGATCTTGGATAATGCCTGCGATGAGCAGCGGCAACCCGCTCAGGCGAGCGACCTCGATCGCCAGGTGGACACCCTTGTCAGGGTGAATCCGGCCGAGGAAGATCAGGTGATCGCCGCCAGTTTCCTGCATCGGGTATAGCGAAAGGTCAATGCCGTTATAGACTGTCGCCAGATAATTCAGACCCGGTGCGCGATCGGAGTTGCTGATCGAGACGAAATATCCGTCACGGTACTTCTCATAGACGGGCATGATTCTGGGCGACGAGAATCCGTGGATGGTCGTCAGAACCGGGGTCTTCACCAGCCGGCTGTAGGAAAGCGCCATGAAGTCGCAATGGCTATGGATCAGGTCAAACTCAGCCGCGTGCTCGAAGGCTTCCGAGATGTGAAGGTATTCGGCTACCTTGGGATCGATGGCGGGATCCTCTTCATACCCCCGGTCCACTACGGCATGCAGGTGAGCGCGGGTCACGGAATCCCCGGTGGCGAACAGCGTCACGTCCCAGCCACGGGAGACCAGTCCTTCGGTGATGTTGCCGGCAACTGTCTCCCACGCGCCGTATTGCCGGGGAGGTGTTCGCCAGGCTACAGGCGACAGGACGGCCACCCTTTTGTTGGGGACGGTCATGCTGGCGATGGGGCTTCCCGCTCCATGGCAGCCAGCACCTCGGCGAGCGCGACGGTTGCGAAACCAGTGGCGTTATCGGCCATGCCATAAGGAATGATTAGTTCGCCTGAGTGGACGAGAGCTCCGCAGGTATAAACGACATTGGGCACGTAACCTTCACGCTCGTTCTGGTTCGGCTTGAGCAAGGGTTCGCGGAGCCGTCCTATCACTTTGGTCGGGTCATCGCGATCGAGGAGGAACGCGCCGATCGAGTACTGTCGCATCGGCCCGACCCCGTGGCTGAGTACCAGCCAGCCGGCATCGGTTTCCACGGGGGATCCACAGTTCCCAAGCTGGACCAGTTCCCACGAAAACTTAGGTTTCACGAGCACCCTACGCTCATTCCAGAAGTGGACGTTGTCGGAAAACATGAGATAGATGTTCTCATTGTCCTGGCGGGAGAGCATGGCATAGAGGCCATTGATTTTCCTGGGGAAGATGGCCATGCCTTTGTTTTGGGCGGCCGGGCCATTCAGGGTAATGAATCGAAAGAGGAGGAAATCGGAGGTCTCCACCAGCTCCGGCATGACGACCTTGCCATCGAAGGCGGTGAAGGTTCCATAGTAGATGTGAGTACCGTCGTCATTCTGGAAACAAACGAACCGCGCGTCCTCGATGCCGTTGCGTTGCGAGGGTGTGGCTGGGAATAATATGCGCTCGGACAACTGCTGCTCCGGCTGGAACTGGACCTCGTAGTTGGACCGGGCCAGAATCCAAATCCCCTGTGCCTCGTCTTGATCTTCGGGCGTCATTCCATCCGGCAGGCGGAACTGTTCGGCTTGGAGGCTGGCGCGAAGCTCTTCGAGCGAGAACGAGTTCCCAAGTTTGTTCATGACCCGGCGCGTCAATTCGCGCGTCAATCTAAGCTCAATGAGCTTCCGCGCGAACAGTCCCTTCTCGTAAAGGGGGTTTGGGATTTGACGAGGCTCGGTGAGAAAGCCAGCGGATGTTAATACGTCGATCCGACGATCGGGATGGATGATACCGGTTCGGAACGTGATGGAAGAAATGTGCCCTTCTCCGGTGGCGCGGAGGCTGAGAATGAACCGCAGGGAGCCAGTTGGCAGGCCGGTTTGATCGGGGTGCGGCACGATCGAGGGATTGAACAGCGCGGCGGATTCCAAAGAGTATTCGGCCAGGAAATAGGAGCCGATCAACAGCCGTCTTTGTTCGGAGAGTTCCTCATCCGTCAATAGCATCTCGCGGACTTGTTCAAAGCGTTCCAGAAAGCGGCGGCGGATGTGCTGGTGCCTCTGGGAGAACTCGGCGGAGATCTCATCCAGGAGGACGCCGACCCGGTCTTCCGGCAGCGATATGATTCTGGCGACGATGCTGCCGACCCGCTGCGAATCTCCCGGACCGATTGGCCGTAGAAGCACGCGCGATTGATCGGGCCTGAGAATCGTGGAATCGCGACTGACGTGAATTGGGTTGGGGTTCATGGGCAGATTGTTCTAAGCAGAAAACCGGAAGTCGTCATTACGCCTCAATGGCGATGGGTTGGCTCAAAGCCAAGCATCGATCCATCATACCGGTTCCTCGACGTACAACAGTAACGAAATCGCCCGCTACTCGTCCCCAGTTTTGCTTGATGGCTCCGCCACCCCGAGGTAATGTCCGCATGGCTGCCGATAATGCCCATTAAAAGGAGTGAAATGAATGAGTTAACGTTGGCGAACAGAGCGGCGAACTGGCCGAGGCTGAAGACCCTGGTCCTGGATGGCGTTTCCTCCCCGATCACAAAGCGCGTTTACAATCAGAGCCCCGGCCCGGATTCACCAAGGCCACGGTGGGCGCCTGGGCGAGTGGCGTTGAAGGCGCGCAGGTCTGGTGCGGTTTCGATCAACGTCCGGATCACCACGGGCGCGGAAGCCAGAATCCAACCAGGCAGGATCGGGCCGTGAATTATCGGACACCTTACCTGGCCCTCACGGAAGACTACGCACCGATCTCCCGGACGCTGGACCCGACCACCGCCCGCATGGTCGTGGTCATCGGCGGCCTCACCGGCTACGGAACCATTGCCGCGGGTGAGTTTCTCACCGATCTCACCCCTCGAAGCCATGGCCAAAGGGGCGCCGAAGGGCTGGGAGCGGAAGAACATTCAACTGGTCTCAGCGACGAGAGTCATTCACGGCACCTCCGGGCCGCCCCGCATACTCGAGCGGCACTTCTGGTAAGCCAAGCACAACGAAGATATACTTAGCGCGCCGGCTCTTTCACTTTCAGGAGTTGATCGCCCGGCACATTCTTCAGTTCCTGCACGACGCCCGACGGCCAGTGAATCTCCACCAGGTCCACCGAGGCGTTCCGGCCCAGTCCGAAATGCACCGGGCCAGCACTGGAGGACGCATAACCCACGCTCGTGGCGAGGTGATTATATTGAGGGCCGCTCTTGGTGACAATCTTGATGCGAGCGCCAATGGCGTCGCGATTACTTTTCGTGCCTTCCAGCCGGAGTTCCAGCCAATGATTCGAGCCCGGGCTCTGGTTCATCCAGATTTCAGCGGGCGCGCTGAGCGCGCTCACCACAATGTCCAGGCGTCCGTCGCCATCGAGGTCGCCCATGGCCGAACCGCGGTGCCGCGATGGCGCTTGCGCCGCGAATCCGGCCTCGCCGGTGAGAGCGGCGAACTTCATGCCACCCAGATTGCGGAATACAGTGTTATTCTGCGCCACCAGCAGGTGAGACGACGCCAGAAGCGATTGCACATGACCTCGAGAAACGAAGATATCCTTCCACCCGTCGTTGTCGAAATCGGCGATCATCGGTGAGTAACCGGACATAGGCTCGCTCAGTTGGCCCATCTTACTCTGCGAAGTTACTTCCACGAAGTCTCCTTTCCCGGTGTTCCTGTAAATGGGAAAAGTCTCGTTGTCGAGCGCCGCCAGGCAAATGTCGGGATAGCCGTCGTTGTCGAGGTCCCGGAAATCCACACCCATCCCGGAAATGTATGTGCCATCTTCGCGGAGCGCCACATTGGCGTCGAAAGCAACCTCCTCGAACTTCCCATCGCCCTTGTTATGAAACAGCGAATTGAATAGCTTGTCGTTGGCGATGAAGAAGTCCATGTGGCCATCCAGATCGTAGTCCGCCACTCCCACGCCCATGCCCTTGCCGGGATGCGCCCGAAGACCCGAGGAGACGGAGACGTCCGTGAACGTGCCATCGCCGTTGTTCAGGAATAACTGGTTGGGCGTCTTCCCGTAAAATCTCGGATGACAGTATTCTTGATGGCCGTTATCCAGGCATACCGGCTCCTTATCGCCGTCCCACTGCAGGTAGTTCACCACCAGCAGATCCAGGAGGCCATCGTTGTTGACATCCACCCACGCGCCACCCACGGACCAGAGTGGACCGTACTCGGGGTCGGGTTTAGAGGATAGGCCGGCCTTCGCCGTAACGTCGGTGAACGTGCCGTCGCCGTTGTTGTGATACAGCGTGTTGCGATGCACGCCGCCGACGAAGATGTCCTCGTAACCGTCGTTGTCGTAGTCGCCGATCGCCACGCCGGTATCGTAGCCAGTTCCGGCGAGGCCCGCTTTCGCGGTGACGTCTTTGAAGTGGCCGGTGCCATCGTTTTCGAACAGGCGGTTGGAGTACTTCGGCGAGCTCTTTTTGAGCGTGCCGATATCGGCTCCGTTGGTGAAGAAGATATCCAGCTTGCCGTCGTTGTTGTAGTCGAAGATGGCCACGCCGCCGGCCATCGTTTCAGGCGCGTGGCGCTCGGGCGTCTCACAACTCTCCAGCCTGAAATCGATCGGCCGGTAAGCGAATCGGATGGGGCTCTCGGCAACAGGAGGCGCGGCAACCAGCCACAGCGCGGCTCCGGCCAGCGCCGCCACGGCTGAGCCGAGTGCGCGGGTACCTGTCATAAACCTGGTGCCACGAACGTCCGAAGCACGGCCACGTCTCCGCCAGGCTCCACGGTTACCGGCCCTTCCGCGACCATCGGAAAACCGAGCCGAGCGACTATCGTTCGGAATCCGTTGCGCCTTACATACGGCAGTGACCCTGGAACCAGGCTCATTCGCCTTCAGTGTACATCTTAAATAAGACCAGTCGCACCGCAGACTGTCATAACGGCAGCTTGTCATAACGGCCGTGGCAACCAGGGCAAGAGCCAGTGTCGATGCTGTCGGAACTACTGGGCGCAGGATTTTGACACAGTTTTGGCACAGTTGAGTCGAAGGATAAAGGCGGAAGGCGATGGGTGGAGATCAAACTGGATCGTTTAGAATCAATGACGACTTGGTAGGCCCGGCTGGACTCGAACCAGCGACCACCTGCTTAGAAGGCAGGTGCTCTATCCACCTGAGCTACGGGCCCACGGGGCACGCGTCCACCCACCGCCATCATAGCAGGTGAGCCCGCGGTGTTTAGTCACTGCGCCGCGGGAAAAAGAGTGCTTCAGCGGGCGCGCCGGGATTCCGTGATAATGTAAGGACCGGCAGGCCGAGCGCAGTGGCCGGCCCGGCCCCTAAACCATGACCGACCCCAAGCTGCCAGTACTGATCTCCGCCGAGAAGATCCAGGCCCGGATTCGCGAGTTAGGCGCGCAGATTTCCGCCGACTATCCGCAGGGCGACCTCTATTTCATCTGCATCCTGAAAGGAGCGTGCTTTTTCATGACGGACCTGGCGCGCGCCATGAAGCGCGACGTGTCGGTGGACTTCATGGGCATCTCGACCTATGGCAAGGGGAAGACCAGCTCCGGCGAAGTGCGGTTGACCAAGGACCTCGACATCTCGATCGAGGGGAGCAATGTGGTGATCGTGGAAGATATCGTCGATAGCGGTGTGACGCTGAATTACCTGATGCACGTGCTCGATCAGCGCAAGCCGCACTCGATACGGATCGCGGCGCTGCTCGACAAGCCGGAGCGGCGGCTGCGTCCGGTTCACGTGCACTACTCCGGCTTCCAGATCCCGGACCGGTTTGTGGTGGGATACGGCCTGGACTACGCGGAGAAGTACCGCAACCTGGACGACGTGTGCGTCCTGGATGCGGAGTAGAGCGGCCGAAGACGGCGCGGAGGCAGAGAACTTACCAATTAAGGCCGGAGTGAGGCAGACGCGAGGCCGTCCGCCGTTCCCCAAATAAAAAAGCCTCCGCGGTTAGCGGAGGCTTTTGGATTAAACCGGGCGACTTCCTACTCTCCCACACACTTGCGCGTGCAGTACCATCGGGGCTGAGAGGCTTAACTGCCGTGTTCGGGATGGGAACGGGTGGGTCCCTCTCGCTAAGGTCACCCAGAAGNNGCTGAATATTGACGGGCTAGCGGAAAAAGCAGCGCTAACGGGAACAAGTCTTTGAAGCTTGCTGCCGTGTGTGCGCAGTAAATTTTATGGTCAAGCCGAACGGGCGATTAGTAACGGTAAGCTCAACTGGTCACCCAGCTTACACATCCGTCCTATCAAACAGGTAGTCTACCTGTGCCCTTCAAAGCTTACGCTTGGGAGATCTCATCTTGGGGAAGGTTTCACGCTTATATGCCTTCAGCGTTTATCCTGACCGAACTTCGCTACCCAGCGATGCCCCTGGCGGGACAACTGGATCACAAGAGGTTCGTCCACCCCGGTCCTCTCGTACTAAGGGCAGGCCCCCTCAAATCTCCTACGCCCACCACAGATAGGGACCGAACTGTCTCGCGACGTTCTGAACCCAGCTCACGTACCGCTTTAATAGGCGAACAGCCTAACCCTTGGGAGCTTCTACACCCCCAGGATGCGATGAGCCGACATCGAGGTGCCAAACCGGAGCGTCGATGTGAACTCTTGACTCCGATCAGCCTGTTATCCCCGGCGTACCTTTTATCCGTTGAGCGATGGCCCTTCCATACAGAACCACCGGATCACTAAAGCCTACTTTCGTATCTGCTCGACTTGTTGGTCTCGCAGTTAACCTGGTTTATGCTTTTGCACTCGTCGGCGGATTTCCAAGCCGCCTGAACCAAGCTTCGCGCGCCTCCGTTACAATTTAGGAGGCGACCGCCCCAGTCAAACTACCCGCCTTCCACTGTCCCTCTCGACGATTCAGTCGAGTAGGTTAGAACCACAGAACCATCAGGGTGGTATCTCACCGTTGGCTCAGCCGAATCCGAGAATCCGGCTTCAAAGCCTCCCACCTATCCTGCGCAGATGGCCCCATAGTTCCATGAAAGGGTATAGTAAAGGTGCACGGGGTCTTTCCGTCTAGTGGCGGGCACCCGGCGTCTTCACCGGGACCACAAGTTCGCCGGGCGGCAGGTTAAGACAGTTCTCAGATCGTTACGCCATTCGTGCAGGTCGGAACTTACCCGACAAGGAATTTCGCTACCTTAGGACCGTTATAGTTACGGCCGCCGTTCACCGGGGCTTCAGTTCAAAGCTTCGCCTTGCGGCTAACCTCTCCCTTTAACCTTCCGGCACCGGGCAGGCGTCAGCCCCTATACGTCGTTTTCGACTTTGCAGAGACCTGTGTTTTTGTTAAACAGTCGCCTGAGACGATTCACTGCGGCTCTTGTTGCCAAGAGCACTCCTTCTCCCGAAGTTACGGAGCTAATGTGCCTAGTTCCTGAACCTACCATCACCCGAGCGCCTTAGAATATTCTTCACGTCCACCTGTGTCGGTTTGTGGTACGGATACCTTACTTCTCCTTAGGGGCTTTTCCTGGCAGACGACCCGGCGGATTTGCCTATCCGGATCTCCTCTCCCCCAACCGGAGAAACCATTACCCCGGCCGAGCTTGAGTCTGCGTCCCCCCATCGGTCTTGATCGAAACAAGGTAGTGCAGGAATATTAACCTGCTGTCCATCCGCTACGCCTTTCGGCCTCGCGTTAGGCTCCGACTAACCCTGAGCGGATTAACCTTTCTCAGGAATCCTTAGACTTACGGCGACCAGGGTTCGCACCTGGTTTCTCGCTACTTATGCTGGCAGAGTCACTTCCCAACGCTCCAGCCGTGCTTTCGCTCGACCTTCACAGCTGTTGAGAACGCTCTCCTACCATTCGCCTAGCAAGCTAGACGAATCCGTAACTTCGGTACCATGCTTAAGCCCCGTTATATTGTCGGCACCGGGCCGCTCGACCAGTGAGCTATTACGCTTTCTTTAAAGGATGGCTGCTTCTAAGCCAACCTCCTGGCTGTCTGAGCGTCCCGACTTCCTTTCCCACTGAGCATGGATTTGGGGACCTTAGTTGACGGTCTGGGCTGTTTCCCTTTCGACAATGAAGCTTAGCCCCCACTGTCTGACTCCCTCGCTACACATTCACGGCATTCGCAGTTTGGTTGGATTCGGTAACCTGGGAAGGCCCCTAGTCCAATCAGTTCTCTACCACCGCGACGGACCACGAGAGGCTAGCCCTAAAGCTATTTCGGAGAGAACGAGCTATCACGGAATTTGATTAGCCTTTCACCCCTACCCTCAGCTCATCCAAGCTGTTTTCAACCAACACTGGTTCGGACCTCCATCCGCTGTTACACGGACTTCATCCTGGCCAAGGGTAGATCATCCCGCTTCGCGTCTATTCCCAGCGACTGCATCGCCCTATTCAGACTCGCTTTCGCTACGGCTCGCTTACGCTTAACCTTGCCACTGAGAATAACTAGCCAGCTCATTATGCAATAGGCACGAGGTCAGGCATTCCGGTTGCCCGGCATAGCCCTCCCACTGCTTGTAGGCGTGTGGTTTCAGGTACTATTTCACTCCCCTCGCAGGGGTTCTTTTCACCTTTCCCTCACGGTACTAGTTCACTATCGGTCGCAAGTGAGTATTTAGCCTTACCGGATGGTCCCGGTAGATTCCCGCAGGGTTCCACGTGTCCCGCGGTACTTAGGAGCCACTGGAAGGAGGATTGCATTTTCACCTACGCGGCTGTCACGCTCTATGGCCGGCCTTTCCAGACCGTTCGATTAACACTTTCCTATCCCTCTTTTAACCTGCCGGCGGCTTCGTTGCCGAAGCAGCCTGCAGATTATTGTGGTCCTGCAACCCCAAGCTCTCCTTTCGAATCGCCTGGTTTAGGCTTTTCCGAGTTCGCTCGCCACTACTATCGGAATCACGGTTGTTTTCTCTTCCTTCGGGTACTGAGATGGTTCACTTCCCCGAGTTCGCCCGATCCACCTATGTATTCAGTGAAACGTAGCGGGTGTTCACACCCACTGGGTTTCCCCATTCGGAAATCCCCGGATCACAGCCTGTTAGCGGCTTCCCGAGGCTTATCGCAGCTGACCACGTCCTTCATCGCCTACTTGCGCCAAGGCATCCACACACACGCCCTTAGTAGCTTGACCATAAAATCTACTTCACACACACAACCGGCGGCCGACTTACTCCGCCCCCGATTTACCGGGGACGAATTGGGCCAACACGCCGCTGTGAACGCTACTTCTTCGCGCTACATACTTGTGTTTAATTAATGCCCGTCAATATTCAGTTGTCAAAGATCGATTTCCTGAGAATCCAGGAGTCGGAAGTCAGGAAACCTCTATCGCCTGACTACTGGCTTCTGACTTCTCTTGTTAGCTGGTGGGCCTGGGTAGAGTCGAACTACCGACCTCACCCTTATCAGGGGTGCGCTCTACCAGCTGAGCTACAGGCCCAAGGGATAGAACGCCGGTCAAGCGGCGAATACCCGCCGATCCGGCTCCACAACGCTGGTGGAGCTGGTCGGGATCGAACCGGCGACCTCCTGAATGCAAATCAGGCGCTCTCCCAGCTGAGCTACAGCCCCATTTCGACCGCGCAAGCGCGGCCGGAAATCTAATCGAGGCCAGTTGGATACAGAAGCCATGAGACAAGCCCACGGCCTTTTCAGAAAACTCGAGGAACTCTAAGTGGAGATTGGGAGCGGACTCCCGGCTAGGCGCGCCTTGCCCAAAACCGAAGTTCTGGATGGGACTAACTTGACCGGTGCTTGGAGTGGAACGGCTGTTTCTTACTTGATCCTGTGTACATTAACAGAGATCGTATTTCGGAAACTCCACCCACGTTCTCTCTTAGAAAGGAGGTGATCCAGCCGCAGGTTCTCCTACGGCTACCTTGTTACGACTTCACCCCAATCATGGATCATACCTTGGGCCGCTGCCTCCCTTGCGGGTCAGCCTGCAGACTTCTAGTACAATCCACTTTCGTGATGTGACGGGCGGTGTGTACAAGGCCCGGGAACGTATTCACGGCAGCGTGCTGATCTGCCATTACTAGCGATTCCAGCTTCATGCAGGCGAGTTGCAGCCTGCAATCCGAACTGAGAACGGTTTTCTGCGATTGGCTCCCCCTTGCGGGTTTGCAGCGCTTTGTACCGTCCATTGTAGCACGTGTGTAGCCCTGGACATAAAGGCCATGAGGACTTGACGTCATCCCCACCTTCCTCCAGGTTATCCCTGGCGGTCTCCTGCGAGTTCCGTTCTTGCGAACATGGCAACACAGGACAAGGGTTGCGCTCGTTGCGGGACTTAACCCAACATCTCACGACACGAGCTGACGACAGCCATGCAGCACCTCGACTGGACCCCCTTGCGGGGTAGTAATGTTTCCACCACCGTTGACCAGCCGTTCGAGCCCAGGTAAGGTTCTTCGCGTTGCGTCGAATTGAACCACATGCTCCACCGCTTGTGCGGGCCCCCGTCAATTCCTTTGAGTTTCAGCCTTGCGACTGTACTCCCCAGGCGGCATATTTAACGCGTTAGCTCCGGCACGGATCAACTGAATGACCCACACCAAATATGCATCGTTTAGGGCGTGGACTACCAGGGTATCTAATCCTGTTTGCTACCCACGCTTTCGTGTTTCAGCGTCAGTTATGGTCCAGAAAGCCGTCTACACCGCCGGTGTTCCTCCTGATATCTACGCATTTCACCGCTACACCAGGAATTCCACTTTCCTCTCCCACACTCTAGTCACTCAGTATTCGGCGCACCCTCCCGGTTGAGCCGGGAGATTTCACACCAAACTTAGGCGACCGCCTACACACCCTTTACGCCCAGTAACTCCGAACAACGCTCGCTGCCTACGTATTACCGCGGCTGCTGGCACGTAGTTAGCCGCAGCTGCTTCTGCAGGTACCGTCATAATCTTCCCTGCCGAAAGAGCTTTACACCCCGAAGGGCTTCATCGCTCACGCGGCGTCGCTGCATCAGGGTTTCCCCCATTGTGCAAGATTCCCCACTGCTGCCTCCCGTAGGAGTCTGGCCCGTGTTTCAGTGCCAGTGTGGCCGTGTGCCCTCTCAGGCCGGCTACCGATCTCTGCCTTGGTAGGCTTTTACCCTGCCAACTAGCTAATCGGCCGCGGACTCCTCTCTCAGCGCATTGCTGCTTTCTCCTCACGGACTTATGCGGTATTAGCCCCGGTTTCCCTGGGTTATTCCACACTAAGAGGTAGATGATCCACGTGTTACTCACCCGTACGCCACTTTACTCACTGGATTGCTCCAGCTTTCTCGTTCGACTTGCATGTGTTAGGCGCGCCGCCAGCGTTGATTCTGAGCCGGGATCAAACTCTCATTTGAAACATATGAGAATGGCCAGGGACAAGCCCCGACCTCAAGATCGCTCCGCTATTTACTCAGAGTTCTCTGACGAGTTTTCCTTACTGCATCCAACCAGATTGTCAAAGATCTGCGCAGCCCGAATCGACATCGATAATGCCGGAACTGACTGCGGGCCTCGAAACTTGATATCGACAGCTACGCACAAATGGCGTACGCCATCGAAGAAATCGGAAATTCAAAAAGAGCCAAACAGGAAGGCCGTATTCCACTTCCCCGGTGGCCCGGGAAAGCTTTGTTACCATTCCTTGCAGAAGTCTCTCTCTTTATACCACTCTTCGCCCAGCAGTTGCAAACACTACCTGCTAACCGAAAGACTTCAAATTGGGCGGCTTTGTTAGAATATCAGAGTTTCAAGACCTTGCGCAACTTTTTTGTCAACAAAATGAAAACTATTACGTAATCATCTGAAAACAGATGATTTATAGATCTGTTTCCAGCCGCGGCGCTTGTTACAATGGGAGCCATGCGGCTGGCTTTCATGGCATTCCTGGCACCGCTGGCGCTAGCCGGCCAAGCTTCGCCGTCGGCCGCGGCTCTCGCAAAGCCGGGCCTGGAAGCGGCCGGCCCCCAGCTGGCGCGAGTGGCGGAAGAGGCCGACGCGATGGCGCAGAACATCACCAAAACGCTGACCATCGAAACGCTCGAACAGCGCAGCGTACTGCCGCCACTGCGCTTTCGGCCGCGCGTTGGAGCCGCCGCCACTGCCCTCGCCGTGCGCTCTACAGTCCGCCAGATCGTGTCGGAATATAGCGTGGGCACGCTGCGGGATGCCGATTCCGGTGACCTGCATGAGTTTCGCCAGGTAATTTCGGCCGATGGGCACCCGGTGCAAACCGAGGAGAACGCGCGCCGCGCTTTATCACTCGGCCTGCAGTCGCCTAGCGACCGGACCCGCAAGCGGATGCTGGAGCAACTCACCCAGCTCGGCTTGGTCGATATCGCCACCGACTACGGTCTGATCTTGCTCGAATTCACGCGGCGCGGATGGCAAAACCTGCAATTCGGCCCCTCCGAGCAGGCGCGGTTGGGCACCGATACGGCGGTCGTGCTCACCTGGAAGCAACTCTCGACGGCCAGTGGCGAGTTGGAATTCCATGGCCGGCGAGCGCTGCACCAATCGCTCCAAGGCCGGCTCTGGATGCGCAAGTCCGATGGATTGCCGCTGCGCGTGGAAGCCTGGGCCGAGGTCGTGGACGCGGGCCGCACCGTGCGCGACCAGGCCAGCGTTGATTATGTGATGTCGTCCCACGGCTTCTTGGCGCCGGTTTCGGTGGTGCATCGCCATTTGGTGGACGGCCAGGTTATGACCGAAAACCTCTACCGCTACCAGCCCTTCAAAATGTTCAGCGCTGATGCGGAGATCAAATTCACCGAAACGCCGGAGCCGCCGCCCGCACCGGCCAAGCCATGACACGCATACTATACCTGCACGGGTTCGCCTCCGGTCCGGCATCCAACAAGGCCCGCTTTTTCGAGCGGCGCCTGGAAGCCGCCGGAGCGCACGTGGCGGCGCTCGATCTGGCGCGCGGCGATTTCGAGCACCTCACCATCACCGGCCAATTGCAAGCGGTCGAGGAGGCGGCGGCGGGTGAACCGGTGGCATTGATGGGATCCAGCCTGGGAGGCTATCTCGCGGCACTCTACGCCGCGCGTCATGCCGAGGTAACCCGACTGGTGCTGCTGGCGCCGGCCTTCGGTTTTGTCCGCCGCTGGCCGGAACGCCTGGGCGCCGAAGCCGTGGAAAACTGGCGCCGCACCGGCTGGATGGAGGTGTTCCACTACGCCGAAGGCCGCCACCGCGCAATCTCCTACGCACTGCTGGAAGATGGCGCGCAGTATGAGGACTACCCGGACTTCACGCAGCCGGCTTTGATCTTTCACGGCATCGACGACGATGTGGTCCCCGCGGAATTGTCGCGCCGCTTCGTGGCGGCCCATCCCAACGCTACGCTGGAGATCGTCGATTCAGGCCACGAGATGCTGAACGTGTTGGATTCGATAGCACCCCAGGTCACCGGGTTTCTGCTGTCGTAGGCGGGCCCCAGATAAATGTCCTTGCCTTACAGCGCTCGTCCCTTGCGCCAGTGCCCTTCGAACAGGCCTTGCATGGCTTCGCCCATGCCCTCGTGATCGAACACCACCGATGTCCAGGCGGGCTTGGTAATCACCGGATCGAGCAGCGCCACCAGGCCGCGCGATCCGTCGAATACCGCCAGTTTCATGGGCAGCGAATCGGCCACCCGCACTTCCACGCCGACGGCGGCGTAGTCGCTCAGGCGCTGGCGATGCTCTTCGTCGAGCGAAGCGGCTTCGAGCAGGATGCGGCACCTTACGCCGGCCGCGGCGGCCTGCTTCACCAGCTTTTCGTCCAGCGGG
Organism: Bryobacterales bacterium; assembly: GCA_003142185.1. Classification (GTDB taxonomy): domain Bacteria; phylum Acidobacteriota; class Terriglobia; order Bryobacterales; family Bryobacteraceae; genus Bog-375. The sequence continues at coordinate 92,646 of PLOR01000109.1, forward strand.
TCCACTGCGTAGGGCGGCCGCGAAAACTCCAGATACTCGGTTCGCACTTCGGCCAGCATGCGCCGGTATTCGGCCGCGGTCTGCGCGGGTTCGCTCACGATCCGCAAGAAATCCAGCGTGCCGCGCCCGCCCTGGCCTTCGGAGTACAGCAGTTTCAAATCGTCGGTCAAGGCTGCGCCGGCCCGGCCATTGTCGGCCAACTCCTGATCGAGCGCCTCGCGCCGCCGGCTCAAATAGCCGGGGATGGCGAGGCTCGGTTCCACCGCCGAGAACAGTTTGGTCCGCTCCTGCACCACTTGAGCGAAGCCTTTTTCCACCAGGCTGTCCAAAACCTCGTAGATCTTCTGGCGCGGCACGTGGGCGCGCGCCGCCAGTTCCAGCGCCTTGAACCGCGGATGTCCCAGCAACACCAGGTAAGAACGGGACTCATAGGCGTTGAGCCCCAATTGTTGCAGCCTGCGCCAGAATCGTTGGAAATCCACCGGGGCCAACTCTGCGTCCATATGCTTTCAACCTTACCAAACGCAATCGCCCTTGGAGGAATTGGCGGCGGGCCTCTTTGCCGGCGTTTTCTTGCGTTATACTCCGGCGCATGGAGAAGCGCTGTGGATTGATGGCGTTGTTGGCGCTCGGTTGGGTGGTGGGAGCCAACTGCCAATCCAGCGCCGTGCCAGGCATGGAGTGGAAGCAGTTGGAGTCGCCGGAGCAGGCGGGTTGGCCGGCGGAGAAACTGACCAGCCTGCACAAGTATGTCGAAGAGATGGGCTCCACATCGGCGATGATCGTGCAGCATGGCCTGGTGGTTGCCGAATGGGGAGATGCCGCACACAGGTCCAACCTGCACTCCTGCCGCAAGAGCTTGCTGAACTCGCTGATTGGCATCGCAGTGGCCGAAGGCAAGATCAACCTTGACGATACGCTTGAGAAGCTGGGCATTGACGATAAGAAGCCGTCGCTGACGTTCGAGGAGACGCAGGCGACGGTGCGCGATCTCCTCGAGGCGCGCTCGGGAGTCTACCACCCCGCCGCCTACGAGACCAAGGGGATGGTGGAACAGAGGCCGCCGCGCGGCTCCCATGCCCCTGGAACGTTCTGGTATTACAACAACTGGGATTTCAACGCACTCGGCTGGATCTATGAAAAGGCGGCGGGCACGAAGATATTCGACGCATTTTACCGGGAGATCGCGCAGCCGATAGGAATGCAGGATTTTAGACCGGGCGACGGGCATTACATCACCAGCGCGGATTCGCGCTTCCCCGCGTACGTTTTTGAGATGAGCGCTCGAGATTTTGCGCGCTTTGCCATGCTGTACCTCGATGGGGGCAAATGGAACAACACCCAAATCGTTCCGCGGGACTGGGTGAACGCCAGCATCCGCCCGTATTCCGATGTAGAGTCAGGCGGCTATGGGTATCTATGGTGGACCGGCGACGCGGTGAGCGGCACGCCGCAGAGAATCCGCTTCCCGAAAGGCAGCTTCTGGGCGGAGGGCCATCTTGGGCAGTATGCCGTAGTTGTGCCGTCACTCGATCTGATCGTTGTCAATCGGCTGGATGAGAAGCAGACCAGGCGAACTATCGGCAAGCGCCAGATGGCCCGGATGGTGCGACTGGCGGTAGACGCAGCGCCGAAGAATTAGGGAACCGGCGCAGAGGCTTGCCCGCCGCCCGCATCCCTTCCTGGACCCCATCTTTGCGGCAGCGGCCATAGGCCGCTGGCATTAGGACGGATGTCAATTTCCGCTCAAAAGCCTGGAACAATTTGACTTGGTAGTAATGGGACCATACAATAGGCCTAGCGGGTAGTGTATGTCTGAAAATAACGCCGCAATAAACGGACCCACGGCGGGCTCGGGAATTGGTATCACACCCAAGATCCGTATCGTGGTGGCTGACGATCATCCAATCTTTCGCGATGGTCTTTGTAAACTGCTGGCTTTGGAGGACGACTTCGAAGTCGTGGCGCAGGCGCAGGATGGCCGGCAGGTCCTGGAGGTGTTGCACCAGCTCGAACCGGACATTCTTCTGCTGGACCTGAAGATGCCTGGCCTGGATGGACTCCAAACGTTGCAGCGATTGCAGGTGGCGAAGGGCAAGACGCGCGTCATCGTGCTGACCGCCTCCGACGATAAAAACGAATTTGTGCAGGCCATGAAGCTTGGCACGTCCGGGATTGTGCTCAAGCAGACGGCCACCGATCAGTTGATCAAGAGCATCCGCAAAGTGCACGCGGGTGAGATCTGGCTGGATTCGCATACCACCGCCGCGGTGATCCGCCAGTTCGTGGCCAATGAAGATGCCGCCCCGCCGCCTCAGCCACTTTCCGGCGCGCCACCCCGCGAGCGGGAGCGATCGCCGCTCAGCCAGCGCGAACGCGAAATCGTCGCCCTGGTGGCGCAGGGTTTCAAGAACAAAGAAATGGCCGAGAAGATGTTTATCAGCGAGCAAACGGTGAAGAACCATCTGCACAACATCTTCGATAAGCTGGGCGTCTCCGACCGCCTGGAACTCGCGCTTTACGCCATCCACAACAACCTGCACAACGGCCGCTAGTGTCCTGTCTCACAAGTTCGCAATGTGATCCCAGAGCTCTGTATCAGGGCACGGCTTCAGCCGTGCCGGCGCGGGATTTACACATGGCCTTTAGGCCCTGCAATAGTGCGACAGCCTCGTGGGTTCTCGTCAACGAACTTCAGAGACGGGCCGCTAGTGTCTGGTGGGGCATGCCCTGAACGTGAGTGAGACAATCGGCAGGGAAGCTATGGCGCTAACGCCGAGTGCGGTCTACCGGAGGCTCTACGAGGGCGTGAATTACCGCTTGCGCTCTTTCGCCGGCGGCCGGTTTGCCCATCGCTGTCGGCCTGTCTCGATCATGTTCTTGCTGACGGAGTTGTGCAACGCTCGCTGCGTGCACTGCGACATCTGGAAGAACCAAGGAAAAGAGGATTCGCCCAGCGCGTCCCAGTGGTTGAAGGTTCTCGATGATTTGCGTTCCTGGCTGGGGCCGGTCTCCATCGTTTTCACGGGTGGCGAGGCTCTGCTCAAGCCCTACGCGGCCGAGTTGGCCGCGCATGCGTCGTCCTGCGGGTTCTGCCTGGAGTTCCTGACCCACGGATACTGGAAAGACCAGGCGAGAATCGAGCAACTCGCTATGGCGCGGCCTGCCCAGATCACGATCTCGGTGGACGGGGTTGGCGCCGTGCATTCGAAGATCCGGGGCCGCGAGGATTTTTTCGAGCACACCAACCGGACCATCGAGACGCTGGTGCGCATCAGGAGCGAGGATCCCAGCCTGCGCTACCGGATTCTGCTGAAGACGGTCATCATGGAGCAGAACCTCGACGAGTTGGGCGCGGTGGCCCGATTCGCTACTCGCCCGGGGCTGGCGGTTTTCTACCAGCCGATCGAGCAGAACTACAATACCGCCGAAAATCCCAAGTGGTTCGTGACCAGTCCGACCTGGCCTCGTCACCCGGAGGCGGCTGTCCGCGCGGTTCTGCAATTGATCCAGCTCAAGCGCGATGGACTGCACATCGAAAACACCGAAGAGCACTTCGAAGCCATGATCCGGTATTTCCTGGACCCAGCCGGCCTGCAGCTACTCACCCAGTCCCACGTAGCGCAACAGAAGAGGCCTCTCTGCGCCGCGCTGACGATGCTTCAATTGCAGAGCAACGGCGATGTTACGATTTGCAGTCACCGGCCTCCCGTCGGCAACATCAAGGACTCTGGGATCCACCAGATCTGGGAGCGGCGAACGCGCTACTGGGAGCGGGGATGCTGTCTGAGCGGCGCCACGGACGGCCTTCCGCTAACGCCATCGGAAACGGGGCCTGCGATCGGCCAACGGAGAAGCTAGTTGCCGGGTACCGTCCTTTCCGTCTTCGCCGTCAATCCGCAGCGGGTCGGCGGTGTGGAGATGTTCGCGCGCGAGTTGTCCCTGCAACTGGACACCCTCGGTTGGAAAAGCGTTCTTTGCTTTCTGGATGCTCCGCCGCCGAACGTGGGCCGCTTTCTCGCCGCGCCGGGCGTTTCGATCGAGTGGCTGCCGGACATCGACCGCCTTCAGTGGAGCGTGCTCCGCGACATGTCCGGGCTCTTGAGAAAGTATCGCCCCGAGATCGTGCACATGCACTTCACCGCCCAGGTCAGCCCTTTCCCATGGCTGGCGCGGCTTCACTCGGTCCGCTCGAATTACCTGACCGATCATATCTCCCGCGCGGAAGGATACGCGCCGAAACGCGCGGCGTGGTGGAAACTCGCCATCGGACGCACGCTGAACTGGCCGCTGACCGGTCTCATCGCGGTGAGCGACTACAACGCGCTCTGCGACATAACCTACGGCGCGATCCCGAAGCGACGCGTAATGCGGATTTATAACGGGGTCGATTTGTCGCGCATCTGCGGCGACCCCGTCCGGTTCCGTCAGGAACACAAGATCCCCGCGAATCGGGCCATCGTGCTCCAGGTGTCCTGGATGATCCCCGAGAAAGGCGTCGAAGACCTGATCGAGGCCGCCAAACTGGTGCTTGCGTCGAATCCGAACGTGCAATTCGTCCTGGGTGGCGAAGGCGTGTGCCGCCAGGAATACATGGCGCGCGTCGAAGCGGCCGGAATCGCGGACCACTTCACCTGGACAGGCCTGATCGACGATCCTCTCGCCAGTGGAGTTTACCAGGCAGCCGATGTGGTTTGCCAATTATCGAGGTGGCAGGAGGCGTTCGGCTGGATGATCGCCGAGGCCATGGCTTGCGGCAAGCCCGTGGTCGCGTCGCGGGTTGGCGGAATTCCGGAGATCGTCGAAGACGGCATTTCCGGCTACCTGGTTCACCGCCGCCAGCCGGCGGAAGCCGCGGACAGGATTCTGCGCCTGTTGGATGACCCCGAACTGAGACGCAAGATGGGCGCCAGCGCCCGGCGCGCCGTGGAAACCCGATTCAACCTGCAACAAAACGTCACCGAACTGCTCCAACTATATGGAATTGCGTGCCGTGGCGCAGGCTGTTAGCCTGCTGAGCCGAGAGTCGTCTCGGCTTTTCTTTAGCTGCGAATAGCCAGCGAACTCCCCGCCATCGAAATCCGTACCAATCCATGAAGTACCGTCTCTGTTTTTTCCCCTTGACAAACGCCTCATTCAAACGAATAATTAAATCATTCGAATGAGTGATACGCGCGTCAAAATCCTCGATACGGCCGAGCGGCTGTTTGGCGAAGAGGGCTACCAACCTGTTTCGCTGCGCCACATTACGGCCGCTGCCGGGGTCAACTTGGCGGCCATCCATTACCATTTTGGCTCGAAGGAAGAGCTTTTGGATGAGCTAGTTATGCGGAAAGCAGTGCCTGTGAACGCGGAGCGGCTGGAAAGCCTGCGGCGCCTGAGAGAAGCGGCTGGGCCGGAAGCCATTGCAGTCGAGGATCTGCTGGAAGCGTTCTTGGTCCCGGCGTTTCATGCGGCGGACAGAAGCCCCGAGTGGGCCAAACTGATGGGCCGGCTTCACGCCGAGGGCATGATGCCGGCGGTGGCGCGCAAGCACTTTGGCCCGGTCGGCCGCTGCTTTTTCGACGAGATGCGGCGCGCGCTGCCCGACATGCCGGACGACGAAATGGCATGGCGAACCAGCTTTGCCATCGGCGCCATGGCGCACGCATTGACCGCTCTGGGTGCGGGATCGGGGCGGCCGAGCGACGTAGCCCGGCGCATGGTGGCCTTCCTGAGCGGCGGATTTCGGGCGCCCGTGGCGGCCCGCGAAAAGGTTGAGGTGAAGTGAATGAAGGTGGCGTGGATAGTGTTGATGGCAATGCCCCCGCTGGCTTGCGCCGCGGATCCGGCTGCGGAGCCCGCTCCAGTCGATCTGAGCCTGAAGCGCGCGGTGGAGGTGGCGATTTCCGCTCAGGGCAATACCAACATCCAGCTTTCCGGCGAAGCTCTGAAGCAGGCGCAGTCAAGGGCATTGCAGGCGCGGGCAGCGCTGCTACCGGATCTGGAGGGAGCCTTCAACGACCGAAGCCAGACGGTGAACCTGGCGGCCGAGGGGTTGACCAGCATCCACCTGCCGTTTCCCGGCTTTACCTTCCCGAGCCTGGTCGGGCCATTCTCCACCGTGGACGCGCGCCTCTCGGTGCAGCAGAGCGTGTTTGACTTCGCCTCCATCCGGCGCTTTCAGGCCTCTAAGGTAGGCGTATCGGCCGCAACCCAGGAACTGGATAGCACCGCGGAAACCGTGGCCGCGCAGGTGGCGCGGGCGTACCTGGCGGCCGGGCGCGCCGATGCCGACGTGGAAACCGCCAACGCCAACGTAACGCTCTCCGATGCCGTGTTGACGCAGGCCGAGAATCAGAAGAAGGCCGGCACCGGTACCGGGATCGAAGTCACGCGCGCCAAAGTGCAACTGGCCAACGACCGCCAGCATTTGCTGGTAGCCGAAAACGCGCGGCGCAGCGCGCACCTCGAATTGCTGCGAGCCATGGGGACGCCGCTCTCGACCGAAGTGCGGCTCACCGACAAGCTGGGCTATGTGCCGATCGACGCGGTCACCCTCGAACAGGCCAAAGCGCAAGCGCTCCAGGCGCGGCCGGACCTCAAGGCGCAGCAGCAGCGGGAAGAGAACGCGCGGCTTTCGGCCAGCGCCGTGAAAATGGAGCGGATGCCGTCGCTGGCCGCGTTTGGCGACTATGGCTCCAGCGGCATCTCCCTCGACAACAATATGCCCACACGCACTTACGGCATTTCGCTCAAGGTGCCGATATTCGATGGCGGGCGCCGCGACGCGCGGCGAGGCGAGGCGGCCAGCCTGTACCGCTCCGAGCAGGTCCGCACCGGCGATTTGAAACAGCAGATCGAGCTGGATGTGCGCCTGTCGCTCGACGGATTGCGGTCCGCCGAAGACCAGGTGAAGGTCGCCAAGGAAGGGCTGGAACTGGCGGACAGCGAGCTCACCCAGGCGCGCCGCCGCTATGACGCGGGCGTCGCCAACAGCCTGGAAGTGACCGACGCGCAGACCCGCCTCGAGCGTGCGCGCGACAACGAGACTCAGGCGCTCTACAACTACAACGTGGCGCGCATCGACCTGGCGCAGGCCATGGGCAATATGCGGAGAAGCATTCCATGAAAAAGATACTGATACCGCTGGCGGTGGTGCTGGTTGCGGCCGGAGTAGCGGTTTATGCGTTTCACGGATCGGGGCGGGATTCGAGCGGCCGGATCGTCGTCTCCGGCAACATCGAGCTCACCGAAGTCAATATCGGCTTCAAGACCGCCGGGCGGCTCATCGAGCGCACGGTGGATGAGGGCGACCTGGTGAAGAAGGGGCAATTGATCGCGCGCCTGGACCGCGACCAACTGACGGCGCAGCGCGACAGCGGCGCCGCCGGCTTGTCCTCCTCGCAGGACCAATTGGCGCAAGCGGCAACTTCGCTCGCCTGGGAACGCGAGACGCTGGCGGCTGACATCCAGCAGCGGCGCGCCGACCTCGCCGCCGCCGAAGCCCGCCTGGCGGAGCTGAAGAACGGCTCGCGTCCGCAGGAGATTCAGGAAGCCAAGGCTGCCGTCGATGCGGCGCAATCCGAGTTCGATCGCGCCAAGAAAGATTGGGACCGCGCGCAGACGCTGTTCAAGGACGACGACATCTCCGCTTCCCAGTACGACGAATTCCGCAACCACTGGCAAAGCGCCGACGCGGCGTTGAAGCAGGCCAACCAGCGCGCGGCGTTGGTATTCGCCGGACCCAGGGTCGAGCAGGTGGACGGCGCCGCGGCGCAGGTGGAACACGCGCGCGGCGCGCTCAAAATGGCGGAGGCCAACGGGCTCGAGCTGAAGCGCCGGGAACAGGAGCTGGCCACGCGGAGCGCCGAAATCGAACGGTCCAAGGCAAATCTCGCGCAGGTGGACGCGCAGCTTGCCGACACGCTGGCGGTATCGCCGGTGGATGGCGTGGTGCTGGTGAAATCCGCCGACGTGGGTGAAGTGCTGGCCGCCGGCGCAACCGTCGTCACGGTGGGCGACATCGGGCATCCCTGGCTGCGCGCTTACATCAACGAAACCGATCTGGGCAAAGTGAAGCTAGGGTCGAAGGTGCGCATCACCACGGATTCCTATCCCGGCAAAGTTTACGACGGGCGGGTCAGCTTCATCTCCGCTGAGGCCGAGTTCACCCCCAAGCAGATCCAGACCCAGGAAGAGCGGGTGAAGCTGGTGTACCGCATCAAAATCGACGTGGACAATCCCCGGCAAGAACTGAAATCGAACATGCCGGCCGATGCCGAAATTGTCCTGGAGTAGAGCAAGGAAAACCGCATGAATATCCCGTGGACCACAGTTGCCGCCGTTACCGGTGCAGTGCTCGGCATTTACAATTCCCTGCAGAACCTCTGGCACCGTCGGGTCCGGTTGAAGGTGATTCCCAAGCTCACCGCTATCCGGCAAGGCACATTCCTATCAAACAGCGTGGATCTAATCCATGATGGGTTTGCGTGCATCGAGGTGAGGAACCTCAGCGCGTTCTCGGTCACCGTCAGGGAAGTCGGATTCTCTTTGGACGGAAAACAGAAGCGGGCTGTGATAATTCCGGAGCCTGCGACACTCCTACCCAAAAGGTTGGAACCACGGGAGTCCATCGATATCCTGGGAATCCGATCCGGCGCTTTCCCCCTGAAGGCGCTACGGGCATATGCAACCACCCAGTGCGGTCACACCTCCTACGGTGATAGCCCCGTTTTAGCCAAGTGGCGCAAGATGTACCCCGCGTGACCGGTTCACCAAGTATGCCATCGCCCGAAAAAGCCATGCAGCCCATCATCGAAACCACCGGCCTCACCCGCCGCTTCGGCGATCTGACGGCGGTGGACCATCTGGATTTGTCGGTGGCCCAGGGCGAAATCTTCGGCCTGGTGGGACCGGATGGCGCGGGCAAAACCACCACGCTGCGCCTGCTCTGCGGGCTGCTCGATCCCACCGAAGGCAGCGCCCGCGTCGCTGGCTATGACTCGGCACGCCAATCCCAGTCCGTCAAGGACCACATCGGTTACATGGCGCAGAGGTTCGGGCTTTATCAGGACCTCAGCGTCCAGGAGAACATGGATTTCTACGCCGACCTGTTCGGCATTGTGGGCACCGAGCGGGCCACCTTGAGTGCGGACCTGCTGCGCATGACCCGTATGGAGCCGTTCCGCCAGCGGCAGGCAGGCAAGCTCTCCGGCGGCATGAAACAGAAGCTGGCGCTCATGTGCACCCTGCTGCACCACCCGCAAATCCTGTTTCTGGATGAGCCGACCAACGGCGTCGACCCGCTTTCCCGGCGGGATTTCTGGGCCATTCTCTACCAGTTGCTGAAAGATGGCATCACCATTCTGATGACCACCGCGTACCTGGATGAAGCCGAGCGCTGCAACCGCGTCGGCCTGATGTATAAAGGGCGGCTGATCCGCTGCGATACGCCGGAAGCGCTGAAGCGCCAGGCCGGCGTGGAAACCCTGGAGGGCGTGTTCGTCAACAGCGTGCACGCCGCCGAGGCGCTGGAGGCCAAATGAGCGGCTGGGCGGTCGAGACGCGCGATCTGGTGAAAACGTTCGGCGATTTCGTGGCTGTGGATCGCGTGTCGCTGGAGGTTTCGCGGGGCGAGATCTTCGGCTTCCTGGGGCCGAACGGAGCCGGCAAATCCACCACCATCAGAATCCTCTGCGGGCTGATCACGCCCACCTCCGGGGTGGCGCTGGTGAACGGCATCGACGTTGCCAAAGATCCCGAAGAGGTGCGGCGCAACTTGGGGTACATGTCGCAGAAGTTTTCGCTCTACGACGATTTGACGGTGGAGCAGAACATCGACTTTTTTGCCGGCCTGTACGGCGTGCCGCGGGAGCGGCGCAGCGCGCGCAAGAACTACGTGCTCGAAATGGCGCGGCTCGCCGAGCGCCGCTCCGCGCTGACCGGATCGCTCTCGGGCGGCTGGAAGCAGCGGCTGGCGCTCGGCTGCGCCATCCTCCACGATCCTCCCATCCTGTTTCTCGACGAGCCGACCTCCGGCGTGGACCCGATCGTGCGCGGCGTGTTCTGGGACCTGATTCGCGGCCTCTCGAACACCGGCCACACCATCCTGGTCAGCACCCACTACATGGACGAGGCCGAATACTGCAACCGGCTGGCGCTGATGCATCGCGGTAAGGTGATCGCGCTCGGCACGCCGGCCGAACTGCGCCACCACGCGAGCGCGCATAGCCTGCTGCGCCTCGATAGCTCGCAGCCGCTCGAAACCATGCGCGCGCTCGAAGAGCTGCCCGGCGTGGTGGCTGTCGCGGTGTTCGGCGGAGGCCTGCACGTGACCGTGGACGACCCCGACGCCACCGCCGAACGCATCCGGCGCAAACTGGCCGCGGCCGGCATCGAGGTTCGCCGCTTGGAGAAGATTCTGCCATCGCTCGAAGACGTGTTCGTCTCGATGATCGAAGGCGAAGAGCGGAGGGTCGCGTGAGCTTCCGGCGCACCAGGGCGGTGTTCGTCAAGGAACTGCACCACATCACCCGCGACAGCCGCAGTTTGCTGCTGGCGCTGGCCATGCCGGTGATGATGCTGCTGCTTTATGGCTACGCGCTGAGCCTGGACGTGGATCACATCCCCGCCCTGGTGTACGATCAGGACGGCACCTCCGCCAGCCGCGACCTGGTGCGGCAGTTCCAGGGCTCGCGTTTCTTCGACATCAAAGGATTCGCCGGCGGCTACTCGCAAATCGAGCGCGGCATCAACTTCAGCAGGATCCTGATCGGCATCGTGATTCCGCGCGATTTCGGACACGACCTCGAATCCGGGCACGGCGCCGAAGTGCAACTGCTGGTGGATGGCAGCGATTCGAACACGTCCTCGATTGCCATCGGATACGCCGAGAGCATCGTGCAGATATACTCCGCCCGCGCGCGCGTGCGCGCCGTGGCGCCGCCTCCGCCGCCGGTGATAGACGCCCGGATGCGCGTCTGGTACAACAGTTCGCTCGAATCCAAGAACTACGTGGTGCCGGGACTGATCGCGGTAATCCTGATGATCCTGGCGGGCCAGTTGACGTCGCTGACCATCGCCCGCGAGTGGGAATTGGGGACTATGGAGCAGCTTCTTTCCACCCCGCTGCGTCCGGCGGAAATGCTGCTCGGCAAGATGCTGGCCTACTTTGCGGTCGGCCTGGTGGATTCCGTGATCGCGCTGATCGTGGGTGTGACGGTGTTCGCCGTGCCGTTCCGCGGCAGCATTCTCCTGCTGACCGTTTCCACCTGCCTGTTCCTGTTCGGCGTGCTGTGTTGGGGCATTTTCATTTCGGCGGGCAGCCGGTCGCAGGTGCAGGCCTATCAGATGGGCATGCTGAGTACGTTCCTGCCTGGCTTTCTGATGTCGGGTTTTGTCTTCGCCATCGACACCATGCCGAAAGTGATCCAGGTGCTCAGCGTGGTGGTGCCGGCGCGTTATTTTGTGTCGATCCTGAAGTCGCTGTTCCTGAAAGGCGTCGGCATAAGCGTCATCTGGGACCAGATGTTGTTCCTGGTAATCTTCGGCGCGCTCGTGTTCTGGCTGGCGGCGCGAAAGCTGAGCAAGCAGAAAGTGGCATAAGTATGTGGGAACGAATCGGCGTGATGCTGCGCAAGGAATTCTTTCAGGTGTGGCGCGAGCCGCGCATGCGCATGCTGCTGTTCCTGCCTCCGCTGATCCAGTTGGTGGTGTTTGGTTACGCGGTGACGCTGGACGTGGACAATGCGCGCATCGGTTGGATGGACATGGATCATACCCCGGAAAGCCGGGCGCTCGAGGCGCGGTTTCAGGGATCCGGCCGTTTCCAGGTGACGGCCATCGCCGAAAGCGAACAGGACGTGCAGCGCCTCCTCGACCGCAGCGAAGTGCACGCCGTGGTGCGGGTGCTGCCGGGGTTCGCGCGCGACCTCGCCCAGCGGCGCACCGCCCAGGTGCAGGTGCTGCTCGATGGCACCAATTCCAACACCGCCTCTCTGGTCTCGGCCTACGCCGGCCAGGTGATCAACGATTTTGCCACCGACGTTTCCCCGGCTCAGCGTAAGAACCAGCAGACTATCAACCTTGTGATTCGCGGCCCCGGCCTGGCGGTGCGCCGCCAACTGGGCCAGGTGGCGTCCGACACGCGGGTCTGGTTCAATCCGGACCTGCGCAGCCGCAACTACTTCGTGCCCGGCGTGGCGGCCAATATTCTGCTGATGGTCACGCTGATGCTGACCGCCCAGGCCATCATCCGCGAAAAGGAAATCGGCACCATGGAGCAGTTGATGGTGACGCCGCTACGGCCCATCGAGCTGATGCTCGGCAAGACGATTCCCTTCGCGATTGTCGGCATGGTGAACATGGTGATCGTGACGCTGGCCGCCATGCTGATTTTCCATATTCCCTTTCGCGGCAATTTCCTCCTGCTGATGTTCTGCGCCGCGCTGTTCCTGATGACCGCGCTGGGCGCCGGCCTGTTTCTTTCCACCATCTCGCGCACGCAGCAGCAGGCCAACATGGGGTCGTTCTTCTTCACCACGCCGGCGTTCATGTTGAGCGGTTTCACTTTCCCCATCCGCAACATGCCGGTGGCCGTGCAATACCTGACCTACCTCAACCCGCTGCGCTATTTCATGGAAATCGTGCGCGGCGTGTTTATCAAGGGCGTGGGCGTAACCGTGCTCTGGCCCCAGATGCTGGTCCTGACCGTGTTCGGCGCCACCGTGCTGACGTTAAGCGCGCTGCGCTTCCATAAGACGCTGGACTAGCATCGGTAGGGCACGCTTTAGCTTGCCAACGCCCGCTTGCGGGCGCGTTTTCTTTGAACTGCGCACTGCCTCCTTTCGGAGCCGCGACCATAAGGAGTAACCAGGGCCCGCGGCCCTCCCAAGGAGATGAAACCGAGCACCGTGGCGCGGCCTGTCCAGGCTGCAGAGCCGAGAGTCATCTCGGCTTTCTTCCCGCCGCGCGGCGTGATTTTCAACCGAGCCGGTTCTTGTCGACAAAACCGAATCTGCCGGTCGAAGGTCTCGTCACACGTAAACCCTGCGCACCCTCGCGCTGATGCTGCACAGAATGTTGTAAGAGATCGTGCCTGCCACACGCGCGATCTGCTGCGCGTCCAGCCGCGCCTCGCCTTCTTGGCCGAGTAGGGTCACTTCGTCGCCCGGGCCCAACGCGCTGGTGTGGCTGAGGTCGATGGTGGTGAGGTCCATCGAAATCGTCCCCAGGATGGGCGTAAGCTTGCCACCGGCGATCACCTGGCCGCGGTTCGAGAGCCGGTGGAAGATGCCATCCGCGTAACCGGCGCCGAGCACGCCGATCCGCATCGCCCGCGGCGTGCGAAACGTGCCGCCGTAACCGACCAGCGCGCCCTCCGGCAACTCCTTGACCGCCAGCAGCCTGGCTTTCCAGGTGAGCGCCGGCTGAACATCGAGGCGCTGCGCAGGCGCTTCCCCGCGCGCCGGAGAAACGTACCCGTAAAGCGCGTGGCCGGCGCGCACCAGGTTGTGGCCGGAGTTTGCACGCCCGTACGCGATCGCGTTGGTGCTCGAGGTGTGCAGCCGCAGGCCGCGGTGGCCGGCGAGCTCGATGGCCGCGGCGATTCTCTCGAAGTAAGCCAGTTGATCGGCGGTCTGCGTGCTGCTGTAGTCGGCCGCCGAGGCGAAGTGCGTCATCAGTCCTTCCAGTTGCGCGTGCGGCGTCGCCGCCAGAGCCGCTACGATTTCCGCCCCCGAAGCGCGTGTGCCCAGGCGTCCCATCCCGGAATCGATTTTGAGGTGATAACGCACCGGCTTTCCGGCCGCCGCCGCGAGCCGGTCGAGATCGCGCATCTGCGCCAGAGAGTGCACCGCCGGCGTGAGATCGTGCTCGATCAGCGCCGCTTCTTCAAACGGCAGAAACCCGCCCATCGCCAGAATCCGCGGCGCAACCACGCCGGCTGCGCGCAGGGTCGCGCCTTCATCCACCGAGCTCACCGCCAGCCAGCGCGCGCCTTCGGCGACCAGTACCCGCGCTACTTCGATGGCGCCGTGGCCGTACGCATCGGCCTTCACCACGCCCAGAACGTCCACTCCCGGGCCAACCACCGAGCGGACGTTGCGATAATTGCGCGCGATCTGCTCGCGCGACACCAGCACGAAAGAACGAAATGGAACCGGCACTATTCCCATTCTAACGGGCGGAGTTGCAGCAGGTCATCGGGTGGGGATGGTCGGACCGAAGCGGCATTCAGGCTCGATAGATCCGTTCGATCGTCAGCCCCGGAGGATTGCTGGACGGATCGAAAACGACCTTGAAGTGTTCGAAAAAACCATGTCTTCCGAGGATTGCCGCGACCGATAGTTGAGCCGAGAACCCAGCCGATATCGGAATGATCTGCGAGGCAACCATCAGCTTGACGCGATGGTAGTAGACAAGACCCCTTGCTCCGCCAATTACTCCACCGAGCGGCCCTTCGTCCCCTTCCTCGACCCTCAGCCCATGCGCCTTTCCAATGTCCGCGTGAAACAGGCATGAGGGAGAGCCTGAATCCACAATCGCTTCAAATTTTCGTGTGGGACTATGGCCGATCATCAGTGACACATTCAGTACGGGAACCCAGGACTCCTTCTCATTCCGGAATCCTGGCTGCGGCTTACTGATTGGGAAAACCTTGTAAGGAAAGTGCAATTAAAGGACGAGTGGCAGCCACTCGTCGGGTGTTTTGACTAGGACCGGATCTTCGACGCCTTCACATTCCGCGGCCTTCACAGCTTCGGCGTAAGTAGATCCACGCCCAACAACCCGAGATTCGTCTTCGGAAAGCGCAATCCACGAATTTGGCTGAGCCTCGCGAAGAATAAGCGCTCTTTCTTGTGGGGACACAATTGCCTCTCTTCGCCGAGCCTGTGGATAGCAACGCAATCGCTAGGCCAGCAACACCCTTATTGTACTGCACGCATCATGAAAAACTGAACCGGGCGCACGGCCCTTCTCGCATCCTGCACGCTCTGTCGCCCAGTTGCCCGCTCGCGCTGCCGCTTCACCCCGCCAGCTTCTCATACCGCGCCGTCACGTAATCCCAGTTGATCACGTTGGGGATGGCCTTGAGATACTCGGCGCGCCGGTTCTGGTATTTGAGGTAGTAGGCGTGCTCCCAGACATCCACGCACAGCAGCGGACGCCGCGCAGCCAGCAGCGGGCTGTCCTGGTTGGCGGCCGGATCGAGCGAAAGTTTGTTAGCCGCATCGAGCGATAGCCACGCCCAGCCGCTGCCGAACACGCCCAGCGCGGCGGCTTGCAGCTTGGTGAGGAAGCCATCCACGCCGCCGAACGCCTGATCGAGCGCGGCCGCCAGGCGCCCACCCGGCTTGCCGCCCTTGCCCGCCGGAGCCAGCGTTTCCCATAGCAGTGAGTGGTTGGCGTGTCCCCCGCCCTGGTTGCGCACCGCTGTCCGAACCGCGGCCGGCAGCGTGTCCAGCCGTTGCAAAAGCTCGTCCACGGTCATGCCGGCCAGCGCCGGCTCGGCGGCCACAACTTTGTTCAAGTTATCGACATACGTCTGGTGATGCTTGTCGTGGTGAATTTGCATCGTCTGCGCGTCAATGTACGGTTCCAGCGCGTCGTACGCGTACGGCAGCTTCGGCAGAGTAAACGGCGGATTGGCCGGAGGAACAGCCGCGGCGGCCGCGCCCACGGTTGCCAGTTCCAACAGCGCTCTTCGAGTCAGCATGGGTTACCTCCTGAGTGAGTCTATCACCACCCCTGGTGAGGCGGGTCCCCGACCTGCCAAGGGCAGGTTGAAACCTGCCAACGCCCGTTTGCGGGCGCATGCCTTCCCAGATCAGCCCCGCCGGGCCGCGCTCGGCTGATAGGCGATCGCGTCAATCTCCACCTTGGCGCCCGGCAGCGGCAAAGCGGCAACCACCACGGTGGTCCGCGCCGGCTTCGCCTCGCCGAAGAACTCCGCGTACACCTCGTTCATGGCCTTGAAATCCGCGGCGTCGGTAAGGTAAACCGCGCAGCGCACCACATCCGCCAGCGACGCTCCGCAGCCGGCCAGAATGTTGCGGATGTTGTTGAGTACCTGCCGCGTCTCCACCTGCACGTCGCCGGTAACGATCTGCCCGCTGATCGGGTCGATGGGGACCTGGCCGGAAACGTAGATGGTATCGCCGGCGCGCACTGCCGGCGAATAGGGGCCACGCGGCGCGGGCGCGCCCGCAGGGTGTATGCGCTCGATCATGTTCAGAGTCCTTCCGCTTCCAGAAACCGTTCGACTTCGATCGCCGCCATGCAACCCGCGCCCGAAGCCGTGATGGCCTGCCGGTAAGTACGATCCTGCACGTCGCCGGCGTGGAAAACACCCGGAATATTAGTGCGCGCGCCGCCGTGCGAGAGAATGTACCCCTCGGCATCGGTTTCGATTTGCCCCTTGAAGACTTTGGTGTTGGGGATGTGTCCGATGGCGACGAAAAAGCCATCCACGTCCTGCTCCCAAACCTCGCCCGTTTTGACGTTCCGCAGGCGCACGCCGGTGACCAGGTGTTTCGACGCGTCGTGGACCTCTTCCACCACCGTATTGAGGAGGAATTTGATCTTCGGATTGTGCTGCGCGCGATCCAGCATGATCTTGGACGCGCGGAACTCACCGCGCCGATGCACCAGCGCGACTTCGCTGCCGAACCGTGTGAGGAAGTTGGCCTCCTCCATCGCCGAATCGCCGCCGCCCACCACCATGATCTTCTTCCCGCGGTAAAAAAAGCCGTCGCAGGTGGCACAGGAGCTGACGCCGTGCCCAATCAGCTTGTGCTCGGATTCCAGGCCCAGCCACCGCGCCGAGGCGCCCGAGGCGATGATCACAGTCCGCGTTTCCGTCCACTCGCCTTCGATGTTGAGGCGGAACGGCCGCGCCGAAAAATCCGTATCGAGCACCGCGCCGTGGACATACTCCGCGCCGAAGTTCTCCGCCTGCCGCTTCATGTTCTCGACCAGCTCCGGACCGTTGATACCTTCCGGAAAGCCGGGAAAATTCTCCACCAGCGTGGTCATCGAGAGCTGCCCGCCCGCTTCGTGGCCACTAACCACGATTGGTTTCAGATTCGCACGCGCCGCGTAAATAGCCGCCGTATTCCCCGCGCACCCCGAACCGATGATGACAACATTCCGCATAAGGATTTCGATGAGAAATTCAGCGTACCACAGGCAGCCGTTGGTAGGGCATGCTTTAGCTTGCCCGGCATGCTACATGTAGCCATCAATTCGCGGTGCGCTCAGTTCCCACCCATCCCCATTCACCGCTCCCGCAAATTCCCTCAACCCATTGTCCCCACAGCCCTTACACCCTCTGTCCCCGATCGGGACACCGCACCTGCCCGCCTTCGTGTGCCACAGTGAGATCAGGAAGTAAGCTGTTTTGGGCGGCCCGCTCGTTTGGGCCAACCGGGCCCCCGTGGGCACGATTGGCCCACTTTTTATCAATGGTTTTTATTGTTTTCAATAACTTAGCGCTTCGCCGTGGGACAGATCTGTCCCACGAGAGCAGGCCCGGAGACGGCCGCGCGCACCTCCGGCTCCAGCCGCTCAAAGCATTTCCTCCCGCTGTTGTTTCGCGCGGCGGCAGGAAAGCGCGCGCTCTCGCCGCCGCCCCGCTTACCTTCCGGGTATATCGAGCTGTGAACCTTTTGGTAATGGACACCACCTTGCCTTGAGCGGTACAACGAGTCATGCCATCGTGCCGTAGTGTCCTCACCGTACTCTTTGCCGGTTTGTTCGCTTCCGTGTTGCCGGCCCAGCAGGATCGCATCACCACTGCGGTCGATGCCCGCCGTTCGGTAGCCGTCAGAGGCAGCGTTTCTCCTCAGGCGCGGCCGCAGTACGATCGTGGCGCGGTGGAACCCGATTTCCGGCTCGGCAACATCACCCTGATGCTGAAGCCGTCCGCCTCCCAGCAGGCCGCGCTGGAACAGTTGCTGGCGGAGCAGCAGGATCCCGCATCGCCGAACTACCACAACTGGTTGACGCCGGAAACCTACGCCGACCGGTTCGGGGCGAGTGCCGCAGATTTGGACAAGGTCGCCGCCTGGTTGCGCTCCCAGGGCTTCGCCGTCGAGTACACGGCGCGCGGCCGCGACTTCATCAGTTTCAGCGGCACCGCCAGCCAGGTGCAGGCTGCACTGCACACCGAAATCCACCGCTACCAGGTGGGCGCCGAAACTCACTTCGCGAACTCGACCGAGTTGTCCCTGCCGGCGGCCATCGAGCCCATGGTGGCCGGTGTCCTGGGACTGCACGACTTTCACCCGAGGGCGCCGCGGAAGCAAGCCCTGCCAAACTATACCGCGGCTGACGGAAGCCACTACCTGCTGCCGGACGACTTCGCGACTATTTACGGTCTTGTCCCTTCGTATGACTACGGATACACGGGCGCGGGACAGAGCATTGTGATCGTCGGACAGAGCGACATCAATCCCAAGGACATCGCATTGTTCCGCAGCAGTTGGGGCCTTCCCTTAACCACCATTCAGATGGTTCCCGCTGGCACCTACCCGGGGATCGATAGCGACAACGAAGTTGAGGCGGACTTGGATCTGGAATGGGCCGGCGCGGTGGCTCGATGGGCGACGCTGGTCTACGTTTACAGCGAAGACGCAACCTACTCGGCTTACTATGCGATCGACAACAACCTGGGGCCGGTGATTAGCGAGAGCTTTGGGCTGTGCGAATACCAGGTGGGAATCGAGCGGCTGGGCCTTTACTACTATGAGGTGGAGGCGCAGAAAGGCAATGCGCTGGGAATTACCTGGCTGGCTGCATCGGGCGATTCGGGTCCGGCAGGCTGCGATTATCAAGTCGCCGTTTCAACCCAGGGTCTGGGAGTTAGCCTTCCCGCCAGCGTTCCCGAGGTCACCGCGGTGGGCGGGACGGAATTCAACGAAGGAAGCGGCAGCTATTGGAGTGGCGCCAACGGGCTCTATGGTGGCTCGGCGCTATCCTATATCCCCGAGACGGCGTGGAACGACACAGTGGCAAGCGGGGGACTTGCGGCCAGCGGCGGCGGCCTGAGTGCGTTTTACAAGAAGCCCGCGTGGCAAACCGGTCCCGGTGTTCCCAACGACGGCGTGCGCGATGTGCCCGATGTCGCCCTGGCCGCGTCGAACGCCCACGACCCCTACATCATCGTTACTGGGGGGGCGACCGCTGGCGTGGGCGGCACGTCGGTCGCAACGCCTTGTTTCGCCGGAATGATCGCTGTGCTCAATCAGTACCTGGTGCAGAACGGGGTGCAAACGAAGGCCGGCTTGGGCAACATCAACCCGAAATTGTACAGCATGGCAGCGTCCGGCAAGTCCGGAGTTTTTCACGATATCACCACAGGGAACAACATCGTTCCATGCGTGCCGAATACAGCGGAATGTGTCAACGCCGGGTCTGGGAGTGCGGCCGGTGCGGGTTCCTCGGGAGTCACCATCGCTCCGTGCCAGACGCCGAACTGTGGCGTCGGCAGCTTTGGGTATACGGCCGGCCCGGGTTACGACCTTGTGACGGGCCTGGGATCGGTGGACGCGTACAACCTGATCACCGTATGGGGCAACATTCCGGTTATCCCCACCACCACAACGCTAACTGTGAACCCGGCCGTTATCGTGGCGAGCGGGTCCGCGGTGCTGACCGCTACCGTGCAAGCTGCGAGCGGCACGCGGTCGCCCACCGGGCCGGTTTCCTTCACGCTGGGGAGCGAGATGCTGGGCACCGCGATGCTGGCGGGGTCCGGAGGAAGCTCCACCGCGTCCATCACGGTTTCCGGCGGCCGGTTGGTGACGGCCGACAACACGGTTCAGGCTAACTACGGGGGCAGCCCCACGTTCGGTCCTTCCTCGGCATCGGCGACCATCACCGTGGGTAATCCCGCGACCTCCCAAGTGGTGGTGTCGGTGACGCCGAATCCGGTCTACCAGCAGGCGCCGGATGCGAATGGCGCCACCTTCTCTTTCACCGTCCAATTGAGCGATACCTCCGGAATATCCACGACCCTGACCGGGTTCACTTTCGACGGGGTGAGCTTCACGACCTCGATCGCGAAGTTTTTCGGCAGTACCGCGCTCGCCGCGCACGGCACGCTTGCCGCAAATTTGAAGGCGGGGAACATCAACGTGCCGTCCACGGTGCTGATGGTATTTAACGGCCGGGACGCGACCGGAGCGGCGTGGACCCAGCAGATCTCGGTTCCCTTCCTGCCGCAGCAGTAACTGACGGAGGTCGAGAACACAGCGGGTTCAGGCGCGGCGCATGCGCCGGGTGGAATAATACTGTCGTGCGCACTATCATCGAACCGTTCCGCATCAAGAGCGTCGAACCGCTCACTTACACCAGCCGGGAAGAGCGCGAAGGTTATCTGGAAGCGGCCGGCTACAACCTCTTCCTGATCGAAGCCCGTCACATCCTGATCGATCTGCTCACCGATTCCGGCACTTCGGCCATGTCGACCGAACAATGGGCGGCGGTGATGCGCGGCGACGAATCCTACGCGGGCAGCGAGAGCTTCTTCCGCCTGCGGCGGGTGGCGGAAGCATTGACCGGCTTTCGCCACATCATTCCGACGCATCAGGGCCGCGCGGCGGAGCGTATCCTCTTCACCGTGCTGACCAAGCCCGGGCACGTCGTGCCCTCCAACACGCACTTCGATACCACCCGCGCCAACATCGAATTCACCGGCGCCCGCGCCGTGGACCTGCCCATCCCGGAGGCGGCCGATACCCAGGCGCGCCTCGATTTCAAGGGCAACATGGACGCCGCGGCGCTGGAAGCTCTCATCGCGCGCGAAGGCGCAGCGAAGATTCCGCTGGTGATGCTCACCATTACCAATAATTCCGGCGGCGGCCAGCCGGTCTCGATGGCGAATATCGAAGCGGTGAAACGGGTGGCGTCGCGGCACGGCATTCCGCTCTACCTGGATGCCTGCCGGTTCGCCGAGAACGCCTGGTTCATCCGCGAGCGCGAAGCCGGGTATGTGGATTGGACGCCGAAGCAGATCGCGCAGAAAATGTTTTCGCTGGCCGATGGGTGCACGTTCTCCGCCAAGAAGGATGCATTCGCCAATATCGGCGGCTTCCTCTGCACCAATGACGACCGCCTGGCGCAGCAGGAAACCAACCTCTTAATTCTCACCGAGGGCTTCCCGACTTACGGCGGGCTGGCCGGCCGCGACCTGGATGCCATCGCGGTGGGCCTGGAGGAAATCCTCCATCCCGATTACCTGCGCTACCGGATCGCTTCCACGGGTTACTTGGGCCGCCACATCGCCGACCGCGGCGTGCCGATCGTCGAGCCTCCCGGCGGCCACGCCATCTATATCGACGCAGCCCGCATGCTGCCGCACATCCCGGCGCACCAGTTTCCCGGCCAGGCGTTGGCGGTGGAACTTTACCGGCACGCTGGGATACGGTCTGTCGAGATCGGCTCGGTGATGTTCGGCGCGGCGGCGCGGCATGAGCTGCTGCGGCTGGCGATTCCGCGCCGAGTCTACACGCAAAGCCATATCGACTACGTGGTGGAAGCGGTGCTGGAGGTCAACGCCCGCAAGCGCGACATACGCGGTCTGGAGATCGCCGAGGAGCCGCCGTTTCTGCGCCACTTCAGCGCCCGCTTCCGGCCGCTATAATTGAAGGTCCTTGATGACAGCCGATTGGTCGCCGTTGTGGCTCGGCCTGCGCGTGGCGCTGATGGTGAGCGTCCTGGCGCTGGTGGTGGCGCCGTGGCCCGCGTGGTGGCTGGCGCGCCGGAACTGGCCGGCAGTCACGCTGCTCGCGCGGTTTCTCGCGAGCGTTCCGGCGGTGATCATTGCGGCGCTGGCGGTGCCCGCGTTCACCTGGCCGGTGGCGGTTGCGGCAGGCTTGGTGCGCGCCGTTCCCTACGCGCTAGCGGCTTGCCGCACCGCTTTTCAATCCCTCAATCCCGGCTATGTGAAAGCCGCGCGCATGACCGGCGCTTCCGACCTGCGCATCTTCTGGACGCTGGCGCTGCCGCTCGACGGCCCGGCCGCGCTTCGAGCGGCGGCGGACGTGTTTGCGGAGACCATGCTAGAGGTTGCGGTGGCGCTGTGGATCGGCGGCCGGCTGAGCGCTCCGCCCGCCGGCGCCATTTTGTTGACAGCTCTGGCCGGCAACGCGCTGGCCCTATGGCTGCGGCGCGAGACCGGAACCCCCGTGGAACGGCAGGGCGGGCGATGACCGGCATTCGCGTCAAAAAAAAGGTCTCGGAGGCATTCACGCTGGAGGCCGATTTCAGCCTCGGCGCGGGCATCACGGCGCTGATCGGGCCGGCGGGCGCGGGCAAGACGCTGCTCCTCGAAATGGTGGCCGGCCTGGCCACGCCCGATGAGGGCCGCATCCTGCTGGACGATGCCATTCTGTTCGATGGCCAGGCGCGCGTCGATCTGCCCCTGGTCCGCCGCGGCTGCGGCTACGTTTCGCAAACCGATTCGCTGTTTCCCCATCGAACGCTGCGGCAGAACCTGGAGTTCGCGGCGCGCCGGTTTCCGCGCCTGGAGCGCCACCGCCGCGTGGCCGAAGCTATCGAGCAATTCACACTAGCCGAATCGGCCGCGCTGCGGCCGGCCGAAGCCGACGCAGCAGAGCGGCTGCGCTGCTCGATCGCCCGTGCGCTGATCGGCGGGCCCGGACTGCTGCTGGCCGACGATGCCGGCATCGATGGCGCACTTTTCGAATTGATCCGCACCCATTTCCGCGGCCCGATCCTGATGGCTGCGCGCGACCTCGATCTGGCTTGCACGGCGGCTTCGGAAATGACGTTGTTCGATCACGGGCACATTGTGCAGCGCGGCACGCCGCGGACTGTCCTGGACCAACCGGCCACGGTCGAAGCCGCGCGCCTGGCCGGCTACGAGAATCTCTGGCAAGGCACGATTGCCACGCTCGATCGCGCCGCCAACCTGAGCCGTTTGGAATGCGGCGGCTTCGCGCTCACCGTGCCTTATCTGCCCGGCCATTTGCGTGGCGACCGTGTATGGGTGGCCATCCGCGCCGCGGCGGTGCGCCCGCGCCGCGCAGATTCGCCGCCGGCGCCGAATGTGATCCCAGCGGAGCTGGTCCGCGTCGCCGGGCGAGCGCAATCGGTGCGCCTGGAATTCGCCGGCCCCATCGTGGCCGAACTCTCGCTCAGCCAGTTCGCGGCGCTCGGCGATAACAAGAGCTGGCTCGTCGAGTTTCCCGGCGAAAGCCTACACATGATCCCGTAAACCCGGCGGTTTCGAACGCCGGCGTAACATTTGACACGGGCCCGTTTCTTTTGGCGGCGGGTAGGCGCATAATTGTATGAATTGCGCTTGGAGGCGGTATGGCTAATCGAATTGGTGCATTTTCGGTCGTGATGTTGGCCGGCATGGCGGCGCACGGTCAGTCGGTCGAAATGGCGATGAGGCAGAGTTACGAGAAGGCAATTTTTTTCTCGGGCCAGGTGAAGCTCGATGATGCATCCGCGCCTCCCGAGCCGGTTGCCATCAACCGGGTGTGCAATGGCCAATCTCATTTTGAAACCTGGACCGACGCCAAGGGGCGCTTCTCTTTCCAGGTGACCGCCGGCGGGAATGACGCGGGGCAGGCGGATGCGACCCAAAACAGCACGCCACCGAGCGATCTCACGACTCCCATCGGCGTTTCAACGGGGACCTACATGCCGGTGGTCGCCGCTCTACGCGATTGCGAACTGCAGGCCGTGCTGGCGGGCTATCGGTCGGAGCTGGTCAGTATCGCTGTGAAGAGCCGTTCCGACGATGGCCGCCTCGGCGTCATCACGCTACATTCACTGTCCCATGCCACCGCCCTGACGGTGAGCGCGACCACGCTGGAGGCCCCGGCCAACGCCCGCAAGGCCTACGACCGGGGAATCGACGCGCTGGCGAAGCAGAAATTGGACGCTGCGGCGGACGAGCTCACCAAAGCTGTGACGGCTTACCCGAAGTTCGCCATCGCCTGGTATCAGCTCGGCCTGCTGCGCCAGAAACGGAATGACGCCGCCGGGGCCAATGAGGCCTGGAAGCAAGCGCTGGCGAGCGATCCCAAGTACGTCAGGCCTTATGAGAGACTGACGACGGTGGCCGACCACACGCAGGATTGGGCGTCTTCCGAAGCGTATTCCCGGGCCTGGATCCAGCTCGATCCCGACGACTTTCCAGGGGCATATCTGTATAACGCGGTTGCCAACGCCAGGCTGAATCACACGGAGGTCGCCGAGCGCGCCGCACGCCAAGGGCTGCAGATCGACAAGGAACACAGGATTCCGAGGCTCAACGTTGTGCTGGGGCTGATTTTGCTTGGGAAGAACGAGAATGCCGAGGCAGCCACGTACTTCCGGGCATATCTGGCGCTGGCGCCCAACGCAAACGATGCGGCCGCAGCGCGGCAGCAATTAGTTTCTCTGGATGCAGCCGCGGCGGCGCGGCCGCAGTAGCACGCGGCCCTGAAGGCCGGTTAGGAAATAACGGCCACCGGCCGCTCCCTATGGTTGCAGCTCCGATGCGCCCGGTGCCGCAGCGCCGACCGGGTGTCGAGAAGAGTCTCGACACGGCACGCACGAGTGCGCGCGCCACGTGGGCCGTCAGGATTTACTTACTCCCGCGGAAAGTAATGCCCAGCTCGCGTAACTGCCGCTCGGGTACCGTCGCTGGCGCTTCGCACATCAAATCCGTTCCGCGCGCGGTCTTGGGGAACGGAATGACATCGCGGATGGAGCTCTCGCCAGCCAGAATCATCACCAGGCGGTCGAGTCCCAGAGCGATTCCACCGTGCGGCGGCGCGCCATATTCCAGCGCGTCCAACAGGAAACCGAAGCGGCGATGCGCTTCCTCGTCGCTGAAGCCCAACGCGGCGAACACTTTCGACTGCACGTCGCGGCGGTGGATACGAATCGAGCCGGAGCCGAGCTCGGTGCCGTTCAGCACCACGTCATAGGACTTGGCGCGGCAGCGTGCCGGATCGGAGACGAGCTTTTCCAGGTCTTCATCGTGCACGGAAGTGAAGGGATGGTGCGCGGCGTTCCAGCGGTTCTCTTCGTCGTCCCACTCGAACATGGGGAAATCGACCACCCAGAGGAACTGGAAATTCTTCGGATCGAGCAGCTTGTGGCGGTCGTTGAATTTCTGCGCGCAATAAAGCCGCAGTTGGCCGCAGGCCTGGTAGACGGTCCGTTCGGGGAGCTGGCCCTTCGGCTCGCCGGCCCAGGTGGCCAGCACCAGCAGGTCGTTCTGCTGCGCTCCCGTGCGTTCGCGCACGTGCGCCATGGGCCCGGGGTAGTCGCGTTCCAGGCGCTTGAAATCGTCATAGACGCGGAGGCCGAGTTGCTGGCCGAAGGCTTTCAGCTCGTCGCGTTCCTTGCGGCTGGCGACGCCGGTCGCGGGAATGTGGATGGCGACCAGCGGCAGGCCACCGGCCGCCAGTTCCGGCGCCAGGTCCTCGACAGGGTGCATGGGCGGGATGCGGCAGTCGGGCTTGTCGCTGCCATAGCTGCGCATGGCTTCCGCGTAGGTGATGCGCGGGAACGGCGTCGCGATCTCGAATCCGGCCACGGCGCACGCGTTCTTCAGCATGGGCTCGATCACCTCGAAAATGCGCTCCTGCTGGGGGAACGACATTTCCAGGTCGATCTGCGTGAACTCCGGCTGGCGGTCGGCGCGCAGGTCTTCGTCGCGGAAGCAGCGCACGATCTGAAAATACTTTTCGTAGCCGCCCACCATCAGAAGCTGCTTGAAGATTTGCGGCGATTGCGGCAGCGCATAGAACGTGCCGGGCTGCACGCGGCTGGGCACCAGGTAATCGCGCGCGCCCTCCGGCGTGGAGCGGGTCATGAAGGGCGTCTCGATTTCCAGGAACCCGGCCGAATTCAGGTGCTCGCGGATGGCGAAGGCGATCTTCGAGCGCAGAATGATATTGCGCTGCATGCGCGGCCGGCGCAAATCCACGTAGCGGTATTTGAGGCGGGCGTCCTCGGCGACGTCCACCTGCTCTTCCATGGGGAAGGGCGGCGTGCGGGATTCGTTCAACAGCCAGATGCTGGAAGCCACAACCTCGATTTCGCCGGTGGGGAGGTTCGGATTCACGTTGGTGGCGGAGCGCAGCGCGACCTTGCCCTCGACGGCGATCACGTACTCGGGGCGCACCTGCTCGGCGCGGCTGTGCACGGCGGGTCCGACGTCCTCATGAAAGACGACCTGGGTGATGCCATCGCGGTCGCGCAAGTCGACGAAGATGACGCCGCCGTGATCGCGGCGGCGATGCACCCAGCCCATCAGGACCACGGTTTTGCCTTCGTCGGCGGCTCGCAACGTTCCGCAGTAATGCGTGCGGCGAAGGTCGCCCAGAAAATCCAGTGTGACGGAAGTTTCCATATCGATGCTCAATTCCGCGCGGCGCCGAGCTTGGGAGCGATCTCGTCGCGGGTGACTTCTTCCTGCCGGCCGGTGGCCATTTCCTTCAGCGCGTAACGCCCGGCGTTGATTTCGTTATCGCCCACGATCAGGGTGAAGCGGGCGCCCAGTTTGTTGGCCAGCTCGAGGATGCGCTTGAGCTTGCCCTCGGCGATTTCCACGGACGCGCCGCCTCGCCGCAAATCGCGCGCCAGCAGCGCGGCGTGGCGCAACGCCGGCTCGCCGAGCGGGGCGATGCACAGATCGAGCGCACTCGATTCCCGGGCCGCCACGCTCATCACCAGCCGGTCTTCGCCGATGGAGAAGCCGATGCCGGGCGAGTGCACCTTCGAGCCGAGCGATTCGGCGAGGCCGTCATAGCGTCCGCCGCCCAGCACGGAATTTTGCGCGCCCAATCCGCCGTGCACCACTTCGAAAGTGGTCCGCATGTAGTAATCCAGGCCGCGTACCATGCGCGGGCGGACGGTGTACTCGAGGCCCCGGTCGTCCAGATGACGCTTCACCGCATCGAAATGCGTGCGGCAGGCGTCGCACAGGTGGTCGAGAATATTGGGCAGCTTGTCTATGATGGGCTGGTCGGCTTCTACTTTGCAATCGAGCACGCGCAGTGGATTGGTCACGGCGCGGCGCTGGCAATCGCCGCACAGGCTCGCCGCCACCGGCTCAAGCGCGGTGCGCAGCTTCTCGACGTACTGCGGGCGGCAATTGTGGTCGCCCACCGAGTTGATCAGCAACTCGAACCCGGTGAGCCCGGCGCGCCCGAGGATCTCGATCACCATTTCGATCACTTCCGCGTCCACCGCGGGAGATTCCGAGCCGATGGCTTCGGCGCCGATTTGATAGAACTGCCGGTAGCGGCCCGCCTGCGGACGCTCGCGACGGAACATGGGGCCGATGTAGTAGAGCTTCTGCACGCCCGGCCGCTGATCGAGCCGGTGCTCGATATAGGCGCGAATCACCGAAGCTGTGTTTTCCGGGCGCAGCGTCAGCGAAGATCCGTCGCGGTCGTCGAAGGTGTACATCTCCTTGTTGACGATATCGGTGTCGGCGCCCACGCCGCGCGCGAACAACTGCGTCTCTTCGAGGATGGGGGTGCGGATCTCGCCATAGTTGTAAGCGCGGAACACGGCCCTGGCCTCGCGCTCCACGGCATTCCAGTTTTCCGTGAATGGGGGCAGTAAGTCCCTGGTTCCTTTGACGGCTTTAATCAAGGTAGTTGGAAAAACCATGCTAACATGGCGCGGCGCGTGCGCCGAATGCGACTCATGTGATAGCTTGCTTCACATGGGCGATCTTACGGTGCTGGTTTTGGCGAATCCCACGGAGCCACAGCTTGCCATGCTGGAACAACTGCCGGCGGAAACCAATATCGCGGTGGGCGAACAGGTGGAATCGTTCGAGCGGGCGGCCGGTGACGCAGACGTCATCTTCAATTGGTCGGGCAGCCGGGACCTGCTGCGCGAAGTTTTTCGGATGTGCCCGCGTGTGCGCTGGGTTCACACGCGCTGGGCCGGCCTGGATGGGCTGCTGTTTCCGGAGCTGGTGGAGAGCGCGGCGGCGCTCACCAACGCCACGGGCGTGTTCAGCGAATCGCTGGGAGAGTTCGCATTGGCGGGCATTTTATTCTTCGCTAAGGACCTGGGCCGCATGATCCGCAACCAGGCCGCGGGAAAGTGGGAGCAGTTCGACATCGTCGAAATTACCGGCCAGACGTTGGGCATTATCGGCTACGGCGATATCGGCCACCAGGTGGCGGCGCGCGCGCGAGCGATGGGGATGCGGGTGGTCGCGGTGAAGCGTCATGCGCTTCCGGCCGGCGCCGCGGATGCTTGCGCCGAGCGAATCTACACGCCGGAGCGCACCGCCGAGATGATCGCGATTTCGGATTACATCTTGGTGGCGGCGCCGCTCACGGCGGAAACGCGCGGGCTGATCGGCGAGCGGGAGTTCGCAGCGATGAAGGCAACCGCGGTAGTGATCAACCTCGGGCGCGGGCCGGTGATCGACGAAGCCGCCATGGTGCGCGCGCTCGACCGACGCCAGATTCGCGGCGCGGTGCTGGATGTGTTCGATACCGAACCGCTGCCGGAGGGTCACCCGTTCTACCGCCTGGACAACGTGCTGGTTTCGCCGCACACGGCCGACCACACCGCGGACTGGCTGGAGCGGGCCATGCAACTCTTCCTCGACAATTTCGAGCGCTTCCGGAAAGGCCAGCCGCTCGACAATTTAGTAGACAAGAAATTGGGTTACTAAGCGCGGCATGATAAAATAGGCCAGTCCCACCGATGGATTATCTCAAAGGGCTCAACGCGCAGCAGCGTGAGGCGGTGAGTTGTACGGAAGGGCCGCTGTTGATCCTCGCGGGGGCGGGAAGCGGCAAGACGCGGGTTATCACGCACCGCATCGCGCATATCATCGTTTCCCGGCATGTGCCGCCGTCCGCCATCCTGGCCGTAACTTTCACTAACAAAGCGGCCGGCGAGATGCGCGAACGGGTTGCGGCGCTGCTGGCGGACACACGGCTCGATTCCGCGCCGCGCGTATCCACGTTTCATTCCTTCTGCGTGCGGCTGCTGCGCAGCGACGGCGAACCGCTGGCGCGCATCCGGCCCGGTTTCACGCGCCGGTTCAGCATTTACGACGACGACGACCAATTGGCGATCGTCAAATCGGCTTACCGTTCGCTGGGGCTGGTCGAGAAGGATTTCATGCAATACCGCTCCGCGCTGGCGGGTATCAGCCACGCGAAGAATACCAATCAGAACGCGGCCGATCTTTATAAGCAGTCGGTGAACAAACAGACCGAGGCGCTGGCGGCGGTATTCGAGGACTACGAAAAGACGCTGCGCAATTCCAACGCCCTGGATTTCGACGACCTGCTGCTGGAGGCGGTGCGTCTGCTGAAGCACGACGACGCCACTCGCCAGACCTGGAACCGTCGCCTGAGCCACATGATGGTGGACGAATACCAGGACACTAATCGGAGCCAGTACGAACTGATGCGCCTGCTGACCGAAGAGCAGCGCAACGTATGCGTGGTGGGCGACGAAGACCAGTCCATCTATAGCTGGCGGGGAGCGGACATCCGCAACATTCTCGATTTCGAGCGCGACTATCCCAACGCGCGGGTGATCCGGCTGGAACAGAATTACCGGTCGACGAAGAACATCCTGGCGGCGGCTTCCAGGGTGGTGGAGAACAACAAGGAGCGCAAAGGCAAGAAGTTGTGGACGGACGCGGCGGCCGGCGACCTGTTGGGCCTGTACGCGGGGTTCGACTCGGAGAACGAGGCCCTGTTCGTGGCCGATACGATCGAAAAGCACCTGGCGGCCAACCCCGACGACCGCGTCGCCGTGCTCTACCGCACTAATTTCCAATCGCGGCAGCTTGAGGAAGCGCTGCGGCGTTACGGGCGCGCTTACAAGGTGGTCGGCGGTTTCAGCTTTTACCAGCGCGCGGAAATCCGCGATATGGTGGCGTACCTGCGGCTGGCAATGTCCTCGACCGATTCCACCAGCCTGCTGCGCATCGTCAACACTCCGGCGCGGGGGATTGGCCGAACCACGGTAGAACAGATCGAGCGCCACGCACGCGAGCTCGGGCTGAGCCTCTGGGACGCCGTCCAGGGAGTGGTGGACGACCGCGGGCTTTCCACCCGTTCCCAGTCCTCGCTGGTGCTGTTCCGCAACCTGATGCAGGATATTTCGCTGGTGGCCAGCGCGTCCCCGCTGCCGGAGGTGATCCGCTTCGTGCTGGAACGCACCGGCTACCGCAAAATGCTGGAGCAGGAGCGGACACCCGATTCCGAAGCGCGCCTGGAGAACCTGGACGAACTGATCACCGCCGCCGCCGAAGCCGAATCGCGCGGCGAATCGCTGTCCGATTTCCTGGATCACGCCGCCCTGGTGGCGGAAGTTGACACATACGACGAAAGCGCGCCGGTCACGCTGATGACGCTGCACAACGCCAAGGGGCTGGAATTCCCGATGGTGTTCCTGACCGGCATGGAGCTGGGCCTGTTTCCGCATAGCCGGTCGATGAATTCCGAACAGGCGCTCGAAGAGGAGCGGCGGCTCTGCTACGTGGGAATGACGCGGGCTCGGCGCCGGCTGATTCTGACGTGGGCCAAGTACCGGCGGCGGTATGGAGGCGGTGAACAGGAGCGCTCAACCCCTTCCTGGTTCTTGAGCGAAATTCCCGAGGAATTGCTGGTGAATCTGGGACCGCAGGACGAGGCGGGCGAAGTGGACCCGAGCGCCGAGCGCTTCGACGCGCGGCACACCCCGCGGCGCAGCACATTCACCGGCCCGACGTTCAACTCGGTGTCCAACGTGGCGCAATTCTTCGAGCAGCGCGGCATACCTTTCGGCGCGGCGAAGACGCCGGGGCCGGTGGCTCCGCCGCAGCCGCGGCCGCCGGTGCCCTCGAAACCGCTGGCCGCCGCGCCGCCGCCGGTTCGCCGAGGGGCTCGCGCGGGCATGGTGGTCGAGCATCCCAAGTACGGCACCGGCACCGTGGTGCGCCGCGAAGGCGACGGCGACAATGCTAAGATCACAGTTAATTTCCCTCGCTACGGCTTAAAAAAACTGGTGGAAAAGTACGCGGGATTGAAAAGGAACGGATGAATACCACGAAGGTAACCGACAAGCTGGAACGGAAGAAGATAAAGCGGACGGCCCGCAAGAAGGCGGCTCCCAAGGCCAAACGCGCCTCCGGCGTGGCGCGCGGGTCGCTCAAGAAGAGGATCCGCCGGCAGGTGCAGGGCCAGCGCAAGCGTTAGCCCGATTGCTCATCGGGCGGACGCGCGCGGTTGGAAGAAGCCGGCATCGTCCGCCTGGGTCCGCCCGGCAAGGCGGTTAGATCGAAAACATCGGTTCGTCCACTGCCCAAGGCCGGGAGATCCTCGAGTGAGCCTTTTTCGAACCAAGAGCATCGATGCATTGATCGCGGCGTCGGAAGCCCCGAATCAACGGCTGCGCCGCACGTTGGGCCCATGGAGTTTGACCGCGCTGGGCATTGGCGCGGTGATCGGCTCCGGCATCTTCACGCTCACCGGCACGGCGGCCGCCGGCAAAGTGATCCCCATCAAATCGATCCTCGAGGCGACGGTGATCGACCTGGTCCTCCACGGCTCGCACGCCGGATCGCAGTTGGGGCGTCCCGGCGCCGGTCCGGCCATCACGCTGTCGTTCCTGCTGGTCGCGATCGCCTGCCTTTTCGCCGGCCTGTGCTACGCGGAGCTGGCGTCGATGATACCTATCGCCGGCAGCGCCTACACCTACTCTTACGCCATCCTGGGTGAAATCGTGGCCTGGGTTATCGGCTGGGATCTGATTCTCGAGTATGCCGTCTCGAACATGTCGGTGGCGGTGGGGTTTTCCGCGTACCTGCAGGACTTGTTTCAGAATTTATTCGGCTTTCAATTACCGTCGCGGTGGGCCTTTCCGCCGTTTCCCGCGGCCGGCGGACCGGCGGGCTGGTTCAACGTTCCCGCGTTGCTGATCACCATGCTGGTGACCGTGGTGCTGGTGCGCGGCGTGCGCGAAAGCGCCGGAACCAACACCGTCATGGTGGCGATCAAGATAGCCGCCATTCTGATTTTCTGCATTGGCGCGGCGGGCGCCATCAAACCCGGCAACTGGCACCCGTTCGCGCCGCACGGCTTCCCCGGCATTCTCACCGGCGCATCCATCGTCTTCTTCACCTACATCGGTTTCGATTCGGTCTCCACGGCGGCCGAGGAATGCAAGCGCCCGCAGCGCGACCTGCCCATCGGCATCATCGCCACGCTGATCGTCTGCACTATTCTTTACGCGTCGGTGTCGCTGGTGCTGACGGGCATTGCCCACTATCAGACGCTGAACACGGATTCGCCGGTGGCCGACGCGCTGAAGGCGCTGGGCTACAACCGTCTGCGCCTCATCGTCACCGCCGGCGCCCTGATGGGCATGTTGTCTTCGCTGCTGGTGTATCAGTATGGGCAGGCGCGCATCTGGTTTGCGATGTCGCGCGACCGCCTGCTGCCGGGCCTGTTTTCGAGGGTGCACAAGAAGTTCCAGACGCCGCACGTGAGCACCTGGATCGCCGGCTTTTTCGTGGGCATTCCAGCCGGCATCTGGGACATCGACACCTTCGCCGAGCTATCGAACATTGGCACGCTGTTCGCGTTCGTGCTGGTATCGCTCGGGGTGATCGTCCTGCGCAAGAAGCAGCCGGAAAGGCCGCGCTCGTTCCGCGTGCCGTTCGTGCCGCTGTTCCCGATCATTTCGATCGTCTGCTGCCTGGTGCTGATGATGGGCCTGCCGCTGAAGACGTGGCTGCGGTTTTTTGTCTGGCTGGCGATTGGTCTGGCGATTTACTTCCCCTTCGGGCGGAAGCGCAGCACGCTGGCGGAACAGTAAGGGGCGATAGAATCATCAGTCTGTTCCAGGCTACAATCGGTGTATAGGTGTTTATCTGCCTAGCTGTATAGGTGTTAAATGGAAGAAGCCGTTCGCTGGAACATCAAGGTATCGAGAGGTACCGACCTGACTCTGCGCACCTTTCTGGGCGCCCAGGGAGCCAAGAAAGGCGACCTCTCAAAATTCATCGAGGAGGCCGTCCGCTGGCACGTGTTTCATCGCACCGTGCAGGACATCCGGGAGCGCAATGCGGATACCGACCCGGATGAGTTGCAGCGCATCATCGACGAAACCGTGAGCGAGGTCCGCGCTGAACGCCATGCCAAAGGGAATCGCTGACAAAGCCTGATGCGCGTGGTGCTCGATACCAACATCCTGATTTCCGCCCTCATGATTCGACTGGGAAGCCCGGCCGCCATCTATCGCGCCTGGCAGGAGGGACGATTCACCCTCCTGACCTGCGCCGAGCATCTCGACGAACTGCGCGCCACGCTGCGCAAGCCCGCGATCGCCGAGCGCATCAAACCCTATAAAGCCGGCGCCCTGGTGAACGAAATGAAAAAGCTTGCCGAGAGCGTGGACGCATTGCCGCGCGTCCGCCGCTCTCCCGATCCCACCGACGATTTTCTGTTGGCCTTGTCCGAAGCGGGCGGGGCCGATTATCTGGTGACGGGCGACAAAAGCGGGCTGCTGAAGCTCGAACACCACAAAGAAACGCGGATCGTTTCCGCGCGCGCATTCGCGGCGTTGTTCGGGTGAGCATCACGCAGTTCTGAACAGCGTGATTTATTGCCCGGCTGGCTCGTTACCGCTCAGGAGGATGGATCAAGGGGATGTCGTTAACAAGTCAAGTTG
>PLOR01000013.1:0-11287 GCA_003142185.1 Bryobacterales bacterium
CGGTTTTGGGTGTTCACCGAGGCCTTGCGCTCGAGAAACTCGCAGCGCGCCAGATCCAGCACCAGCGCCTTGTTCAAGGATGGAATCGCCAGGAAGTCGAAGGTGTCCAGGCTCTTCACCACGTCAAACTTGGCTTGGCGGATGCGGCGCTCGGTGGCCCGCCGTTCCCGGTCAAGCAGTTCCAGTTCGCTCAATCGCAGCAGGTAGCGCGGGAAGTCCACGCCCTCGGCGGCACACTGCTGCGCGACTTTGTCGTACTCGCGCAGGAACGTGGGCAGTCGCAGTGTTTTCAGATGATGGTCGAGCAAGACCTGGGGCGTGTCCATTAGTAACTCCCCTGACTCAGCAGAGTGAGATAGTCGGCGGCCGCGGTGGTCGCCACTCGCGCTGCCGGCAGGTGGGGATAGTTCTCCAGATCCAGTCGCGCAGGCCGCTGCTCGATGCGGCACAGCAGCAGGTGCTTGACCGCATCGAAGGAAATCGCACCCAACCGCAAGGCATCCTCGATCGCCCGCGTTACTTCCGGTCGCGCGAACGTCTCCAGGAGCCGCAGCACTTGCACGTACTCGCGTTTGCCCTTCTTGCCCAGACGCGCTTCCAGCAAACGGCGCAGTTGTGTGAAGCCTTCCGGCAGATCCCAACCCGCCAGCGGCGCGGCCTGGTCCAGCGCATTCGGCTTCCGCTCCAGCAGCGCCAGATAGTGCAGCGGATCGAAGATCATGTCTTCGCGTTCATAGCTCCGCGGGTGGCGCGCGATCACCTCGGACGCTGCGCAGATTACCACTTCATGCACGAACCCTTTCACCAGCACTTCGCGGTGTCCCCACTCCACCGGCACCGAGTAGTCGTTGGCGCGATAGCGCACCAGTGCCATCGACGTCACCCGTGTGGAACGCTTATCGCAGGCTTCGTACCGTGCCGCCGGCAAAGGCAGCAACTGCTC
Source organism: Bryobacterales bacterium (assembly GCA_003142185.1). GTDB lineage: Bacteria > Acidobacteriota > Terriglobia > Bryobacterales > Bryobacteraceae > Bog-375. The sequence continues at coordinate 944 of PLOR01000013.1, forward strand.
GCGGTCGCGCTCGAAACGCTCGCCGATGGTCTGCTGGTGTCCCCGTAATCTGCGCTCGCGTCGCTTTTGGCATTGCGTGAGCAGATGTTCGTTGAACTCCTCCCATGTGGCGTAGCGCGGAATCGGCACCATGAAGTTTCGCCGCGCGTAGCCCACCAACCCTTCCACCTTCCCCTTGTCGTTGCCCTTGGCCGGGCGTCCGAACTTCTCTGCGAACAGGTAGTGGCTCTGCAGTTCGCTGAACGCTCGTGTCTTGGTTCGCGTCCCATCGCCCAGAATCCGCGCCACCGCCAGTTTGGTGTTGTCGTACAAGATCGTGCGCGGCACTCCGCCAAAGTACGCGAAGGCGTGGTTGTGGCCTTCCAGGAATGCTTCTGTCGTCTCGGCCGGAAACGCCATCACGAAGCAGTCATCGGACTGGGGCAGGTCCACCGCCAGATAGTGCACCTTGCGCTCCACGCCGCCGATTACCGCCAACGCTTCACCGAAATCGGCCTGGGCATCCCCGGGAGGATGAGCCAGCGGCACGAACATCTCGCGCTGGCTCAGCTTCCTGAGTCGCACGTAGTCCTTCACAATCGTGTAGCCGCCCGCGTAGGCGTGCTCGTCGCGCAGCCGCTCAAAGATCCGCTTAGCCGTGTGCCGCTGCTTCTTGCCGCGCGACTTATCCCCTTCCAGGATCTGATCGATGACTCCGATCCAGGCGCCCAGTTTGGGTCGGCGCACTGGCTGCTGTCGCTGATAGCCGGGTGGCACTGCGTATCGCAGCATCTTCCGCACTGTTTCGCGCGCCAACCCGAACTGCCGGGCCGCCTCGCGTTCGCTCATCTTGTCGACCACCACCGCTCGCCGGACGCGCGCATACAGCTCCACTGTGTACACCTCTCAGGTGTTCCACAAAACATAACTCTATGGGAATGTTCGATGGAACCAGTCTCCTGGTGGTCCACTTTTGGACCGCCAGCAACGTCGCTCACGCGGCGTTTACTGGTCTATTTTCGCTCCGGCGCTTATAGACAGCAGCGGTTTTCCCCAATACGAGAGTCCCAACACCCTTCCACTGGTCCGATGAAACCGCAGGGTCGTTTGACAATCGCGCTCCCAAGTTTAGGTCAACTTCCAATCGGTACTCGCCAGGGGAGAGAATCCCACGTTTCCGTCGTGTCCCTCGCGGCGCAATTCGCAATATGATGAGTTGTTGGATGCCTACCCGCGATTGACCCTGCGACAGCACGACGAAGAGTGTTGGACTGGGTGCCTGCGTCGTGTAAATCGTCGTTGAAATTCCCTCAAGATCCTTGAGCTTGTGGCGGAACTGCATCAGTATTTGTTCATCCGCCTTGATGCGTACCTCTGAAAGTCGCGTGAGAATCGGTACGATCAGAGGCCGAGCACCGCGATTCATATATGTGAAGCCCAGCGTGAGCCTCAACTGATCGATCCCGTTACGGTCGCGACAATATTCCTCTTCTTCGATGTGAGGGGTAATCACTAGCTCCTGAACAGACGTGGCAACCCCCGCCTTGTCTGCAAACGACGCAGCCCGCGTCGAGGGTGCCATCACCGTTACGGCTGATCCGAGGGCGCAGATCATGCTGATGTTGATTGCATGTAGCATAAAGACCCACAAACAGCTTAGCAACACTCAGGCCGAGAGACGGGCAGCGCAGAAGTCGGTCTGGGAGGGACACAAAGAGGAGGCCAATCCTGGACGATACGCAGCGTTAGCTGACTTCATTTGCCTAACCGTTTACCCGCACGATCAGTTTCCACGAATCCCACTTCCCGGGAGTGATCCATGGCTAAGTGCCAGGCTCCGTCGCGTAAGCTCCTCTCCCCGCCTGCCAATTGCGAACCCAGGATTCGAGATTCGACTGCCCCATGTCCACTCGATTCTGGCGGTCGGCCGAGTCGGCCTTCGGAAGTTTCCGGCAGAGCCTTTGTCGGTAAGTCGTGTCACCGAATTTGCTCACAGCCTCTCAAATAGCATCTGCAATCCGTCGCGGACGGCACCGGCCGCTGCGCCACTCAGCTTGCCGGTCAATTCCACGAGTTCCGCTTTGTCGACCGTGAGGATCTGGGACACGTTCACTACGCTTGCCTTGGGAAGGTTGGCCTCGCCTTTCCTCAGAAGCACGTTGCCCGGCGCGTTCGCCCTACTCAGATTCGAGGTGATCAGGCATACGACGCTGGTTCGAATCGCGCTCCGGTTGAAAATATCGTTCTGGACAACCACGCAAGGATGCCGGTCGGCCGGCGCCGAGCCGGCGGCAGGCCCAAAGTCAAGCCAGTATACTTGACCCTGCCGAATCTCGGTCACCAGCGTTCCTTCACCGACCGGCGCACTTTGGCCTTAATCTCCTTCAGCAATGATTCTTCCCCCGGTTCCACACCGCCTGCATAGACCTCGTTCAACCGAAGTAGCATCTGTTCCCGCCGCCGTTGCCCGAGGAAATTGCCGACTGCCAGCGCGAAAAGCCGGCTGCGGCTCAGCCCCATCAGCTGCGCGGTCTCGTCCGCTTCCTGCAACAGGCGGTCATCTATGGAAATCGCTGTCTTCATGGTTACTACTTTCTATCATACCAGATGTCCTACCGGCGGGAATACCACGAATTAGGGGGAGGCGTAGAAGGGAAAGGCACGGTTCACTCTCGTGACAGATTCGTCCGCGGGAAACCTAGCACCTTGGTGATGGCGTCGAGCGAGGATTCGGCGTTGCCTTTCGGCGAGCCGCCGGGGTTCACCTCGGTGCCGGCAATGGGGTGCGTTGCTCGTTCCCACCCAGGCAGGAACGATTTCGGGCCGTCCCGCGCTGTGTCCAGCGTGGGGTACTTCAAATGCTCGACGCTGTACGCGAAGTGGTGGTGCTGGAGGCGGTTGACCTGGAGCGCCTGGCCTTGAAGATAGGAAGCTGGTCCCGGGAAGACGCAAACCGCGAGAGGCAGGATCGACTTCATGGCCGCGACTCGGTTGCACCAGGGGCGCCGATCACACCTTGGGTGCGGGCGGCGGCAATTCGCGCGCGACCACCGCGTCGGTGAAACCGCAGGTTTTGTGCGCGCCGTCGCAAAACGGTTTGTTGGCCGAGTGGCCGCAGCGGCACAACCCGATGGCAGTGCGGCCGGCGAGCCCGAAGGCGTTGCCGGCGGGGTCAACGATCTCAAACTCGCCCTCAATGCGAATCGGGCCATTGCTGAACACGGTGACTTTGGATGGCATGCGGTATTCAGGATATCAAAGACAGGTGCGCACGGCGGCGGGGCGGCGAGGGATGGCGCTATTCTAGGGATCAGGAGGCGGACGATGGCGACTCTCGATTGGTCACAATGCCCCGCGGTGGAGAGCATCCCCGGCAAAGTCAGTGGCGCCTGGGTTTTCCGGGGAACTCGGATGCCGGTTCAGACGGTGTTTGAAAACCTTGAGGCCGGGATGTCCGTCGGTGAGATCACGGAAGTTTTCGACGTTACGCCGGAGGAAGTAAGAGCCGTTCTACGCTTTGCCAGCGAGAGCCTTGCGAAAGGGCCCACCTTCGGCTGATGAAGATTCTGTTCGATAACGGAACGCCGAAGCCGATTGCGCGTAGTCTCACCGGCCACGAAGTTACTTACGCGCGCGGGATTGGCTGGCATGAGTTGGAAAACGGCGAACTGATTCGACAGGCCGAGGAAGCCGGGTACGAAGTGCTGCTCAGCACCGACAAGAACATCCGGTACGGCAGAACCTATCAGGCCGGAAAATCGCGCTGGTGGTTCTCGGCAACGAGCAATGGCCGCTTGTGAGGCTGCATCTCGATAAAATAGCCGCGGCGGTGAACGCCGCCACACCGGGCAGCTACACCGAAGTGGACATTCCGTTCGAGTAAGGGCGTCGAGGAAGCGGCCCTTCGTTGCGCGCGCGAGCTATTTCACTCTCCACCGCTGTATCCCCGCCGAGTAACTCGGCTGCATCGTTACTTCCACGCGGAGGGCTGTTGTCGTAACCTGACGGAACGCGATCTTGTTGTAGCGGTCTTTCTCGACTCCGTACTCGCCGGTAGCATCAACCGGTTTCCAGGCGGTGCCGTCGCGATAGAAGATACGCCACGAGGCGGGGACACGGACGGCGCCGTGGCCGGTGTCATCGAACCAATAGAGAGCGGCCTCGGAGACGGTGGCTGGCTTGGCAAACGCGCACTCGATCCAACCGGTGCGGGCGGCGAGGTCGGCGGTCCACCAGTCGAAATAGAGAGCCGGGTCGGCGGATGAGGATGGATCATCGTCGGCTTTGACGGGGTTCGGGTTCTTGGCGCCGCTGGCGGCGAGCGTGGCGCCGGTGGTGACGCTGGGCGGTGGAGCGGGGCGCGCAGTCGATTCGGAATTGGGAATCCACACCATCATCTGGCCGGGGCCGCGATTGGCCCAGGCGTAGTAGGGGATGAAAGTGACCTCTTCGGGCGTCCGGATGAGATTGCCCTTTTCATTGCGGGAGAGCGCCACGGCGCGGGCCTGGAGCACCTCGACGCCTCTGAGCAGAGCAGGGCGAAATTCGGCGCGCAGTGGCTCTTGGTCCGGCAGCATGAGGTTGCGCACGCGGCCGCCGGGATTATCGGCCCATTCGGCGGCGAAGACGATGGGGCCGCGCTGGAGAGCCACGCGTCCGCGGTCGGCGGCGACCTGGCTGTTGGCCACCACGCGGCGAACAGGCATGGGCAGGTTCAATTCGATGGTATCGCCGGCAGTCCAAGTACGAGTGATCGCGACGTAGCCTTTATCGAGGTGTACGGGGACTGCGGCGCCATTTACTTTGAGGGTAGGCCGTTCGCGCGACTCGGTGGCGAAGCGGTAGAGGTCGCTCGGGATGGGCTCTTCGCGCGCCCAACCGGGAATGCGCACGCGGATGGTCATGGGCGCGGCCTGGTCCGGCGCGACGGAAATTTTGACGGCGCCGTCCCATGGGTAACGTGTCTGCTGCGTGACACGCACGGTCCGGCCGTTATCCATCTTTATACCGGCGGTGCTGGCGGCAAACAGGTTCACCCAGAGCGTGTCGCCGCGCTGGGCGTAGACGTAGCCTGGCACGGAAGCCATGAAGCGAGTGATATTGCCGGGACAGCAGGGGACGCCGAACCACGGACTGCGCTGATCCTTGGCGGCGAGGCCGGTGGCCTCGAGCGGATTCTCATAGAAGAAAGTGACGCCATCGAGGGCGACGCCGGAAATCAATCCGTTATAAAGTGTCCGCTCCATCACGTCGATATACTTGGCATCGGCGTGAAGTAAGAAAAGGCGGTGGTTCCAGAAATCGTTGCCGACGGCGGCGCAGGTTTCGTTGTAAGCGGTGAGATTCGGCAGCTCATAATCTTCGCCGAAGGATTCGCCCTCGGCGCGGGCGCCGACCCCGCCGGTCACGTGCAGTTTGCGAGCGGCAACGTCATTCCAGATGCGGTCGAGCGCGTCGGTATAGGCACTGTCGCCGGTGAGCGCGGCCACGTCCGCCATGCCGGAGTACATATACATGGCGCGCACGGCATGGCCACCGGCGGGCGCATCGGTTTGATCGACGACGCGCTTGTTGGCTTCGACGTAGGCGTTGCCGGCGCCCTTCTCGCTGCTTTGCGGCCCGCGAGAATCGAGCATGAATTTGGCGAGATCGAGATAGCGGCGGTCGCCGGTGACGCGGCACAGCTTGACGAGTCCCATCTCGACCACCTGGTGGCCGGGCCAGATTTCGCGTTTGCCGGGGCCGAAGGTTCGGACGAGCAGGTTGGCGCTGCGCAGGGCGACATCGAGGAGGGTGCGGTTGCCGGTGGCCTGGTAGTAGGCCACGGCGGCTTCGTAGAGATGGCCGAGATCGTAAAGTTCGTGGCTGCCGACGCCCTCGAGAATCCAGCGCTCGGCGCCGGACCACGGATGGGGGTGTAACGGATCGATGGTGCGCGCGGTGTAGAGGTAGCCGTCGGGTTCCTGGGCGGCGGCGATTTTTTGGATGAGGTCGTCGCAGTAGGCCTCGAGCTTCGGATCGGGATGAACGCTGAGCGTGTAAGCTGCGCCTTCGAGCACCTTGTAGACATCGGAATCGTCGAATGGATAACGCGGATAGCTGTGATTCTCGAACGGCTCGCGACGGAGGGACTGCGCGGCGCGGATGAAATTGCCGACGGTGCCGGTTTCTTCCTCTTTCTGAAACGCAAAGGGAATGGTGACGGTGCGATTGATTTCGATGCGCGGCGCCCAAAAGGCATCGTTCAGGTGAACGTCAGTGAAGGGTACCGGCTTGACGGGATAGTCCCGCTGCTGGGCCGAGGCGGAGACGAGCGATGCCAGAAGGCAGGCAGAGATGGCGAAGGGTTTCATGGAAGCTAAACAGAGCGTCATAACTAAATGGCCACACCCTCCTTGAGGAAGGGTGAACCGGTCGGTTGGCAGGCGAAATCCGCATCGGACCCGAAAACCTGGGCGCCTGCCCCACTCGCTTGCAAGCGACGCAAGCAACAATGTTGTCGTGTCTAATGTTATAGCACCGGACCGGCGGGAAATGATGACGCCGGCCCTGGCTACTCCGTGTTCAGGAAGAGGATGACCGAGGCGCCGCGGATCACCAGGTTGGCCGGGGCTTTCTTGGCGTCGTCGCCTTTGCGCGCTTGGATGCGGCCGTAGACCACGGCCCAGCGGTCATAGCCGGGGCTGCCGAAGCGAAACTTGGCAAGCGCAGTGCGGCGTGCCATCTCGGTGAGCTTAAGGCGCATTACGGCGGCGTCAAACTCGAAGCGCTCGGGAGGCCGGGGACCGTCCTTGTCGTCCTCGACAATCCAGATCTGCGGTGGATCGGCGGTGCCGGGGTCGCAGACCTGCTCGCTCACCCATCGGCCGGTCGGACGGAAACTGTAGCGCCCAAGGATGGCGGCGCTTTTGTTCTCCCAGGAAGCCAAGTCGCGCAGCACCTCGCAAACACCGACCGGCGCCAGTTGGGGATCGGCGGCGCGTGCGAAGCCGCCGGCGGCCAGAAGGCACGCCGCGGCGCGGAATAGAATTCCCACCCAGTTCGAAGCCCGAAGCACTGTCTGAACTAAGCATAAACGTTTCGGGAGGGCGTAGGGTTACATTGGCTGCGCGGAGTCGTCCTTAGCGGTCTCGGAGGACGGCAGGCAGTTTTCGGATAGGTTCCAAAATCTTTTTCGAGCTGCCCGCTGGTAACCCGTAGCGGGGCGGGCGCATCTGTATTCAACGAAGAGAGAGACGATATGAACCTGTCCAGGCGGAGTCTGCTTTCCGCTTTCACCCTGCTTCCGGCCGCCCACTGGCTGCGCGGCCAGCAGCCGCCAAGCGCCCCAGGGGCAGCGCCGGCTGCGGCGGCGCCCAGCCAGCAGGCGCCTCCGGCCCAGGGCGCAGCGCCAGCCGCGCCCGGCCAGCCGCCGCCGACATATTCGGCGGAAGTGAAAGTGGTGAACATTTTCGCCACCGTGCGCGACAAGAAGGGGCAAATTGTCAAGGATCTGAACAAAGACGACTTCGCGCTGGACGAAGAGGGGCACCCGCAGGTGATTCGCTACTTCGCGCGCGAAATCGACTTGCCGCTGACGCTGGGGCTGCTGGTGGACACCAGCGGTAGCCAGCGCAACGTGCTGAACGACGAGCGCGACGCCAGCCGGCGCTTTTTCGACCAGGTGCTGCGCGAGGACCGCGATCTGGCCTTCTTGATTCATTTCGACAAAGAAGTGGAACTGCTGGAGGATCTGACGCCCTCGCGGGCGAAGCTGGAGAAAGCGCTGGACGAGTTGCAGGTGACGGAACCGCAATTGCAGCGCCAGCGCGGCGCCGGATATCCGCCCGACGATAGCGGCGGTTCCGGAGGCAGCCAGCGCCGCGGAGGCACGCATCTGTACGACGCCGTGAAGCTGGCGGCCGATGAGCTGATGATCAAGCAGAAGGGCCGCAAGGCGCTGGTGCTGCTGACCGATGGAGTCGATCGGGGCAGCAAGTATACGCTCTTCGAGGCGGTCTCCGCCGCACAGCACGCCGATACGCTGGTGTATTCGATTCTGTTCGCGGGTTCCAACCCTTACACCAACAATGGTTACGGCCCAGGCACCGGACGGCGCCGCGGAGGGATGGGCTATCCGGGTGGCGGCGGCGGAGGCTACCCAGGCGGTGGCGGCTACCCAGGCGGAGGCTATCCGGGTGGCGGCTACCCCGACAGCGGGAGTCGCGGGGACGGCAAGAAGGTGCTGGAGCAGATTGCGCGCGAGACCGGCGGCAGGTTCATCGAGGTGTCGCACCACCTGCCGATTGACAAGGTATTCGCCGAGCTCGAAGAAGAGCTCCGCAGCCAGTACAGTATCGGCTACACGTCCGACCAAACCGGCGAAACCGCGGCTTACCGGCACATTCACCTGACTGCGAAGAAGAAGGACCTGGTGGTGCAAGCCAGGGAAGGTTATTACGTGTCCTGAGCGGATGGCGAGCCGCCGTCGAGCAGCAGGACGCGGCCGTGCTTACTGCCGTAAGCCAGTTCCTTGAGCCCGGAATCGAACGTAACGACCAGGCCGCCGCGCTCCGCCGCTTGTTCGAGCAGCAGGGCATCGGCCCATTGACGATATCCAGCGAGGCCCCCGCAGATCGGCCGCAGGGCCGCGGTCACTTCCTGGTAGCGGCCAGAATTCGTGGCCCTCATGGCGGGTCGCGCCGGCCAGGACTTCGAGCGCGGACGGAGCGCTCACCGCGCCCTGGGTGATTTTGGGATTGGTCAATAACCGCAGCACGCCAAGTTGGATCAAAGGGTTGCTGGCCCAAGCTTTGCGGCCGGTTTTGCCGAACCATGCCATGGCGGCGCGATGACCTACGTGACCCGGCCAGAGTAGCGCCAGCAGCACATTGACGTCTAGTAGCGCGCGGCTCATTCTTCGTCCAGAAGCCGGTGGACTTCGCTGGCGGTGATTTTGGGGAAGTGGTCTGGCACCTCAAAGACCGGCAGACCGTTGATTTTCCGGATCCCTAACTGGTAACTGCTCCCCCTGCGGATCAGCTCCGATGCGGCCTTGCCCAGCGAGATGCTCTGGCCCTGAGCGTATGCTGCAATAGCTTTCATCACATCATCTTCCAAGGAAAGCGTGGTCCTCATGCCTTCATGATGCCATGGGGCAGAAGTTGATTTCAAATGCTCCGAAGAAAGGCAGCCGAGTGTTTCAATCGCCCTGTCCAATCGACGCTATTGCTGTTGTTCGCCCCGAATCGCAGCGGTGGAAGGGGCGAGCCACTCCACAGGATGGCTGCGGATGCTGCCATTGCGCTCCTTGATGTCGGCCCAGTTGATGTCTTTCTTGAGCCCGACAAACACACCAAGGGTGCCCTGGTATGAGCCCTTGGCCAGTACGACTTCCTCGCCCTCGCGGAACGCGGTATCGGCAGGTCCATTGCTCGCCATGTTCGTAAACTCCCTTCCTCGTGTCCGTTCCTAGACAGCCGTTGCTTCGATTTTCTTCGGGCCGTTCAGCACCTGGGTCACGGCAGTGATCAGATCGATCGGCAGCGGAAAGACAATCGTTGTGTTGTGCTCGGCTCCGATCTCGACCAGGGTCTGTAAGTAACGCAACTGGATCGCCGCCGGCTGCTGCTGGATGACTGCGGCGGCCATCGCAAGTTTCTCCGCCGCCAGGTATTCACCCTCGGCGTGGATGACTTTGGCGCGACGCTCGCGTTCGGCTTCAGCCTGCCGGGCAATGGCGCGGATCATCTGCTCGGCTAACTCCACCTGCTTCACCTCAACCAGGGTGACCTTCATGCCCCATGACGCCGTGTGCTGGTCCAGGAGCGTCTGCAGACGAAGATTCAGTTTGCCGCGCTGGCTCAGCAACTCATCGAGTTCCGCTTCGCCTAAGACGCTGCGCAGCGTGGTCTGCGCCAGTTGCGAAGTTGCGTAGAGGTAATTGGAGACTTCGAGCACGGCCAAACGCGGATCGATCACGCGGAAAAAGATTACTGCGTTCACCTTCACCGTTACGTTGTCGCGCGTCACCACATCCTGAGCGGGTACTTCCAGTGCCTCAATGCGCAGTGACATGCGGACCAAGCGGTCGATTGGCGCAAAGATCAGCACGATGCCCGGTCCTTTAGCCTGTGGCAGGACGCGGCCCAGTCGAAACACTACAGCACGTTCGTATTCCCTGAGGATTTTGATCGAAGACACCAAGTAAAGGACGAGAACAACCATTACGATGATCCAAACGTCGCTCATGCGATTCCTCCACTGGGCCGAACCTTCTGTTAATGCACGGCGGGCACCATCTCTAACCCACCGGGCCAATGATCCACGCCGCAGCCGTGCAGCCTAACGAGTTGTGGAAGACTTCGACAACTGCGCAAGGCTGCG
>PLOR01000013.1:11294-12135 GCA_003142185.1 Bryobacterales bacterium
TTGCCACCGGTATGAGATTAAGGCGAAAAGGCCCACGCAAAGCAGCGGAACGGTCCCGGGCTCGGGAACGCCGGTGGTGCCGCCGGCGGTAGTGGCAGCGCAGCCGTTGACGTCCGTTTGGCCGGCCAAGGTGTTCGCGTTCTCTGTGAACACACAGCCGTTGATCGTGCCCGCAAGCACCCCACTGCCCCCCGACGCGGCGGACATGGTGAAGGTATCTCCCGCTAGAATATTGCCGTCAAAGGTGATGGGTCCGGAGCTTCCGACGCTGATCGTGGCAATGTTCCTCACTATCCAGAAGATGTTATCCGGATTCGCGCCGCCCAACAGCGTGAAGGTCATAGCACCATTCACGGTGAGGGCCCCGTCAATTTGGATAATGAAAACTTGGGTGGGGTCATTCTGGGCATTGAAGGTCAAATTGGTGCCAGTGGTCGAAGAAATGTCGCCTGAAGACGCATATACAGTGTTTCCCAAGAAGGTTTGGCTCGTCGCGGTTGTAAACGACCCCGTGGATGTTAAACCCTCCGTCGTGCTGAACGCGCCGCCGGCATTGAAAATGGCGCCATATGCCGCCATAGCGATCGGGTCACCAGCCGGATAAACGGTACCGGTCACGACCCACGGGCCAGAGTCCGTAATCGTAGTCGTGGCTCCAACATTGCCCGTGACCTGAGAGATCCCGGTATTCGAAATCGTGCCGCCGAGGAGCCCGAAAGAGCTGGCACTGCCCAGATTCACGATGATCGAACTTCCAAAAGCAGGCGCAACAGCCACTACCGCCAGCACCAGCCAAATCAATCCCTGTCGCATTTTTCCTCCCGTCGCCTATCAGGGCCTC
>PLOR01000080.1 GCA_003142185.1 Bryobacterales bacterium
TGGCACCAGATAGCGATAGCCCGCTGGCACTGGTTCTGGCGAGGCTAGGTCAGTAGAACCAGCGTCGGCGCGTCTTACTCTTGAAGGGCTTCGACCAGGCCGCCATCCAGCCATCCGGCGAGACAACCGAATCGTTGCGGGTTGAGAGGAACTTCACTGAACCAGCACATACTGTCTTGGGGCGGCTTGCGAGGGGCAGATGGCGCTTGCCTTGGCCCTTGGACTACCGCCCGAAGTCCCACAACGCGAGAAGATCGTAACCATTAGCTTCGCCGTCGTCGCGTTTTCAGTCGTTCGCTCAAGGACTGACGATGGCGCCATTTCTCCGGAGGGTAGGCGAGATTCCACGGTAATGTTGCAGACGCGGGAATAGCTCATGAAGCGCTCGACTGTGCCGCCGTCAAGCCACCGCGAAATTTCGCGTTTAGCCTTTAGGCAGCACATCCTTCACTTTATCGAGCAGTTCGGCCGCCTTAAACGGCTTTGGAAAGACCTCGAACCGCTGAAGGAACTCCCGGTTTGTGAGCTCATCATCGTCGAGAATGCCGCCCACTATGAGCACGGGAACTCCGGGGCACATACTGCGCAAGTATTTCGCGGCTTCATGGCCCGACATGGTCTCCGTATAGTGGCGGACCATCAGCAGATCGGGCATACATTCCTTGATCCGCTCGACAGCTTTACCTATGTCGCCTGCATCCAGAACACAATATCGCTCGCGTTCCAGTGCTTTGCATATCACCCTTCGGATAGGCGCAGTCCAAGGCAGCACAATAAAGAGTTTCTGGCGGCTCATGCCGCACTATAAATCGGATCTCCCTACAGCAGCTCGCGGGCCCCCAATTCTTGGGTGGCATGGAACCAGTCTTCTTCCGGTGATCCCTCCGGACAGCCTCTGGCTTGCCATATCGTATAAGCCAGCGCTGCGATGCCCTCGTGCCCAAAGATCGCGATGCCATGTTCATTCACAGAGTCTCGGTGCTTCCTGTGCAAGCTTGTAAGCGTGATCCGAGTTTTCCAGCCAGCGCTCGCTCTGAGTGTCAGTTTGCCACAGTACAATCCTCTTTTTGTCGTGTTCGGCAGCGTCACGATGGGCCTGTGCCGCAAGTTCGAGCTGCTCAACGGCTTTTCGGTGTGCCCCGGGGGGGAAAGCGTACTCAACTCCCGTCTCGGGATGCACGAGACGGGCCGTTCCTCTCTGGACCGGCATTTTTTCCTCAAATGGCTCGGACGGCCGTAACCTTGACGACCGGGCAGTCGGTCGGTCTCCGGCGCCTCGTCGTCGAGCGTAGACCGCAGAACGCCTTGCCCCTCAGATACGGACTTTGCACTCGCAATGGCAGATTATGCACCGATACACCTTTAGGTTCTCCGTCGAGAGCGTTGGGCCCTGTGAGCAGCGGCTGCGGGAAGAGTATTCCGGGTAGAAACCGGGTTGGTGCCGCACCACACCTGTCCAAATTAGGTTTTTCGAAAAGCCAATTTGGACAGCAAAACGCCAGCGGTTCAGCCGAGCCGCCGTGAAGGATGCCTCGAAAGCGCCGCCAGAGCGTGGTTCGGCCCTGTTCTGCCTCAGAAACAGTGCGCCGCTGGCCGGGTCGCAATTCGGACAGCATCTGATCGGGCTAGCCAACCTGGTTTTCAGGTCTGGCAGCCGGATATGTGGAATCAAAGGCTTGGCCTGTCCAATTGCGGTCATTCCACGCTAATTTGGACAGGTGTGGTGCCGCACGTGCAATGGCCCAGAGTTTGGCTCGACAAACAACAACCAAGAAAGGAACATGACCGTGAAAGAAACGAAGACCGTGACCAAAGACCCCATCTGCGGAATGACCGTGGACCAAGCAACCGCTCTCCACGCCGAACGCAATGGAGAGACGTTCTACTTTTGCAGCGACCATTGCCGGCAGAAGTTTCTGTCCACGCCCGCCGGTGCTAAGCCGGAGGGCAAGTCGGGAAACTGCTGTGGATAAGCTCCGCACGTCATAAGCAAGGCGACAGAACATGAAAAACCAAACGAATACGACTCTTGCCATCCGGTCAAGCCTCGCATTGGCCTTGGCCCTGGCCATCTGGTCTCCAGTCCACGCGCAATCCCCCGAGCCCTCGAAGGGGAAAACAATGGCGGCGGCCACAATGATGGAACGCTGCCAGGAAATGAAGCAACAGAAACAGGACATAAAGGACGACATCAAGGCTCAAGACGCTCAACTCACCGAGCAACTAGCCAACATGAACCGCGCGCCAGAGGACCAGAAGACTGACCTTATGGCCGCCGTCCTCACCCACATGGTGGAACAGCGGATCGCCATGGATGCGCGAAAAGCCCAGATGGAGGAGGCGATGATGCAGCACATGATGCTGCACATGCAGATGGGCAAGGAATCCATGTCGCAGTGCCCGATGATGAAGGGTATGAAGGACATGGACGACAAATCGGCGGGCGCTTCCAAGGAACAACAAAGAGACCAGAAATGATTGCTGAGCGTCCCGATGCCCGCGACGAGAGGGTTGGAACTAGTTATGGCCATAGACTCGATCCGAAGTACGTCGGTGGACGATAAGGCCGCGCCCCGCTCGACCACCCCGGTTGCACCATCGGCAGCCAAACCCATTTACACCTGTCCGATGCACCCGGAAGTCCAGCAGGACCATCCCGGCAATTGCCCCAAGTGCGGCATGACACTGGAACTGAAGACGGTGACAGCGGGCACAAATGACGAGGAGAGCGCCGAACTGCGCGATATGACGAGGCGCTTCTGGATCGGCGCCGCCCTCGCGTTGCCGGTGTTCGTCCTGGCGATGGCTCACTTGATCCCGCCCCTGGGCAGGCAACCCTGGGTGGGTGGCAACGCCTCACGCTGGATGCAATTTGCACTCGCCACACCTGTGGTCGGATGGGCAGGCTGGCCGTTGTTGCACCGCGGCTGGCGCTCCGTCGTGACGCGTCGCTTGAACATGTTCACGCTGATCGGCATTGGTGTAGGCGCGGCCTTCGCCTTGAGCGCCGTGGCGATGCTCACGCCCGGCATCTTCCCCGACACGATGCAACACGGGGGCAAGGTTGCCATCTACTTTGAATCCGCAGCGGTGATCGTTGTGCTAGTACTCCTCGGTCAGGTGCTCGAACTCCGTGCCCGCAGCCGCACGGGCAGCGCCATCAAAGCGCTGCTAAATCTCGCACCACCCACGGCGCGACAAGTCGCACCGGGGGGCGATCATGAGGTCCCGCTCGACCAGGTGAAGGTCGGTGACTGGTTGCACGTGGTTCCAGGTGACAAGGTTCCCGTTGATGGCGTGGTCGTCGAAGGTCACTCCAGCGTGGAAGAGTCCATGATCACCGGTGAACCGCTCCCGGTGGAAAAGACTGTCGGCGACAAAGTGACGGGCGGCACCGTCAATGGCACCGGCAGTTTCGTCTTGCGCGCCGAACGAGTTGGTAACGACACATTGCTCGGGCAGATCGTGAACATGGTAGCCGAAGCCCAGCGCAGCCGTGCGCCGATTCAAGGTCTCGCCGACAAGGTCGCGGGCATCTTCGTGCCGGCGGTGCTAACGGTTTCAGTGCTCACCTTCGTCGTCTGGATGTGGCTTGGACCTGAGCCAAGATTCGCGCACGCGATCGTTAACGCCGTCGCGGTTCTCATCATCGCCTGTCCGTGTGCCCTCGGGCTTGCGACTCCTATGTCCATCATGGTCGGAGTCGGACGCGGCGCGCAGGAGGGTGTGCTTGTGAAGAACGCCGAGGCGCTCGAACGGCTGGAGAAAGTCACCACGCTCGTCGTGGACAAGACGGGCACTCTCACGGCTGGCAAACCCAAACTCGTGGATGTCCTGCCCACGAGCGGTTTCGACGCAAAGGAGGTCCTGACTCTCGCCGGCTCACTGGAGCAGAACAGCGAACACCCGCTCGCCGCCGCAATTGTTCAAGGCGCGAAGGAGCAAGGACTCGTTCTCGCGGCCGTGACAGACTTTCGTTCGGTGACGGCGGGCGGTGTTGCCGGCGCCATCGCTGGCCGTGCGGTGATGATCGGTAAGCCGGATTTCCTGCGAAACGAGAAGATCACTGGTCTGGAGCCACTGGAAGCTTCGGCCGTGGAGCTTCAAGAAACGGGCAAGACCGCGATGTTCGTCGCGATCGATGGCAAACCGGCCGGCATCCTCGCCGTCGCGGACCCGATCAAATCCACCACTCCCGAAGCCATCGGCGAACTCCACGCGCTCGGGTTGCAGCTCGTCATGCTCACCGGCGATAACCGGCGTACGGCCGATGCGGTGGCCAACGAACTCCGCCTTGATGCGGTGGTAGCGGGAATCGAACCCGCGGGGAAAGTTGCCCATGTCAAGAAGCTGCGCGCGGAGGGGAAACATGTTGCGATGGCCGGCGACGGCATCAACGACGCACCCGCTCTCAGCGAAGCGGAGGTCGGCATTGCGATGGGCACCGGCACCGATGTGGCCATGCAAAGCGCGGGCGTCACTCTCGTCAAAGGCGATCTCCGCGGCATAGCCAAGGCCATCCGTCTCAGCCGCGCCACCATGCGAAACATCCGGCAAAATCTATTCTTCGCGTTCCTCTACAACGCGCTGGGTATTCCATTGGCGGCCGGAGTCCTCTACCCGTTCTTCGGTCTGCTACTCAGCCCGATCATTGCCGGCGCGGCGATGAGCCTGAGCTCCGTCTCGGTCATCGGCAACGCCTTGCGGCTGAGGAAAGTAGCGTTGTGATTTTAGGTATGAAAAATGAAAACACACATTGAGACACCCCTCTGGAACAGCTCCAGACGATACCCGGCGCGGCCGCCGAAAAGGAGCTGGCGGTGAAAACCAACACACTCACATCGGAACTGCTGTGCGGGATGCATTCCTACTGGCGTGCCGCCAATTATCTCTCGGTCGGCCAGATCTACCTGTACGACAATCCCTTGCTTCGAGATCCGCTGAAGCTGTCCTGTGAAGCCCCTGGTGGTCGGGCATTGGGGTACGACGCCAGGTCAGACCCGCCGGAAGGAAAAGTGTAAGGCAATCATGGAGAAGAGACCCAGTCCTTCGAACCTCGGCTCGGTGGTCTCGGTGCGCGGCAGTGTCGTAGATATTCGGTTCGATGCACATTTGCCGGCCATCTATTCGTTGCTGCACGCGAAGGACGGGGAAATTGCTATCGAGGTGTTGGCTCAACTCGACGCGCATCGCGTGCGTGGAATCGCGCTGACCCCCACCCAAGGTCTCGTCCGTGGCGTCGCGGTGGAAGACACTGGCGGGCCGTTGAAGGCGCCGGTCGGCAAGGGAACTCTCTCGCGAATGTTCGACGTCTTCGGGAACGCCATCGACCGCCAGGCGGCTCCGACGGATGTCCAATGGCGCACGGTCCATCGAGCCCCGCCGCCCTTAGCGCGGCGTACCACCAAATCCGAGATCTTCGAGACGGGAATTAAGGTTATCGATGTGCTGGTGCCGCTCGAGCGCGGCGGCAAAGCGGGTCTGTTCGGCGGGGCCGGCGTGGGCAAGACGGTACTGCTCACCGAAATGATCCACAACATGATCGAGCACCAGAAGGGCGTCAGCATTTTTTGCGGTATAGGTGAACGATGTCGTGAAGGCGAGGAACTTTACCGTGACATGAAGGAGGCAGGCGTACTGCCGAACATGGTGATGGTGTTCGGGCAGATGAATGAACCGCCGGGCAGCCGGTTCCGCGTGGGCCACGCGGCGCTGACGATGGCCGAATATTTTCGGGACGACGAGCACCGCGACGTGCTGCTGCTGATCGACAATATTTTCCGCTTCATCCAGGCCGGCATGGAGGTGTCCGGCTTGATGGGCCAAATGCCATCGCGCCTGGGCTATCAGCCTACGATGGGCACCGAGCTATCGCGGCTGGAGGAGCGCATCGCCAACACCGACGCCGGTTCCATCACGTCCATTCAGGCGGTGTATGTGCCGGCGGACGATTTGACCGACCCCGCGGCGGTGCACACGTTCTCGCATCTCTCGGCATCCATCGTGCTTTCGCGCAAGCGAGCGAGTGAGGGACTGTACCCGGCTATCGATCTACTACAATCCAACTCCAAAATGGCCACGCCCAGCATCGTCGGCCAACGGCATCATCTGCTGGCGCAGGAAATCAGGCGGACGCTTGCGCAGTACGAAGATCTAAAGGACATCATCGCCATGCTCGGCCTGGAACAATTGGCGCCAGAAGACCGCAACGTAGTCGCCCGCGCCCGGCGGCTGGAGCGATTCCTCACGCAGCCATTCTTCGCCACCGAGCAGTTTAGCGGCATCAAGGGAGAACTCGTCAGCCTCAAAGACTCGCTCGATGGATGCGAGAGAATCCTGCACGATGAATTCAAAGACTACCCAGAGAGCGCGCTCTACATGATCGGGGCAATTGACGAGGCGAAGGGAAAAGCCAACACGGGCAAGCCTGCAGCTAAAGCCGAATCTGGGTCCAAAACCGGGGCCAAGGGCGACCCGAAGCCCGCCGCGGATTCCAAGCCTAAAGCCAACGCCGAACCGCCGGCGAAGCCCGAGCCGAAACCTAAACCGGAGGTGAAACATGCAGCAGCCGACGCTCATGAATCTTAAGGTCCTCCTGCCGTTCGAAATCTTCGCCGAGAAGAACGGTGTTTCGCGCATCGTTGCGGAGACCCGCGAGGGATCGTTCGGACTCTTGCCACATCGGCTTGACTGCGTCGCGGCGCTGGCGCCCGGAATTCTGATCTATGAAAACGAAGCCGAGGGGGAGGTGTACGTAGCCGTCGATGAAGGGGTGCTGGTTAAGACTGGCATGGACGTGCTCGTCTCCGTGCGCAACGCAATTGCTGGAACGGACCTCGGCCAACTACATGATGCCGTCGAGCGGGAGTTTCTGAACCTGGACGAACAGGAGCAGAGCGTCCGCTCGGTGATGGCGAGAATGGAGAGCGATTTCATCCGTCGCGTAGCGGAGTTTCATCATGAGTGAAAACCCGGAAACCAAGAGCGCGAAGGATCGGACTGCGTTCAGTCGGGAAATCGGCGCCAAGGCAGCGCGCAAGCTCAGGGCGCGCAAATCCACGCAGGGCGTCTGGCTTGGTCTGGGCATGATGGGCCTTATCGGCTGGTCGGTGGCGCTTCCGACGTTGCTCGGCGCGGCGTTGGGGATCTGGTTGGACAATCGCCATCCAGGCAGCCATTCCTGGACGCTGATGCTGCTGATCATCGGCCTAGTCATCGGCTGTTTGAATGCCTGGCATTGGGTCGCCAAGGAAGACCGGGAAATGAGGGAACAACAGGAGGATGACGATGACTGACGCTCTGCGTCTGGTGCTGGCCTTGGTGACGGGCCTCTTGCTCGGCGCAATATTCTTCGGCGGCCTGTGGTGGACAGTCCGCAAAGGGTTCTCGTCCAAGCAGCCAGCGCTTTGGTTCTTCGGCAGCCTGTTGCTGCGAACGAGCATTGCACTGGCTGGTTTCTATTTCATCGCACGCGGTCATTGGGAGAGCCTGCTGGTGTGCCTCCTTGCATTTGTCATGGCGCGAGTTATTGTGACGCGGCTCACCCGGGCGGCGGAGAAGCCAAGTTACCCGGCACAGGCGGCCAGCCATGCACCTTAGTCCCGATCAGATAGTCTTCTGGCAATACGGCGTTTTCAAACTCAACGCCACCATTGCGTTCACGTGGGCGCTGATGCTCGTGCTGGCGGGCGGCTCAAGACTGATCACGCGCAAACTGTCCATCGGCCTGGAACGTTCCCGCTGGCAGAACCTTCTGGAAATCTTAGTCACCGGCATCGAGAAGCAGATTAAAGAGGTTGGCCTGAGTCAGCCGCAGAAATATCTTGGCTTCCTGGGCACGCTCTTCCTATTTGTCGCTACAGCCAGCCTCTGCACCGTGATTCCCGGCTACGAGCCGCCGACTGCTTCGCTCTCAACCACGGCCGCACTCGCGCTGTGCGTATTTGTGGCCGTGCCGTTCTTTGGCATCGAGGAGCAGGGGGTGCGCAACTACCTCAAGTCCTATACGAAGCCGACGTTCATCATGCTGCCATTTAACATCATCAGCGAACTGTCGCGCACGCTGGCCCTGGCCGTCCGTCTGTTCGGCAACATGATGAGCGGGGCGATGATTATTGGAATCCTGCTCACTATTACGCCCTTCATCTTCCCGATCGTCATGACGGTACTCGGTCTGCTCACCGGCATGGTGCAGGCCTACATCTTCAGCATCTTGGCAGCGGTGTACATCGCAGCCGCCACGAGGGTCCGTAAGCCCAAGCCTGAACCCATGCAAACCGTTCCAGCATGAACTACGACAACAAAAGGAGACACTGTGGACAACATGACTATTATCGCGGTGGCATCAATTGTCATCGCCGGCATTACCGTCAGTTTGGGCTCCATAGGGCCAGCGCTGGCGGAAGGGAGGGCGGTCGCAACGGCGCTGACTTCGCTGGCCCAGCAGCCTGACGCCTCTGCTACCATCACCCGGACCTTATTCGTGGGCCTGGCGATGATCGAGTCCATCGCTATCTACTGTTTCGTGGTCTCGATGATTCTCATTTTCGCCAATCCGTTCTGGAACCACGTCATCACCCAGACCGCGGGAAAGTAACCCATGCTTATCGATTGGTTCACCGTCGGTGCGCAGGCGCTCAACTTCCTCATCCTGGTGTGGTTAATGAGGCGCTTTCTTTACAAGCCTATCCTCCACGCCATTGATGAGCGGGAAAAGCGAATCGCCGCGGAGCTCTCGAACGCAGACGCGAAAAAGGCTGAAGCTGAAAAGGAGCACGACGAGTTCCAGAACAAGAACGCGGAGTTTGACCAACAGCGGGCTGCCCTCATGAGTAAAGCGACAGACGAGGCGCAGGCCGAACGTCAGCGACTCCTTGACGAAGCACGGAAGGCGGCCGACGCCTTGAGTGCCAAGCGGCAGGAAACGCTGCGAAACGACGCCCATAATCTAAATCAAGCCATCAGCCGCCGGGCCCAGAAGGAAGTGTTTGCGATCGCTCGAAAGGCGCTGACGGATCTCGCCACGACGAGTCTGGAAGAACGTCTGGGCGAGGTGTTTACTCGCCGCTTGCGAGAGATGGACGGCAAGGCGAAAGAAGGCCTCGGCGCGGCCCTTAAGACAGCCGCCGACCCTGCGGTTGTGCGCAGCACGTTTGACGTGCCTGCGGAGCAACGCGCGGCCATACAAAATGCGCTCAACGAAACGTTCTCGGCTGAAATTCGCGTCCGGTTCGAGACCGCGCCAGACCTGATCAGTGGCATTGAACTCACCACGAATGGGCAAAAGGTGGCGTGGAGCATCGCGGATTATCTGGCGTCTCTTGAGAAGGGCGTCGACGAACTTCTAAAAGAGAAGGACAAACCCGAAGCCAAAGCCGAACCTAAACCTGAGTCCAAGCCGGTAGTTCGAGCGGAGGCCAAGCCCAAGCAGGAACTCGAAGAGCCGAAGCCGGGAGCAAAGAGTCAATGAATATGGAACCTGAGAGCCTCCAAGACGTCTTCGACGTCGTGTTTGCTGGAATAAGCCAAGTGCGAGAAGCATTCACGCCGAAACTGACGCCTCGGGAGGTGGGCACGATTACCAGTGTCGCCACCGGCATCGCCAAGGTGTCGGGTCTCCCCGGCGTGGGCTTTGATGAATTGGTAACGTTTTCCGGTGACGTGCTCGGCATCGCGTTCAACGTGGACGAGGACGAAATCGGCGTCGTTCTACTCGGCGAATACTGGCGTCTCCATGCGGGAGATGAAGTCCAGCGGACGGGCCGGGTCATAGACGTGGCCGTGGGCGATGGATTGCTGGGGCGCGTCATCGACCCGCTCGGCCGGCCACTTGATGGCAACGGTTCGGTGGCCTCGGGCAAGCGCCTGCCCGTCGAACGCCCCGCCCCGCCCATAATGGACCGGGCGCCCGTCACTGTGCCCCTCCAGACCGGCCTAAAAGTCATTGATGCGCTCATTCCCGTTGGACGCGGCCAGCGCGAGTTAATTCTCGGCGACCGCCAGACGGGCAAGACCGCCATCGCGATCGACACCATCCTCAACCAGCGCGACCAAGATGTGCTGTGCGTTTATTGTGCCATCGGGCAACGCGCGTCCGCCGTCGCGAAGACCGTGGCAACCTTGCGGGAAAAGGGCGCGATGGATTACACCGTCATCGTCGTGACCGAGGGCAATGACCCGCCGGGTCTCGCTTACATTGCTCCTTACGCCGCGACCAGCATCGCAGAGTCTTTCATGGAAGCGGGCCGAGATGTGCTGATCGTTTACGACGACCTCACCCATCACGCGCGCGCCTATCGCGAACTCTCTCTTTTGCTGCGCCGCCCGCCCGGTCGCGAAGCGTTTCCCGGCGACATCTTCTATATCCACTCGCGGCTGCTCGAACGTGCGACGCATCTGCGTCAGGAACTCGGCGGCGGTTCGCTCACTGCGCTGCCTATAATCGAAACCGAAGCGCAGGACATTTCCGCCTATATTCCGACCAATTTGATTTCCATCACGGATGGGCAGATCTACCTCTCGCCGTCACTATTCGAATTGGGCGTGCTACCTGCGGTCGATGTCGGAAAATCCGTTTCGCGCGTAGGCGGTAAAGCGCAACGCGCGGCCTACCGTGCGGTGGCGGGCGACCTCAAGCTAGCCTACGCGCAATTTGAGGAGCTCGAAACCTTTTCCCGGTTCGGAGCCCGCCTGGATGAAGGCACCCGCAAGACTATCGAACACGGACGGCGAATCCGCGCCTGCCTTAAGCAGCCGGAATTCGCCCCGGTGTCCGTGCCTGAACAAATCGCCGTGCTGCTGGCATTGACCGCAGAACTTTTCGACCGCGTGCCTCTTGACCAGATGACGGACGCCGAGCACGCCCTACTCAAGGCGGCGGCGGATATCCCAGCGGACGTGTGCGAGCGATTGGATACCGCCGACAAATTGAGCGACGAGGACCGTAACGCGATTATCCAGATCGCGCGCACGTCGCTGGCTCGCTTCCAGCCCAAGTCTGAACCCGAGACCAGACCAGAAGTCAAAACGGAGGTCAAGCCCAAGACCGAACCCGAGCCCAAGCCGGAAGTCAATGCGGAGGTCAAGCCAAAGCCCGAACCCGAGGAAAAGTCATGAGCAACACCACGGCGAGCCTGCGCCGAAAGATCGGCGGAGCCGGGGATCTCCAATCCGTAGTCCGCACGATGAAGGCTGTGGCCGCCTCAAGCATCGGACAATATGAGAAATCGGTGACCGCGCTGGCTGACTACTATCGCACAGTGGAACTGGGGTTGGGCGCATGCTTCCGGGACAGCGGGCCGGCGCCGCCGATTGCAGAACGGGCAGGAAAAGCAAATGCCGGCGCGATTGGCGCGGTCGTGTTCGGTTCAGACCAGGGACTGGTGGGCCAGTTTAATGATGTGGTGGCCGATTATGCGGTCAAGGTGCTGGCGGCTCTACCGGCCAAAGCCGAGGTTTGGGCCGTCGGCGAACGCGTTCATGAGCGCCTGGCGGACGCGGGCCTCCCGCTGAAGGGGCTCTTCACTGTGCCGAACTCCGTCAAGGCTATCACCCCGCTCGTCGGGCAGATTCTCGTGGAGAGCGAGGCGCGACAGCGCCACGGTGAAGTCACTGAACTCCACCTCTTCTACAACCACCCCACGTCCGGAGCGGTTTACGCGCCCGTCACTCAGCGATTGCTGCCGCTGGACGAAAGCTGGCGACGCAAGCTGGCCGAGCTTCCCTGGCCGACGGGAAACTTGCCCGAGGTCATGGGTGGCGGCATCGCGACCTTGCGGGCTCTCATCCGCGAATATCTTTTCGTCTCGCTCTTCCGGGCGTGTGCCGAATCCCTCGCCAGCGAGAACGCGAGCCGCCTGGCGGCGATGCAACGCGCCGACAAGAACATCGACGAATTGTTGGAGGATCTCAATAGGACATTTCATCGTTTGCGCCAGAATGGCATCGACGAGGAACTGTTCGACGTCATTTCCGGCTTCGAAGCGCTGAGCGCAAAAAAGAACTGATGCGCATTGGCATGGCTACGGACCAAGGCTGGGTTTGGGTGTGTCCTGCAAGAAGCGGCAATCTTCGCCGCATGAGTTCTGAGAACACCCCAGTCAGCTTGTGACACCCGAAGGTATTGAGATGAAAATCAATTCAAAGGATTTCCGTGTGCACCCGGAGAAGAGGTCAAACTCACAGAGTGGCCAACGATTGTGAAGCCCTTGTAGGTCGAAGAAAACGTATCAAGAACTCCTGGGAGAACATGTTGAGGAGTTGAGCTCCCTGTAACGTCTTCACTACGCGTCCAGCCGGTATGCACTGCTGATGATTTCTCCAGGAATGGACGCCTCCGGCAAAGACGGCGCCATCCGGCACGCCATGTCCGGGGTGAATCCGCAGGCTTCCAAGTTTCCAGTTTCAAACAGCCGAGCGCTGCTGCGCGGGTCCATGCCTCGCGTCAGACCGTGAACGCAATTGAAACCGGGAAGTTCGATCCCAGCCTTCCGCTCGCCTGCAGCATCGCGCGCCTCTTCCGGCAGCCGATTGAAGCGATCTTTGAACCCTGCTCCGATGCGCGCAACCGATGATCGATGGCGTGGAGCAAACGCCATCGACCACCGGACGACAATGACAAATGCTCAGTCTTCGTCCCGCACAATCGCGACGCCGTTGGCCCCCGTGGCCAGCGTGTCGGCGGCTTGCAGCAGGGTCAGGTTGCCGTCCTCGTCCACGCTGAAGATTGACAGATGCGAGACCGTGCCGTTGCCGTCAATCACAGCCACTAATCCCGCACCCGAAGCGATGTCGGTCGGATTGCCGTTAAGCGTCGCCGCCACGGCCGCGTCCTGAACGATCCTTTGCCCGTAAACGGCATACCGGGAGACACTCGAGCTCGGCGAGTTACTCGAGAATAGAAACGGCCCCACCAGTGTCAGCCAGCAAGGTGCCGACTGTGTGCCGGAGCCGGTTACGGTAAGAATCACTCCATTGCGGACCAGGCTGATCTCGTTAGCATGAGCGATAGTGACATAGGCATCATTGCCGCGAGTTACCAGCCCGAATGGCGTGTTGACATTGGACGGTATGTTCTGCACTTTCGCCGCGGCGCCACTCACGGCCCCGTCGGAAGCTAAATCCACCGTCTCAATCATATTACTTTTCTCCGTGATGATGAGCTGGTTCTCGACGACACCGACCTGGGCCGCGGATCCATCCGCAACCAGCAGTGTCGCCACTCCATCGGGAGCGGAACTTACATCGGATCCCCAAATCCGGTGAGATTCCACTTTGGTTGTGTCGAGGATGTACAGGTGGCCGGCGCCGAAAGCCACGCTAACCGGGCTGGTGACCGAGGGCACCAGGTACTTGAACTTCAATCCATTGCCCTCGCGTTCGAATATGGAAACGTTCTGCGAGCCGAAATTCACGACAGCGACCAGACTGCCATTCGTCTCGATGGCGCCCGCATTGCCGCTAACGCCGCCCTTACCCTGTGTGGAAACCGTCTGGACCAACTGGCCGCCGGTCGAGTATACCAGCAACTGGTTCTGGGTGGCATTTGACGCCGTAACTACTAAAGCGTCGTGACCTTCCGCCATGGCCGTGGCCGCTCCAAGAAGCGGCAGCAACATACTGAATAACCCGAACTTCATCCCTGCTTCGCGAATCGTCATGATGTTTTCCCTCTTTCTCCTTAGTAAGTGTTGTTCGACGTGAACTCCGGGAGCCAGTAGCCTCGCACAATCTCCCAAAGCAGCACAGCATCGGTTGTCGAAAGTGTCTTCGCCAGCGGGCGCGGAAAAGTTACGGTGCCGCCACAAATCGCATGCCGGACCTGGCCGGAGAATCGAATAACCGATCCGTAACTTTCCGGCGCTTTTCGTCGTATGATCTCTGTAAGGATTCGTACAAAGCGTTGGCGAAAGGCGCGGGCTATCCCGGTGATAATTGAGTGAGCAGCCGCGCCGCTATGCACTCGGAAAGCGATCCGGAAATTCTGATGGCCCGCTATCAACAGGGCGATTACGCGGCGGCGACGGCTCTCATCCATCAGCTGAGCGCGCAGTTACACCGGTTTTTCCTGGTTCAGTCCGCCGGCCGTGGAGACGCCGACGACTTGTTGCAGGAAACCTGGCTGCGCATTCACGAGGTGCGACACACCTACCGGCCAGGCGAGCCCGTGCTGCCTTGGTTCTATGCGATTGCCCGGCACATTCGCGTAGACCACTACCGCAGGGCGCTGCGCACCACCGGCCGCGAGCAGCCACTGGAAGAGGTGCCCGAACCGGCCGCGGCGCCACCTACCGCGTCCGGCGGGATCACGGATCTTCAAGATCTTCTGGCACCGCTTCCCGCGAGCCAGCGCGAAGTGATCGAGATGTTGAAGATCGCCGGGATGTCGCTTGAGGAGGTGGCGCGCGCCACCTCCTCGACCGTGGGCTCGGTGAAGCAGAAGGCTCACCGCGCGTACGAGAAATTGCGCGAGCGGCTGAGCGGCGCTGGGCTGGACGAGCGGCGCGCGGGAGGTCCCAGGTGAAGGACCGAGAACTCGACGCCATCCTCAGCCAGGCCGCGCAGGTTCCGCACGACGTGGACCCGGCTCTGCTCGCGTCGATCGGCAATTCCGTCGGGCGCTCGCTCACTCCGGTCCGTCCGCTGCCGCCGGCGTGGGCCCTGACGGGCGGCCTGATTCTGATCTCCGGAGCCGTCGCATTGGCCGGCGCAGGCCGGTTGGGGCTCTACGGCATTCAGAAGATGAGTGTCCTGGATCGCGCCCTGATCTTTCCCGCGCTCGGTTTGCTCCTGTGGCTGGCGGCCACGGCAAGCGTCGCCGAAATGAT
This sequence comes from Bryobacterales bacterium, assembly GCA_003142185.1. Classification (GTDB taxonomy): domain Bacteria; phylum Acidobacteriota; class Terriglobia; order Bryobacterales; family Bryobacteraceae; genus Bog-375. The sequence goes on from PLOR01000080.1 coordinate 14,826, forward strand.
CCCCGGCAGCCGCCGCCGCGTGTCTCCGCCGATCTTGCTAGGGGACGGCAGCCTGGCGCTGGTGACTGTCTTCGCGATCCTGTTCCGCGACTATCACACTCACCACTTCGTGCACGAAGGGATCGCCTGCCTGAGTGCAGGCTTGCTCCACGCGATTCCCGCTGCGCTGGCGAGTTGGGTATTGCTGCGGCGCGGGTTCGCCGTGAATCCAGTTGCCGCCGGCCTGGTGGCCGGGACGATCGCGGGCCTGGCCGGCGTGACCATGCTGGAGCTTCACTGCCCGAATTTCGAAGCCCCGCACGTGATTCTCTGGCACACCGCTGTGGTACCGGTGAGCTGGGCCGCAGGAGCGCTGCTGGGGTGGCTGCGCAATCGGCGGGCGTGAGCCGAGTCGCTTCCTGTCCGTAGTCAAAACCCAACACAGCGCAAAACCAATGACTTAACCGCCCGGACATAACGATGTTACAGAGCCACTCGTCGGTAGCATTTTGATTACGGACAGGTGGCGGTTCAAGGGGACGCAGTCGCCGTAATGGAGGAGCGCCACGCGCACCGAACTGGTTGTCTTTCCTCTAGCTGTGCCAAAACTGTGTCAAAACCCCATCTTTTTGGGGCCTCGGGAGTTGCTGCTTGAGCGAAAGCAGGTTCCCCAAGTTGTTGATAACAAGCACTTCCGTATAGAGCCAATGGAGCGTTTGGAGTCGGCGATGGTTCTTCGTAATCAGCAGGTCGCCCGTTTCGTATCGTCAGTTTCCACTCTATAAGGCTCGGTCGGAAAAGAGCGCAGGTTAGTTGCTGGTTACTGGAGTGATAGCAGTGAACGCTCGTTGAACGCTGTTAAGATGCTCCAGAAATCCAGAATGAGAACTGGCGTGTTTTCTATCGCCAGAAAGAGGGCAACAAAGACGCTATGTTCTCTGTTTGCAATTGATAGTCATCTTGGGAAGCTGGCATTCTACCACTGAATTACTCCCGCTTGCCAATCACCGGCAAGTATAACGCTGTCAGTTGTTTGCTGGCAAGCAAATTCTAAAGCAGCGTGAGAATCCAGATTCTCACGCTCCCGACAAGCGTAATCAATGCAACAGTGTCTCTCTGATAATAAAGGACGTCCTTTAATAAAAGACGTCCTTCGGACGTTGGCGAGACGGCGGTGATACCGGTCCACGAACGGACAGCATATGATCCAAACACTTAGGGGCGGAATCATTAGGTTAGCAAGTATGTCCTACCATGCAGAAGACCGAGGAACCGCTATCGGACGGCCCCACCCGCTTTTCCAGTTGTTTTTTGTCGATCGGACGGAATTCCGCTGCCCGAAATGGGGCACAGGGTGAACCTGGTGGGCGGATACTCGGCTTTAACAAAATGGCGGTTGCCGCGGTTGCAACGGCATCGCGCTATGATCCAGAGAGTAGGCAGCCGGAAACGGACCAAGTGAAAGACAGACAAGTACTTGCGCGCATCATCGTGGTGGCGGTGGGCATTGCGGTTGCGACGGCCCTGCACTATCTGACGTCTCCCTCTCTCATCCTCTGGCATAACTTATTCCAGCGGCTCTATTACCTGCCGATCATTTACGCCGCCATCTACTTCGGCTGGCGTGGCGGTCTGGTGGCATCCATGATTTCCGCCTTCTGCTACATTCCCCACATCCTCCACGCCTGGCACCACATGCCCGACTACGCCATGAACCAGTACGCCGAGATCATTGTCTTCTTCCTGGTAGGCACGGTAACCGGTGTTCTCGCGGATCGCGGACGGAAGCAACGCATGGAATTGGAGGCGGCCACGCAACAGCTTGCGAAGGCGAACCGGGACCTGCAGGATAGCTTTGAGCAGGTCAAAAGGGCGGACCGGCTGTCGGCGATAGGCCAGCTCTCGGCCAGTCTGGCTCACGAGATTCGCAACCCTCTGGCAAGCATTGACGGAGCCGCGAACCTGATCGAATCCCCCCAAACCTCCGAGGAGATGCGCAGAGGTTCATTCGCCGTCATTCACAAGGAAATCCAGCGCCTGAATCGTCTGCTCACCAATCTGCTGGACTTTGCGCGCCCGCGGAAGCCCGAATTCCAGTCTACGGAACCCGGCCGGCTATTGGATGCGATCATCAACCTTACGAACCATTCCGCCAAACAGAAGGGAATCACGATTCGTAAAGACGTTCCTCCGTCTGTACCGGCATTCGAATGTGATCCGGAACAGATGAAGCAGGTCATCTTGAACTTGACAATCAATGCCGTACAGGCCATGGCAGCGCCTGGCGAGATCGTATTATCAACTCGGCAGAAGGACTCATCTGTGATGATCTGCGTTCGAGATCAGGGTCCCGGCATTCCCGAGGAGGACATCGACAAGATCTTCAATCCCTTCTTCACGACGAAAGAGGCCGGAACCGGGCTCGGATTGTCGGTCGTGCACCAAATTGTGACCCACCACGGGGGCACGATAAAGACGGAAAGAAATCCCGATCGTGGCATGACCTTTTCGCTGGTCATACCGTTGCACCAGAGGAGACAGAATTGATCCAAAAGCGAATCCTGGTCGTCGATGATGATGAAAGCCTTCGGTGGGTTACCCAGGCGCAGCTACAGCAGGCCGGATACCAGGTCGACGCCTCCGCCAGTGGCGACGACGCTCTCGATCGCATCCACGATGCGCCGGCCGACCTGGTAATTACCGACCTGATGATGCCCGGAATGTCCGGCGTCGAGTTGCTGAAGAAGATTCGGACCGACTATCCGGAGGTCATCGTCATCCTGGTCACTGCATTCGGTACGGTCGAAAACGCAGTAGAAGCCATGAAGGCCGGCGCCTATGATTACATCACCAAGCCTGTGAATATAGATGAGCTGCTCCTAATCGTCCGGCGAGGGCTTGAACACCTGGATCTTCGCGAGGAGGTTCGTAATCTGCGCAGCAGCTTGGATAAGAAGTACGGTTTTGAGAACATTCTGGGCCAATCGAAGACGCTGCTGCATGTGCTGGATTTGGCTTCACGCGCGGCCCAGGCCACCTCGACGGTGCTGATTCACGGTGAGACTGGTACCGGCAAGGAGCTTTTGGCGAAGGCCGTTCACTTCAACAGCCGCCGGAAGGAGAAGCCATTCGTCACGATCAATTGCGGTGCCATCCCGAAGGATCTTCTCGAATCCGAGCTGTTTGGCCACGTCAAAGGTTCGTTCACCGGTGCCTTCGCAAATAAGAGAGGCAAGATCGAAACGGCCGATGGCGGGACGTTGTTCCTGGACGAAATCGGCGAGATGCCAATGGAACTGCAGGTGAAGTTGCTTCGCCTGATTCAACAGGGTGAGATCGAAAAGCTGGGGGTCGCAAGCGTAACAAAGGTGGACGTGCGGATCATCGCAGCGACCCATCGCAACCTACCGGCGATGGTGGAAGATGGGGCGTTCCGCGAGGATCTCTATTACCGCCTGGCGGTGATACCGCTGGAACTCCCGCCATTGCGGGAGCGAGCCGACGATGTTCCGGAACTCGTGCAGGACTTCTTTGTGAAGGCTAAGGAGAAGCAAGGCCGGTCCAACCTGGTCCTACCCGCTTCTCTGCTGCCTTATTTCTGCGCCTACCGTTGGCCGGGCAACGTGAGGGAATTGGAGAATGTGATTGAGCGTATCGTGGTGCTTTCTCGCGGCGATGACATAACGTTGAACGATCTGCCCGAGTTTCTGCGGCGTGAACGCCCCGTCGCGGAGGAGTTCCACTTCGATCTGCCGCCGCAGGGCATAAGCCTTGAGGGCGTCGAGAAGGAGCTGATCGTTCGGGCCCTCGAAAAGTTCACTTGGAACCAGACCCACGCGGCACAATACCTCGATATCAGCCGGAAGACCTTGATTTATCGGATGGAAAAGTTCGGGCTTCGGAAAGAACAGGTGGGACCCGAAGATCAGCCGGCAACCTGAAAGTCTATTAGGCCGTCAGGCACCGGCTGGCGTAGAATCGTAAAGGGGCGAGCACTCATGCAACGACGCGTCTGGTTCGCCGGGTTGGTTTGCATTCTTGCAGCATTGGCTCTGGGGTACGCGGGGTGGAGGAGTTTTACCCATACAGATGCCGATCAGTGCTATGCCTGCAAACGGCCGATTCACGCTCACTCGCGAACGGTGGCATTAGTCGACGGGCGCCCGAGACTCTTCTGCTGTCCTGCGTGCGCACTCTCCCAACACGAGCAGAAGGGCACGCCAATCAGCATTACCCGGCTGACGTCGTTTCTCACTGGGAAGCCGCTTTCACCCGACGACGCGTATGTTGTGAGGGCCAGCGACGTCAACATGTGCGAAAGGACCAAGGAGCTTGTCGATGCCGACAAGCGGGCCGCCGATCTGCGTTATGACCGCTGCGCTCCAAGCCTCATCGCCTTTGCAGCACGGAGCGACGCTGTGCAATTCGCTCGGGAGCACGGCGGTGAAGTAATGCCGTTCAGCCAAGCGGCAGCTGCATTCTCCAAATAGTCTGCTGGACGGCGGAAAGTGGACGGCTCGCGGAGGCGCGGAAGCCGCCCACCCGAAGAATCATTGCTGATGGCCGGAGTGCGGAGAGCCTGCTGGAGGCGGGCCTTCGGCGGTGATCGAGTCCACTTTCAGGATCTTGGTTTTCTCATTGAGCACCCCGGTTACCTTGACCTTCTGGCCTGCGAACTGCTGCGGGGTCAGTTGATCGCTGAGAACGTATGAGATCTTGCCATCGAAAAGGGCGTATTTGGCACCCTGTTTCACGCATTCCTGGACACACTTGGAATCTGGCGCGACCTTCATCATGGCGTGATCCTTTCCGCACATGCTGTCGGTGATGACGCCCGTGAAGGCCTGCGAGGCTGCACCTGCGACGAGGGCGCCCGCGATGAAGAGCGATGTTAGCTTTGTCATGAATTACCCGATATCCTTTCACTTGTATTGCCAGGCCGGTGCTGCCTGATTTGAGGCCGCGCCACTGCCCGGCCCCCGAGTTGAGAATCTTCAGCCCCTGCAACCGGTTCATGCACAGCAACCGGTCGTGGTAACGTTCTTTCCGCCGAGCCGTGCCTGACGAGAAACCTATTTGGCGGCTTCTTTTGCCATTTCCTCGTGAGCGGCGGCCATCTCTCGAAACGCCTTTGCCATCTCCCGATCTGACTTGGCGAGAAACTCGCAGTGCTGGATTGTTCCGACGCCTCCGGGAGCCTTGATGGCTTGGGGGGCCGAGTTCCTGCGGTACGCCTCGATCATTTCATCGTGATCCTTCGCCTCGGCTTCAGACTGGTCGGCTTGTTGGCTGAAGTATTGCGCGAGTTTCAAGTGTTCCTTCGGCGTCTTTGCCGTTTCAATCAGGGCTTTTGCTTCCTTGGTTGTCAGAGTCGGCCCATTCTTCATCTGATGGCTGTCACTCGCCCACGACGGCAGCGCTGCGGCAACGAATAACGCGAGCATTCCGGATAACACGGCCATTTTGATCGATCTTGATTTCATATGTTTTCCTTTAGGTGAATTGGAGACCTCAATTCCCTGGGTCTCGGCAGTATCCAATGCACGCCGTCAGCCAACCGGGTCATTGCCGGTATGTCGAATTCTCTCAATGGGTCGCCAAGATCGTCGAGGGCGACAGTGGTTCCGCGATTGCCTGATTTCAGCCACTGCTGTCTGGTATAGGGCAGACGACAGAATCTAGCGTCCACTGTCCGCGCCCTCCCTGTACGAATTGAGTATCTTGAGGCCTTTCGATTGGTTCAACCGCAACCAAAGCTCGTTGTACCGAGCCTCTTCCAGCCGCTGCTTGAGCTCAAAGTTGAAACCCTTCAGGTCTCCATAATGCGTTTTGGCCCGCTCGAACGTCGTGATCGTCAACTGGAACGGGCCGGCGCTGCTCATGTTCTCAATATCCTCATACCGCCAGGTTCGCGAGTCAGTCTTGTCGGCAGACGTGTAGACGATCGCGTCCGGGCCAACCTGGAGCACTCCTTCATCTCCGCCAAATCGCAGCAAGTGTTTCACCGGAATCTCCCAAAGAATGCTTGAGAGGTGGTCGGGAATCGCCGCCACTAGGCGTTGGTCCAAACGGCCCTTAAGGAATTGATAGGCGTCTGCGAAGGTCTTATCCCCGACCAGATCGAACTGATATTCGCGGTCTGCCCCCAGCTTCCACTTGTTGTCCTTGTATGTCAGGACCGTCAGTGATTTGGGAGCCATCTTCAGTTGCTGGATGTCCTGGTAGACCCAGCGCCATGCGTGCGGATACTTCGGCTTCTTGCCATCCTTGTACGTCTCCTCGAAGGAGATGCCCGACTCGGTGATCGCCAGTGCCCCCATGTTTCCGGCTCTCTTAATGTGCGGTGGCCGCGAGTGTCCATGCCATACCTCGTATCGAAACTCCTGCTGGGCGAAGCTCGCCGGCGCCAGGAGCACCAAGCCAACTAAGAGCGCGCCAGCTCTTTTTTCAATTCGAAATTCCATTTCCATACCTCATAGATTGCCGGGTAGACCATTAGTTCCAGAAGGAACGACGTGAAGATGCCGCCGATCATCGGGGCGGCGATGCGCTTCATCACATCGGCACCAGTCCCTACCGACCACATAATCGGAATCAATCCCATGAACATCGTAGCGACGGTCATGAACTTCGGGCGAATTCTTTTCACCGCGCCATGCATAATCGCCGCTTGAAGGTCTCCAAGACTCTTGAGCTTGCCTTCCGATTTGGCCTGGTCGTGCGCGAGATCCAGGTACAGCATCATGAACACCCCAGTTTCGGCATCAACGCCCATCAGTGCGATCAAACCCACCCACACACCGATGCTCATGTTGTAGCCGAGGAAGTGCAGGAACCAGATCGCGCCAACGGCAGAGAACGGCACCGCCAGGATGATAATCATGGTTTTGGTCATGGACTTTGTGTTCATGTATAGCAACATGATGATGAGAAATATCGTGAGCGGAAGCACCACGATCAGCTTTTCCCGAACACGCTGCATGGCCTCGTACTGGCCGCTCCAGGCGAACGAATACCCGGATGGAAGTTTCACGTTATCGCGCACCACCTTCTTCGCTTCCTCGACATAGCTGCCGATATCGCGGCCGGCGACATCGACGTACACGTAACCATTCAACATTCCGTTCTCGTCCCGTAACATCGCTGGGCCGCTTACAACCTGGACTTGCGCCAGTTGTGCGATCGGTACTTGGGTCTGGCCGTCCATAGTAGGCACCAGGACGCGCCCTAGTTTGTCCGGATCGCTGCGGTAGTCCCGCATGTACCGCACGTTGACGGAGTAGCGTTCGCGGCCCTCGATGGTTGTGGTGACGTTCTCGCCGCCGATGGCGCTCATGATTACGTCCTGAGCGTCGTCAATGCTCAAGCCATAGCGCGCGAGTGCGTCGCGATTCCACTTGAAATCGAGGAAGTAGCCACCGCTGGTGCGTTCCGAGAAAACACTGCGCGTGCCCTGCACCTTTGGCAAGAGCGCCTCTATCTGGGTGCCGAGATCTTCGATCTTCTTGATGTCGGCCCCGTAGATCTTAATGCCGACCGGCGTACGGATGCCCGTAGTGAGCATGTCCACGCGCGCCTTGATGGGCATCGTCCATGCGTTCGAAGTGCCCGGAATCTTGAGCGCCTGGTTCATCTCTTCCACCAATTGGTCGGTTGAAATGTGGTCCGGCGTGAACCTGCGGAATATGGTCTTCGCCCATTTGGGCGCCCAGGAGGAATACCAGGTGTCCACCTTCCGCCATTCGGTCTCCGGTTTGAGGACAATGACCGTCTCCATCATCGAGAACGGGGCCGGATCGGTGGACGTTTCGGCGCGACCTGCCTTGCCCAGCACGGTGGATACTTCGGGAAATTGCTTGATAATGCGGTCCTGCACCTGCATCAACTGCTGCGCCTGCGTGACGGAAATGCCGGGAAGCGTCGAAGGCATGTAGAGTAACGAGCCTTCATCGAGAGGCGGCATGAACTCAGAGCCCAGCCTCTCGAAAACCGGAACGGTCAGGATGACCACGGCTACGGCCCCGGCGATCACGAACCATTTCCATCGCAACGCCAGTTCGCATACCGGCGCGTACAACTTGATCAGGATTCTGCTGATCGGGTGCTTTTCTTCGGAATGGATCGTGCCCACCAGAACGGCGTTCGTCACCCGAGCCAGCCAGCGCGGCCGGAACTCATAGTTCTTCATGTGAGTAAAGAGCAGCCGCATGGCTGGATCGAGCGTGATCGCCAGAACCGCCGCAATGATCATTGAAAACGTCTTGGTATACGCAAGCGGCTTGAATAACCGGCCTTCCTGCGCTTCCAATGTCAGCACCGGCAGGAAGGCAACCGCAATCACGAGTAGCGCAAAGAAACTCGGTCCGCCGACTTCTTTGACCGCGTCGATCACCACTCGGTGATAATCCTGCTTGCGGCCCGTGCGTTCCCATTCTTCGAGCTTCTTGTGAGTTTGCTCGACAACCACGATGGCCGCGTCCACCATGGCCCCGACAGCGATCGCGATACCGCCCAAGGACATGATATTGGATGTCAGGCCCATCATCTTCATGGGGATGAATGAAATGATCACTGCCACGGGAATGGTGACGATCGGGATGGTGGCACTGGGAATGTGCCAGAGGAAGATCATGATGACGATGGCCACGATGATCAGCTCTTCGGTGAGCGTATGCTTCAGGTTCTCGATGGAGCGCAGAATCAGTTCGGACCGGTCGTATGCGGTGACGACCTTCACCCCCGGAGGAAGTCCTCCCTCAATATCCTTGAGCTTCTGCTTGACGCGCTCGATCACTTGCAGGGCGTTTTCTCCCTGGCGCATGACGACGATGCCGGCAACGGTCTCACCGGTCCCGTTCCAATCCGCCACGCCGCGGCGGATGTCGGGTCCGAGTGTCACATCACCTACATCCGAGATGAGGATTGGGACACCGCTCGCGCTTTTAGCGAGTACGATCTTGCCAATGTCGCCGGTTGATTGGGCGTAGCCGCGGCCGCGCACCATGTACTCGGTGCCGCTGAATTCCACCAGCCGGCCGCCGACGTCGTTATTGCCGCTGCGCACCGCCGCCACTACCTTACTAATCGGAATGTTGAACGATTGCAGCTTGTTGGGATCGACATTGACCTGGTACTGACGCACGAATCCGCCCAGTGGCGCGACCTCGGCGACGCCAGGAACCGACTTCAGATAGTAGCGAAGGTACCAGTCCTGATAACTCCGCAGGTCAGCCAGGCTCTGCCTGCCTGTCGTGTCGATCAGGGCGTATTCAAAGACCCATCCAATACCGGTGGCATCCGGTCCGAGCTCGGTCTTGACACCCTGGGGCAGTCGCGGCAGAACGTTCGAAAGGTATTCCAGTGTGCGGGAGCGGGCCCAATAAATGTCCGTGCCTTCGTCGAAGATGATGTAAACGTAGGAGTAGCCGAAGTCCGAGAATCCGCGCACATCCTTTACCTTCGGCGCACCCAGCATCGCGGTGACAAGCGGGTATGTGACCTGGTCCTCCATGATGTCGGGGCTGCGATCCCATCGCGAATACACGATCACCTGTGTGTCGCTCATGTCGGGAAGCGCATCGAGGGGGACCGTCCGCATCGACCACAGCCCGCCCATCACAGCCGCCGCGATCGCGATGAAGACCATCATCTTATTCCGGGCCGAGAGCTCAATGATCGCGTTGATCATTACTTTTTGGCTCCCATTCCCGGCATGTCGTCCATCCCCTTTGCGTCGGGCTTTGCTGCCGGGGACTTCGGTTTGTTCGCAGGCGTTTCAGGCTGTGCCGGCTTATTGGTCATTCCAGGCATCCCCGCCATCCCGCCCATTCCCGACGCGGCCGCCTTCATCTGGCTTTCAGAATCGATTAGGAAGTTACCCGAGATGACAACCCGCTCGCCCGCGGTGAGGCCCGAAAGAATCTGGATGCGGTCACCATCGCGTTCGCCAGTCTTAACTTGCCGCGGTTCGAAAAAGCCATTTCCGCGATCCACAAAGACTGTCTTGTGGTCCCCGGCATCGAGCACCGCCTCCGCGGGAACCGCAAGCATCGAGGGCAGATTCATGCGGAACTCGATGTCGGCGTACATGTCCGGCTTGAGCATCAGTCCGGGATTGTCCATGTTGAGCCGGACCTTGAGAGTGCGAGTCATCGGGTCGACCTCCGGCTGGAGGTAATCGATCCGGGCGTTGAAGCTCCTTCCGGGAAGCGCTTGGAGGGACACGTGAGCCGTCTCGCCGACGTGGATGTTCGGCGCCTCGTACTCGAAAACGTCCGCCATGATCCAGACGTGGCTAAGATCCACAATTGTGTACAAGTCCGTGTCGGGCATGACCCGTAATTGCGGGAAAGCCTTGCGATCTGTGATATAGCCCGTGATCGGCGAGTACAAGGTGATGTTCTTGATCGGCTCGCCGGTCTTGAGAACCTGATTGATTTGCGCCTCGCTCAGGTCCCACAACTCCAGCCGCCGGCGGGTAGCCTGCAGGAGCGATTCGCTCTGATCATAGGCGGCCGGCAGTGCGCTGTTCCGCATCAGGTCCTTCGCTTTGACCGCCAGTAGCAACTCCCTCTGCGAGGCCAGCATGTCCGGGCTGTAGATCGTCAGCAACGGGTCGCCCTTCTTCACCAGCTTGCCTGTGAAATCGACAAATACCCTGTCGATCCAGCCCTCCAGCTTGGTGTGCACGTGCTGGATGCGGGTCTCGTCAATGGCGACCTTGCCTACCGCCCGGATCGTCCTAGACCCGCCGCTGACTTCCACCTCCCCGTACTTCACGCCGATCAATTGTTGCTTCTCAGGCGTGATCTGCACGGTGCCGACCGGCATCGTGGAGACATCGTCCGCGTAGACTGGCTCCAGTTGATTGCCTGTGTCCGGATTGAGGCCAGGCTGTTGCGCCTTGTAATTCGGGTCTTTGGGGTCGCGGTAGTACAGCACCTTGCGCTCCGCCGCCGGCGTTGTCGACGACTGACCGCCGCCGTCCGCATAGACCGGTTCGAGCTTCATGCCGCAATCAGGCGCGATTCCCGGCTTGTCGGACTTGTAAGCCGGATGCATCGGGTCCACCCAGTAGAGAACCTTGCGCCCGGTTTTGTCCGCGGATGCCGCCCCGCCGCCTTTGAGAGCCTTGTAGACGTACCCGCCAGCAAACGCGGCTGCGATCGCCGCCAGCAAGCCGACTATTCGAATAACTTTCATTTGAATTGCCTCAGTCCGTGAGTACTTGGCCCGTCATCTCTTCAAGGCGGCTCAGTGCCAGCGCATAGTTAAGCGCCTCGTCGTAGTAGCTCATCTCGTAATCGAGTACCATCGTGAAGTTGGAAAGCACCGACAGGAAATCGACACTACCCGTTTCGTAAGTGGAGAGCGAGGATTCCAGTGCCAGGTTCCCTTGCGGTACCACGGTCTGCGTGTAGAGTTTCATGAGCCGCGCCGAAGCCTGCGCCATCAGGAAATCGTCTTGGATGCGGAACCGGAGCGACTGGTCCGTGGCTTCGTACGTCCGGCGGGTCTGTGACAGAATGCTGACCTGTTCGTTCACGCCAGCCCGCTGCTTGCGCCAGAAATACACGGGAACCTTGAAATCCGCTCGAACCTCATACATGGGCGGCATCGATCCCATGTTGTAGTACCCCGCGTTGAGTGTCACGTCGGGATAGAATTCCTTGCGTGCCATGTTGACGGCCAATTCGGATCGCTCTATCATCTTCTGATCGCTGCCCAGCATCGGTGAGTTCTGGCGCGCGGCAGCAAACAGTCCCTCCAGTGTGGCCGTCAATTCTTTCGGCTTCACATCTTCCGGCCGGCCCACCGGCGTTCCCGCGGCGCGATTCAGGATGCTGTCAATCTCGGCAACCCGGCTTCTTTGCTCCTGTTCCAGCTTCACCAAACGGGTTTCAAGAATACTGAGCTGGGTCTGCGCCTTGAACACATCCTGCTGTGCGGCTCGCCCGACCGAGTACCGGTCTTCGGTCACCTTCAAGAGCTTGTCGAGCAGATCCCGATTTCGTGTCAGCAGATCGGAGGCGGCATACGTGTATTGCAGGCGGTAGTAAGCCTGCTTCAACCGGGAGATCACGGCCAGTTGCACCGCCTGATACTGCTGGAATTCGGCGCGCGCCTCCGCGGATGCCATCTCTCCCTTGAGTTTGAGTTTGCCGGGAAAAGGCACTTCCTGCGAAACCATCACACCCACGTTGGCCAACACCTGGCTGCCAAGTCCAGCGCCCGGCAGCGGGTTGCCAACACTGGCATATCCCAGCGAGATCATGGGATCAGGCAGACTGCTCTCCTGTGTGGGCCGCTGTCGCGCGGCTTCATATTTCTTCTGGGCCGCGACAATTTCCGGGTTGTTCTTGATGGCGTCGCTGGTCAGGTCCCGCAGTCTCACCTGCGCGTCCGGCGTTTGCGCCGCGGCCGAGAGTGCGGTGATTGCCAGGATCAGGATCACTCGGTGTCTCACTTCGTCCTCGTTTCGTGCTTTGGGGAGGTATAACGCAAGCACCGTGCCAGACCGGCTGGCAGGGGCCGAATCGGCGGAAATCAGCTGGTCGGATGAATTCGCACGCTTTCAGACATTATCGGATATTCCCTTGCCGGTATCTTCTGCCGGAGATGCGCCAGTTCGCTTCAAGACTGCCGCATTTGAGGCAGCGCATTTCGGCGCAGCCTTTCGTACCAGCCGCAAGTCATACCAGATGCTGAACTTTGCGAGGCGGAGCGATTGGAATGCCGGATGCACTTCAGTTGCTCGAACCGAGGAGCGAACATAAGCAGGCGCAAACGGACCTTGAAGTTGGACTGGCGCGTCGCTGGATACAACAGGGGAAGGATCTCTCTGGTCAAATCAGAACAAGGTAATTGATGGTTGAGGTATCCGCCTGAGGACCATCGAGAGGCCGATCTCAAGGCCGAGCCTCTCTCATTCGGAGACTCCCGAAGAGTCTCACGTTCCGGTTCGAAATCCGCGGCCGAGTAGTCGAAGATTTCGTGTTCCTTGAGAAAGGCGCCGACCTGCATCCGAGCGCAGCGGCCAGTGCATCGATGTCCGAGCAGGTGAGTTCGTGCTCGCACCGTGCTGATGCTGGCCATGCCGACACGGTCCAGATAGTCAATCGGCGCACACTCTCCGTCACTCGCCGGTGTTCCCGAGTTTCCACAGAATTTGCCGCAGCATGCCCAACGTTACCGGGGCGTCGCGCGTGGTGACGTTCCAGCGGCGGATCATGCGGCGCAGCTTCTCTTCCGTGGATCGGGCAGTCAGCGGATTCACATAGCCGCTGGCGCGCAAGGCCTCACACCACAGCGCCGTGATCTGCTCATTCTCGGCGGCGGAGGCGGCCTTGACGCGCTCGGGGCGGGCGGCGGCCGCTTGTGGACCGCGCGCCAGTTCGTAAAGGCACAGGGCGACGGCTTGGCCCAGGTTCATCGACAAATCACGGTCAAGCGTGGGGATGCGCATCAGCCAATGGCAATGGCTGAGATCCTCGTTGGAGAGGCCGAATTTCTCCGAGCCGAACAGCAGCGCCACCGGCGAATCGTGCAGCCTCCGTAGCATCAGCCGCGCGCCGTACTCCAGGCGGCGCAGCGGGTGGTGCAGCTCGCGATGGCCCAGCGAGGTCGTGCCCACCACCAGCGTCGCATCGGCCACCGCATCGGCGGTACTCGAGAACTCTTCCGCCCGCGCCAGCAGCGGGGCCGCTCCAACGGCCGAGCGCGCTTCGCGGAAAGCCACGTCGTACGGGTTCACCACTCGCAGGTTTTTGAACCCAAAGTTCGCCATCGCCCGCGCCGCCGCCCCGATATTCAGCGGATTGCGAGTGGATACCAGCACCACGCGAAGATGGTCTTTCCAGCCGGTCAAGGATGCTTTGATGGTAACGCAGGGGACGGGTGCAGCCAGCCTCCTTGAGCAGGCCGAAGGCTTTCCACAACGCCTGCAGCGCGACGCCGAAGCCGCCGCCGAACAGGCGCGGCGCGACGCCCAGGCCAGATTCGAGCAGCAGATTCTGGTCGCGCAAAAAGATGCCGAAACGGAGCGCCGGCTGGCGGAGTTGCGCGTGAAGGCTCTCGATGACACCGTGGCGCACCAGGCGGCGCAGCTCGCCGCTCTCGAAAAGTAACTGGCGGAGGCCAAGCAACAGGTGCAGGACATTGCCGTGAAGGCCATCGAAGGCGCCTCCGGCGCCCGCGCGCTCTCGCACATCAATCAGATCGCCATGGAGCAAGCCAAGAACCGGCCGCAAGGGTAGCATGCACACGGCACGAACTGTCACTCCGATTTGACAATCCACCCGCTGAGCCGCTAACCTAAAAATTTGCGACTTACAGATCGCTGGAGAAGTGTGTCAATGAGTACGGAGTTCCCTTCCAAGAACGGCATCGAACGCCGCTGGCATGTCATCGATGCCCAGGGTGTGGTTTTGGGCAAGATTGCCACCAAGACGGCCATGCTGCTGATGGGCAAGACCAAACCCTCCTATACGCCGTTCCTGGACACGGGCGATCACGTGATCGTCATCAATGCGGCGAAGGTCCGGCTGAGCGGCCGGAAAGAAGACAATAAGGTGTACCGCCATTTCACCGGGTATCCGGGCGGGTTGGTGGAGAAAAGTTTCAAGCGGGTGCGCGTGGAAAAGCCGACCCGCATCGTGGAAGAAGCCGTGCAAGGCATGCTTCCCAAGACCAAGCTCGGCAAACAGATGTTCCGGAAACTGCAGGTCTATGCGGGTGACCGGCACCCGCACGCGGCGCAGAAACCAACCGCGCTGACAGTAAAATAGTGGAAGGCAGGGTTTAGTGGCAGCGAGCATAGTTCAGTATTTGGGTACGGGCCGCCGCAAGAGTTCGGTGGCTAGGGTGTTTTTGCGGCCCGGCAAGGGCGAAATCAAGGTCAACAACCGCGCGTTTGAGAATTTTTTCCCGACTGAAAGCACGCGCTCGCTGGTACGGCAGCCGCTGGCGGCTACTGAAACGGCGGACAAGTTCGACATCCTGATTCTCGCCGATGGCGGCGGTGTCGTCGGACAGGCGGGCGCGGCCCGTCTGGGTGTGGCACGGGCCCTGGTGGAGTTCAACGCGGAATTGCGACCGAAGCTGAAGAAGCTCGGCTATCTCACGCGCGACCCGCGCGCCCATGAGCGCAAGAAGTACGGCCAAAAGGGCGCCCGCAAGCGGTTCCAGTTCTCCAAACGATAATCCCGGCGGAGCCGGCGTGTGCCGGCCCTTGCCTGTTGTAACCATCGGCTTTCCGATTGTCCGGTGCCGCAAATCTCGCTTTGGACCGCGGGCGGAAACGGAAGGCTGCGAAAGGGGATGTTTTTCCCCACTGAGCACGTGAAGAGGAGGCAGTTTGCCCGCAATTTCCATGAAAGAATTGCTCGAAGCAGGCGTTCACTTCGGGCACCAGACCAAGCGCTGGAATCCGAAGATGAAAGAATACATCTTCGGAGAACGCAACGGCATCTACATCATCGATCTGCAAAAGACCTTGAAGATGTTCAAGGACGCCGCCCGGTTCGTCCAGGAGATGGCTGCACAGGGCAAGAACGTGCTCTTCGTGGGCACCAAGCGCCAGGCGCAGGAGGCCATCGCCGAAGAGGCCGTCCGCTGCCAGATGTATTTCGTCAACCAGCGCTGGCTGGGTGGCTTGCTCACCAACATGGCCACCGTCCAGAAATCCATTAAGCGGCTGAAGGAACTGGACGCCATGGCATCGCCCGAAGCCGGCGGATACGCTGGCCGCCCGAAGAAAGAAGCCATTCGCCTCGAGCGCGAACGCAAGCACCTGGAGCAGAATCTGTCGGGCATCAAGGACATGCCCGGTTTGCCCGACGTGCTCTTCGTGATCGATTCGAACAAGGAAGCGATTGCGGTGAAGGAAGCGCAGCGGCTCGGCATCCCGGTAGTGGCCATCGTGGATACCAACTGCGATCCCGATGAAGTCGATTGGGTGATCCCCGGCAACGACGATGCTCTGCGCGCCATCCGGCTGTTCGCCAGCAAGATCGCCGACGCCGTGGTGGAGGGCCGCCAGCTCGCCAGCGAGCACGATTTCGTGGCGCCGCCCAAGCCCGCTAGCGAGGAAGCGCCGGCGGAAGAGAGCATGCTTGAGTACACCGAATACGTGGATCCGAAGTATGCCGAGAAGATCATGGCCGAAAGCTTGAGCCTGGCTGAAGAGCCGGCGGCCTCGCCGCGCAAAGGCCCGGCTTCGGAAACCGCCGAACCGGCCGCCGAGCCGGTGGTCACGGAAAGCGGAAGTTAATACCAGCGGGCCGGCCAACCCCCGGCCCCTGCACTCCAATTGGAAACGGAAGCGAAGCAATTATGGAAATCACCGCGGCACTGGTCAAAGATCTGCGCGAGCGCACCGGCGCGGGCATGATGGAATGCAAGAAGGCTCTCCAGGAAGCCAAGGGCGACATCGGGGAAGCGGAAGTGGTGCTGCGCAAGCACGGCATTTCCTCGGCCGGCAAGAAGGCCGGCCGTGTCACCAAGCAGGGCCTCATCGGCACCTACATTCACGCCGGCGGCCAACTCGGCGTCATGGTGGAAGTGAACTGCGAGTCCGATTTCGTCGCCCGCACGGGTGTCTTCCAGGAACTGGTTCACGACGTGGCGATGCATATCGCCGCCGCCGATCCCCGCTACCTGCGCCGTGAGGACGTGCCCGCGGCGGTGCTCGAAAAGGAAAAAGAAATCGCCCGCGCACGCGCTCTTCTGGAGGGCAAGCCGGAGAAGATCCTCGACCGCATCGTGGAAGGCCGTCTCAGCAAGTTCTACGAAGAGGTGTGCCTGCTCGACCAGCCTTTCGTCAAAGAGGCCACCCTCACCATCGATCAGCTCGTCAAAACCAAGGTTGCCAAGCTGGGCGAGAACATCGGCGTCAGCCGTTTCGTCCGCTTCAAAGTGGGCGACGTGGCGGCGGCCGAAGCCGGCGGCGAAAGCGCCGTGGCTGAACCGGTCGCCCAGTAAATGCCCGCCTACAAGCGCATCCTGCTGAAGTTGAGCGGCGAAGTGTTGGCGGGCGGCGCCCAATTCGGCATCGATGCCGATCGCGTCCATGGCCTGTCCCAGGAGATTGCCGGCGTGGCCGGGGCCGGCGTCCAGATCGGCGTCGTAGTGGGTGGCGGCAATATCTTCCGCGGTCTTTCCGGCGCCGGCCGCAAGATGGATCGAGTCACGGCCGACCACATGGGCATGCTCGCCACCGTCATCAACTCGCTGGCGCTCTCCGACGCTCTCGAGCAGATTGGCGTCGCCACCCGCGTGATGACCGCCATCGAAATGCGGCCTGTGGCCGAACCGTACATCCGCCGCCGCGCCATCCGACACCTGGAAAAGGGCCGGGTCGCCATTTTCGCCGCCGGCACCTCCAACCCTTACTTTTCGACCGATACCGCCGCCACCCTGCGCGCGCTCGAGATCAAGGCCGACGTGATCGTCAAGGCCACCCGCGTCGATGGCGTTTATGACCGCGACCCCTTGCAGTTCCCCGACGAGGCTGTCCGGTACTCCGAGGTCTCCTATCTCGAGGTGCTCGCCAAGGGCCTGGGCGTGATGGACTCGACCGCCATCGCCATGTGCCGGGACAACAAGCTGCCGATCATCGTTTTCAATCTGAACACACCTGGCAATATAATGCGAGTAGCCATGGGCGAACCCGTTGGCACCGTGATTCACTAGGACGGTTTCCGGAGAAACTCTATGAAGACTGAACAGCCAGCACCCGCCGCTACCACCTTCAACACCGTCAAGGAGGTCGAGGCCAACCTCAAGGCACGCATGGACAAGGCCGTGAGCGACCTGCAGCACGATATGGCCACCATCCGCACCGGCCGCGCTTCCCTGGGCATTCTGGATCACATCCGCGTGGATTACTACGGAACCCCCACGCCGCTCAATCAGATTGCCAACCTGCACGTGCCCGAGCCGAGCCTGATCACCGTCCAGCCGTGGGACGTTTCGCAGATCGGGCCGATCGAAAGGGCGATTCGCGTTTCCGACCTCGGCCTCAACCCGGCCAACGACGGCAAAATCATCCGCCTGCCTATCCCGCCCCTCAACGAGGAGCGCCGCAAGGAACTGGTGAAGCGCCTGCACGCGACCGCCGAGCACCATCGCGTCTCGATCCGCAACATTCGCCGCGACGGCAACGAAAACGTCAAGAAGCTGGCCAAGGACAAAAAAATCACCGAAGACGACGAGAAGCGCAGCTTCGACGAAGTCCAGAAACTCACCGACGGCTACATGCTAAAGGTGGACCAGGCCGCCAAGATCAAGGAAAAGGAAATCCTGGAGATCCGCTAGGGGCGCCCGTGGCGCGGGCCGTCCGGCCTGCAGAGTCGCCAGTCGTGGCGACTTTTCTTGGCCGCTATTTAACCTGAATTCCGAAGTCAACTTCGGCTAAGTGGCATTCGCACAGCGGAGCACCATCAAACAACAGGTTTTGTATCAGGGCACGGCTTCAGCCGTGCCGGAACGCGATGAACCTGATGGGCTTCAGCCCCTGGGAAGCGGGCAGGGGCTAAAGCCCTCGGTCGGCGGCACGGCTGAAGCCGTGCCCTGATACGAGGCGTCCAATTCGGGAATTCGGGTTTAAACGAATAGCGCATACGCGTGCACTAGAATGTCGAGAAGACTCTCGACACAGCAGGCTTGACAGCCCGCGCCACGCGCTACCACTTCACCACGGCCGCGCTCACCGGCCCTTCGCCCACCGGGACCATGGTGAATAGGGAAGCGCTCTTGTAGCGCAGCACGCGGTCGGAAGACGAGGCGCTCAAGCGGTCGAGGCGAATCACCGCCATGTCGCCGGACAGCTCATTCAGCACCAGCGCGTACTGATTGTCGGGCGTAGCGAGAATCGTCCCCGGCCCGGCTCCCACGTGCACCACCGCCGATAGGTTTTGGTTTGCCAGGTCGAGCACCGTCACGGTATTGGTATCGGGGTTGGCCACCAGCAGGAACGGCGGCGTATCGGTGGCCGCCATGACGCCCGGCGCGCGCCCGGCGAGCACTGTCTGCCAGACCTCGGTGTGGTAGGGGAAAACGATCGCCACTGCGTCCATGCCGGGTCCGCTCAAGAACACCTGGCCGCCATCGGGCGTGATGGCGTACCGGCGCGGCTCGAAGGGAAGCGGAAGCCGCACCATGGTCTTGCCGCCGGCGACGTCGAAGAAAGTGATGCTGCGTCCGGCGGCGTCGGCCGCCAGCAGCAGCTTGCCATCGGTGCGGAAACGGACGAACTCGGGGACAGCATCCCAGCGAAGCGTCCGCTCTACCTGCACCGCATCGAGCGCTGCCAGAACGATGGTCTTGTCCTGGCGGCAGGCGACCGCCGCCCGGCCGTCCACGCTCAGGTCAAAGCCGTCGCCGGCCGAGTTCAGGCGAATGCGCCGCGCAGCTTTGAGCGAATCGAGCGGCGCTTCCACTAATCCCGGCGGATCGCGGTAGAGAATCCACAGCGCCCGGCCGTCCGGCGCCAGGCGCATCTCCACCGCGGTCGAGCCCGCGCGCATCCGCCGGCTCACCGCCTGCGTGGCGGCATCGAGTTCATACACCGTCCCGTTGGCCGGCGCCAGCGCATAGGCGAACGGCTTTTCCGGATGCGCAATCACCAGGGACGGCGCGGCATCGAGCGCAATCTGCTTGCGCACGCGGAAGCGGCTCAGGTCCACCACCGTCACGTTGCGCCCCTGCCGGTTGGCCACGAAGCAGTAGCCCGGGTATGCGGTTGCCTTCCGCCTGCCGCATGCCACAGCCCCGGCCGAGGCCAACAGCAGGCCGCGGCGCGAAATCATCCCAGTCCCGCCTCGCGCAGAAAGCGGGCCGCCTCTTCCGGCGGCGTCGGGTTGATGTAGAAGCCGGTGCCCCACTCGAATCCCGCCACTTTGGTCAGTTTGGGAATAATCTCGATGTGCCAGTGATAGTAGGCCAGCGGCGCTTCCTGAACCGGCGCGCTGTGCACAATGAAGTTGTAGGCCGGCCGCTCCAGCACTTTGTCGATTTTGCGCATGGTGGAGCGCAGCACCCAGGCCAGGTTATCGAGCAGCGCCGGTTCGGAGTCCTCGTAGTGCGAGGCGTGCTGCTTGGGCAGAATCCAGGTTTCGAAGGGAAAGCGCGGCGCGTAGGGCGCCAGCACCGTGAAGCGGTCCGTCTCCGAGATCAGCCGCGCGCCCGCCGAGCTTTCTTCGTGGATAATGTCGCAGAAGATGCATCGTTCCTTCGCCTCATGGAATTCGCGCGACGCGTCCACTTCCTCCTTCACCACGTTGGGAATCACCGGCAGCGCGATCAGTTGCGAATGCGGATGCTCGAGCGAAGCGCCGGCCGCCTCCCCGTAGTTGCGGAATAGAATGATGTAACGGAACCGCCGGTCGCGCTTAAGATCGTTGACGCGGTCTTTGAACGCCCTCAGCACCTCCGCGATCTGATGTTCCGGCATGTCGGACAGAGTGGCGGCGTGGTCCGGCGTCTCGATGATCACTTCGTTGGCGCCGATGCCGCTCATCTTGTCGTACATGCCCTCGCCCTGGCGGCTCAGGTCGCCTTCGATGCCGAGCACGGGGAACTTGTTCGGCACCACGCGTACGCGCCATCCCGGCTGGTCGCGGCCGCCGCCATTGCGGTAGGCAAGCACTTCCGGCGGGGTCTTGTTTTCATGGCCGGAATCGAATGGGCAAACCGTCTGTTGGGCCGGCGGCACCGGCTGGCGAATGAAATCACCGGGACGCTTGGCGCGATCCGTGGCGATGATCACCCAGCGGCCGGTGATCGGGTCTTTGCGCAACTCAGGCAATCGGGAACTTCCTTCCGGGTGGGGACAACTGCAAACACCTGATTATATGTCACGGACGCGAAACGCGTCGCGCCTCCAGGCGATTTGAGGAGGACTAGCCAACATTATGCTGACAATATCGAACCGCGTGCGGGCCGCTTCGACCTGCGCGCGGTACCCATACTCGCGGGCAGCGATGGCGATCCGGCGCTGTTTCTCCTGGTCCACGGCCGCGTCGGGCGCGCCGAAGTCGGCGCTCGATCGCGTCTTCACTTCGACGAATGCCAGCACACCGCCCTCCCACGCCACCAGGTCGATTTCTCCCGCTCCCGAGCGGGCCGTGTAATTGCGCGCCACCACCGTGCAGCCATGCGCGCGCAGGTAGCGGTAAGCCATGTCTTCGCCCAAACGGCCATGATCGCCCGCCAGCCTGCGGCGCCGCAGCAGGTCCGCCGTGCGGTAGAGCAGTCCGATCACTCGATCACTTCGAATTCGAACTCCATCGCCTTACCGCGCACCACGTAGCACAAGTAGTATTCCCAAAAGCGCCGGTAACGGGGGAAGCGGTTGACCAGAAATTCGAACCCGAGCCACCTCCACAAAGCCAGTAGTTTGACGCGTACCGAAATCTCACGAAATCGCACCGCGGAATAGTAGCCGAACCCGCCGTGCTTTTCGCCGAAATAGCGGAAGCTGAAACTGTTGAGGTGACTCTTGTGGGTGGGGTCGCAGAAGGAGCTGAAATCGGTATAGTGCGGCGTTTCGATGCGCACTGTCCCGCCCGGCCGCACCAGGCGGTGGAACTCCTCCATGGTGCGTATGACGTCCGCCACGTGCTCGATGACGTGGATGGCGGTGAGCCGGTCGAAAGCGCCGCTGGCGAATGGGTACGGGAAGCGGTCGAGATCGACAATCACGTCGGCGCGGCTGGCCGGGTTGCGGTCGATGCCGATCGCCCCCGGCTGCTTGTGAATCCCGCAACCCACGTCGAGAATTCTCGGTGGGGCATGCTTTAGCTTGCCGGTTGTCTCTATGCTATCGCTGCCGTCAGGCACTCTTCCAGTGTCTCAAGAGCGAAGGCGCATTGCTCGCGCGTTATGACCAGCGGCGGGCAGAGGCGAAGACTGTTATCGCCGGCGCCGAGCACCAGCAGGCCGCGCTCGAACGCCATCTGCACCACGCGGTCGCGCAGTTGCGGCGCCTTCTCACGCGTCTCTCGATCGCGTACCAGCTCGATGCCGATCATCAGCCCCAGCCCACGAACATCGCCCACCTGGGCGAAGCGGTGCGGCCACTCGCGCATGCGGTCCATCAGGTACGCGCCCATGCGCGCTGCGTTGGAGATCAGCTCTTCTTCAAGCAGTGCGATGGTCGCCAGTGCCGCCGCGCAGGCTACCGGATTGCCGCCGAAGGTGGAAGCGTGCGCGCCCGGCGGCCAGGTCATGAGGTCGGCGCGCGCCACGGTAGCCCCCAGCGGCAGGCCGCTGGCGATGCCTTTGGCCACCGCGATGATGTCGGGCACGGCGTCAAAATGATCGGCCGCCCACATGCGGCCGGTGCGGCCCATTCCGCTCTGCACCTCGTCGAAAATCAACAGAATTCCGTGCTGGCTGGCCACCCGCGCGAGCTCGTCGAAGAAGATCCGCGGCGGCACGATGTAACCGCCTTCGCCCTGCACCGGTTCCACCACGATGGCCGCGGTTTCCTCCGGCGGCGCCACGGTTTTCAGCAGGGTATTTTCGATGAAGCCGACGCACTCCACCGCGCAGCTCTCCGGCTTTTGTCCGACCGGGCAGCGGTAGCAGTTGGGGTACGGCGCATGGACCACGCCGGGGATGAGCGGCCCGAATCCCGCGCGCTGCACCGCCTTGCGCGCGGTGAGCGAAAGCGCGCCCAGGGTGCGGCCGTGGAAGCTGCCGTAGAACGCGATGATCTTGTCGCGTTTGGTGGACCAGCGCGCCAGCTTGATGGAGCCCTCGATGGCCTCCGCGCCCGAATTGCCGAACGATACGCGCCGCGCCATGTCGCCGGGCGCAATCTCCGCCAGCTTCTCCGCCAGCGCCACCATTTCCTCGTAATAGAAATCGGTGCCCGACATGTGCATCAGCCGGGCGGCCTGTTCCTGAACCGCCTTCACCACTCGCGGATGGCAGTGGCCGGTGGCCACCACCGCGATGCCCGCATTGAAATCCAGAAAGCGGTTCCCATCCACGTCCTCCACGAGCGCGCCTTCGCCGCGCTCCGCCACCAGCGGATAGCAACGTGTGTAGGATGGCGACACCACCCGCTCGTCGCGCTCGATGACAGCGCGCGCGCGCGGCCCGGGCAGCGGCCCATTGATGATTGGAAGATCCGGACGCACCTGATCCAAGGTCTTGCCCATGACAACCTCCTGCTCAAACTGTTGGTAGGTTTGCTGGAATTGCGCGTCTCAAGAAACAAGCCGCGCGCCGCGAGGCGGGCAAGGTGCTAGTCGGAACCGAACAGTCCCGGCCGGGATATGGAAGGCGTGCATCCCACGGAACTATTGTAGCGCGGGATGTCGGCTATGCTGAAGCAGGGAGTTTGAGCGCGTCAGGACGACAGCGGCGATGGCTGTAACCGACGAAAAAGATCCGTACAATCTGCAACGCTTCTTAGACGCCCAGGATCCCGGCTACGTGCGGGTATGCTCTGAACTGCGGGCGGGCCGCAAAGAGGGGCATTGGATGTGGTTCATATTCCCGCAGATTCAAGGTCTCGGCTACAGTCCAATAGCGCAGAAGTTCGCAATTTCTTCGTTGCAGGAAGCCAAGGCATACCTGGACCACCCAATTCTCGGGGCTCGACTGAGGGAGTGTTGCCGGCTGGTAACTCAGCTTGAAGGCCGCTCCATCGAGGAGATCTTCGGCTATCCCGATGATTTGAAGTTTCGATCCTCGATGACCCTGTTCGCCCAAGCCACGGCTGAGAATCAGCTCTTCCGGGACGCCTTGGAAAAGTATTGCAACGGCGAGTTTGATCCGTTGACGCTCGATCGGCTGTGATGTCTGGTGTGGCGCGGTTGGCAGGCGGAACCAGGCGAAATCCGCTTCGGACCCGAAAACCGGGGCGCCTGCCACACCTGCCTGCCAATCCCGCGCCGGCAAAGTGGGACAGAGGCTTTCGTCTGTCAACCCGGTGAGTCCTTACATGTCGATGCGCTGCCGCTTGTGGCCCTCGAGATACCAGCAGGGGGCGGCGCCGAAGTGCGGAAACAGCGAGTGGACGCACGTTCGCGTCTCCGGGCTGAGCATGATGAATTCGGTCTTGCCGTCCTTCAACGGAACGGCGTAATAGGGCCGCACCAGAACCGTGCCGAACGCGCGCGGCCCGCGCCAACGGGCGTCCAGCGAATCCCCGCCGAAAAGCAAGCCAGCCAACGCCACGAGGCCCGCCCCGATCCATCGGACATATCGCACTCCCCTAGCTTACCAGCGGCGTCGTTTCTTCAGGCGGGTGACGAATAGACTCGCCCTCCTCGCAAGCTTCGCGGCTTCCAATGGTTAGCCATGGGATCTTAACCATCGGACGCCTTGTTTTACCGCCCGCAGTGCTGCCTATAATGGGGTCACGGTTGCTTCGCCCTTCCGAATGGGGAGCGGAGTATGGCCGATAAGGGACAGATCGGAAGGCAGGTGGGTCTGTTCAGTTGTTGCGCTGTTGCGCGTTTCATTTGTAACCCCGGGGCTTGTGTTGCCTCAAGATTCCTGCAAGATGGACCGGGACGGTACCATGAACGGGCAGGAAACAAACTGAGGAGGACCTCTCGCATGCGCAGAGAGTTTTCGGCAATTGTAGGTTTTGGACTGTTCGTGTTCTCGATACCGGCTTGGGCTCAGGCCAGCGCCTGCGATCTGGTAACCACCGGCGCGACGCCCACCCAGAGTGACGTGAACGCGGCGATCAGCATGTCGATTGGCGCGACGCCATGTACCGCCAATATCATGGGCGCGAATGTCTGCAACGTCGTCGTCGTCCAGCGCGTTGTAAACGCCGCGATGGGTCAACCGTGCGTCGTCGGCACTCACAGCGTGGGGTTGACGTGGGGCGCCAGCGCGGCGGGCACGTATCCCATCGCCGGCTACAATGTTTATCGCGCGCCCTCAAGCGCACCGACCCAGTATGTGCAGATCAACACTGCCCTGCTGACGACTCTCAGTTTTACCGATGGCGCGGTGTCGAACAGCGCGACCTATTACTATGCGGTCACGGCTGTGGATACGCAGGGCAACCAGAGCGCGTATTCTACTGCGGGGGCGACCACCCTACCGTCCTCTTAGAGCATCGATCGCGCCACGGAAGTTCCTTGCCAGGTGAGGAATGAAGATCCGCTAAGAGGACACAAGCGGCTTACTGAACGGCCATCGTCACACCTGGCTGGCTGTTTCCGCCAACGGTAATCGTCACCGGCACCGCCGCGCTGGGCGCAATTCCAAGGGGAACGCGCACGTTGACTTGCAGCAGCCCCGCGACCTGGTCACCCGCCGAGCCCGCGTACCACACATCAGCGCTTTGCCCGCCGATCGACACCGTCACCGCCTGGATGGGTTGGCGCAAATCCGCCGCCGTAACAATGATCCCATCCGTACCTGGGGGCGCGGTCTGTCCCTCGCCCGTGCCGTAAATCGAAACCACGTCTCCGGGCGCAGCCGGACTATCCGCGCCATTGATGGTGCCGTTCTGGTTGACGATCGCGCCCTGGCCGGTGCCCGACGCGTTCAACGTGAAGATCCCCGGACAGGTTGGCGCTACGGCCATCGTGAACGGCGCCGAGAGGACCCCCTGGTACTCCACCTGGATGGATGTCTGAGCTTGCCCGCTCACCTCGTAGGGCACGATGGCAGACAACTGGCCCGCCATCGTATACAGAAGCGGAGCGGGGACGCCGTCAAAGAGAACCGTGGTAGTGCCCAGTGAGGCGGCGACCAATCCGGCGGATGTGATTTGCGTGCTGCTCAGCGCGGATCCCGCCAGGAAGTTTCCGGCGACAACGACGATTTCACCCGGTGCGACAGAGCCGGTTGCATAACTCGCCGCGTTTGCGACAGCGGAGATCGCGGGAGCGGACACGCCGGCTCCCGGTACCACCACGCCGCCGCCGCCGGTGGACAGCGGCACAGGGCCTCCCAGGGGATCCGACGCGGTGGCGTTCGTCAATCCGAGCGGATACACTCCGGGAGAGGCGCCAGCGGCGACTTCCACCGAGACCGTCGCCAGCACGCCGTCCGCGATCGCATTTTGATTCAAGCCCACGATCAGAATCCGCTCCACACCTGGCCCCGGAGTCGACGCCCAAATGCTCTTCTCCGCGCTGGTGAGAGTGTCCCCCAGAGAGACCGAGACTATCGGCGCCTGGCTCTGGTATGAAATGTCAAACTGAATTGCGCTCAACGCCTGACCTGCGGAAGAGAGAGCGACCTCGACCCCGACCTCGACCGCAGCGCCTCCCTGCGCCGCTGCTATCGCTTGGGTGAGGGAGACCGTCGGCGTGGCCGGGGAGGCGAGAATTCCCGTGGCGACGGCGAACCATAGCACACCGGGCAAAACAGAACTGAAGCCGCGACAGCGCACGTGTTCAATTGTACAACTTGGGCTCTGAACCGGCGCTTGCCCGTTGGTACCATGCGCCTATGACCGTTCGGGACTGTATTGGTCTTAGTCTCTAACGGAGGCTCGCGGCAACGCGCGTATTCGGTGCCGATTACCGGGCTTCGACGGCAATCGTGACCGTGTTGCTGGTGAGCGTTTGTCCGCTGGAGTCGGGTACCTGCACTATAACTGGGACGGCGTCGCCCGAAGCGACGCTGGCCGGCACCGTCACGTCGATCCGATAGACGCCCGCCATTCCCGGCATTGGCTGGACCTGATCTGCCGTGGTGTAGGCGCCGCCGATCGAAATCCGCAGCAGCGCCGGACTGGCGTCGAGTCCCGCTCCGGTGGCGAGAATCGAGATCGCGTCACCCGGTTCCGCGGGCTGGCCGTTGTTCAGATAGCTACGCGGTGTGGCCAGCAGAGAGGTGCCGGCAAGCGTCGCCATGGCTTGACCTTGCCCTGATCCGTTGGCGGAAAAGAGGCCCAACGTCGCTTGCTGATTGGCGTCAACCACGTTGGAAACCGCGCCGCCTGTCTGGGCCGAAATCTCCAACTCTCCTGCCGGTGCCGCCTCCGGACAGAGGAAGTCGAGCCGCGTTGCCGAAGCGTAAACAATGGGCGCCGGGTTGCCATTCACAATCACCTCGGCGCCTGCGAGTTGAGTTGAACTCCCAGTTGGATTCGAAGTGGGCTGGGTGCCCAAAGCGAGCCAGCGTCCGAGCAGGCTTGCCACCGAACCTGGGCTGCAACTCAAGGTTGGCCGGGTTGGAACTCCCGCCTTGGGAAAAACGCCCTGCGACTGCTGGCTCCCGGCATTTCGGAGGTCTGAAATCACCGGAAGGCCCGGATCGGCTTCGATCACCACGGAGCCGGTAGAAGATATCCGCGCGGAATTGGTCGCGGTGAAGGTAACTTCGCGTCTCTCCAACGGAGATGAGTTACCAAGTTGGTGGATGGGCCCGGCCGGTGCTTGCGGCGTCCAGAGGAAACTACCGGTGGCGGGATCAAACGAGGCGCCTGCCGGCAGGTTGGCCGCCGACAGAGTGAGCGGCAAATCGCCGGGATCGACGGCCGAAAAAGTGAAGGCCAACGGCTGTCCAAACGCAGCCAGTTCCGTTCCCGGCAGGTTCAGGATCGGTGCGGTGGCCGGCGTCACGGCAGCCGAACTTGTCACGGAAGTCTGTCCAAACTGCACTGTTACCGCGGACGACTGCTGCCCGGCTAGAGGCGTCGTAAAGACCTCGAAGCTGAGTTGCGCCTGTCCGGGACGCGTTGTGAACGGACTGGGAAGCTCAAAGCTTGTGCTGTCGCTGGAGACAGACAGGCGAGCTACCTGCAGTACATTTGGAATGTTCATGCCAACCGTGCATGTGAAGGAACCGCCGGCTTGGACCGTCTGCGGTACGCATGAAAGGCTGGTGGGCCGAATGCCGGTGATTGGAATGCTGGCCGTCGTCAAGGCTCCCTGCACGGACGCTGTGATCTGAGCCTGCGTATCCTGGTCCGACGATATTACGGTAGCGGCAAACGGAACGGACAGGGCGCCGGCGGGGATCACGACCTGCACCGGCACCTGCACGCGCGACGTATTCGCCTGCAGAGCGACGGTCACGCCACTTACAGGCGCGGCTTGCGCCAGGGAGACACCGCAGTCCAGGCCGCCCACCTTGTTCGGGTCGGGATTGCAGGCGATCGAAGCGCCGCTCTGTGAGGATGCAGGCTGCAAGCCGACGGAGGTCGTCTCGGACGGGTTCGGTGCAATCGAGCTGACCGCCGGCTGCACGCCCCCGCTGGAGCCCACTTGAAAGTTCTGTGAAGCGGCGAGCCCGCCCGGGTTGGTGATGTTGAGCGTGGCCGTATAGGAGGTCGCTCCGCCCATGTACACCGCTACCTGCACCTCCGACGAGCTGACGAAAGTCAGACAGGACGCCGGCACCGGGTAATTCACGCCCGCCACGGTCACCGAACCCGTAAACCCGCTTTGAAAGTTGCTCCCGATCACCGTCAGAGTGGTCAATTGCTCCCACGGCACCGGGTTCGGCGCCATCGAGCTGATCGCCGGCTGCACGCCCCCACTGGAGCCCACTTGAAAGTTCTGTGAAGCGGCGAGCCCGCCCGGGTTGGTGATGTTGAGCGTGGCCGTATAGGAGGTCGCTCCGCCCATGTACACCGCTACCTGCACCTCCGACGAGCTGACGAGAGTCAGACCTGACGCCGGCACCGGGTAATTCACGCCCGCCACGGTCACCGAAGCCGTAAACCCGCTTTGAAAGTTGCTCCCGTTCACCGTCAGGGTGGTCAACTGCTCCCACGGCACCGGGTTCGGCGCCATCGAGCTGATCGCCGGTATCATGGCAGGAGCGCTCGCCGTTGGCGCCACCAGCGAGATTGAAGCCGTCTGCGAGCTGCCGTTGTAAGATGCCGTCACCACTGCGGTCTGGTTGGCAGTAAATGTGTTCGTTGTGGCCGTGAAGCTGCCTGTTGTGGAACCGCTCGGCACCGTCACCGACGCGGGCACGGGCAGCGCACCGGTACTACTAGAGAGGTTGACAGTCACGCCGGCGGAGGAGGCGGGCTCACTCAGCGCCGCCGTACAGATCGACGAGGCACCGCTGCTGAGCGATGCGGGGTTGCAGGAGAGTCCGGCTAACGTAGGCGCCAGAACCAGTGGTGCTGGGAGTGTTATTGTTCCACCCGTGCCAGTCACGGAAATTGGGCTTCCAGCGGCGGTCGCGCCAGCCAGGTTAGTGAGGCCAATCGGCGTCGTGCCTGCCGAACTGGTCATCGTCACGTTGATCACCGCGACAACACCGTTCTGGATGACCGCGTCGTTCATCCCGGACAGCAGGCATGTGTAGGAACCGGCGCCCGAAAAACAGGTGATCGTTTCGTCCGCCGCGGTGGCGCTGGAGCCGGCGACTGCGCCGATCGAGGCAGTGTTGCCGGCTGGATAAGTCAGCGTCCACTGGACTCCCGCCGGCTCGCTTCCCACTGGGGAATTCAACGACAGGTTTAGTGCGATGGCGCCGCCCGCAACGGCGGTCCCTGAAGACAGCGCCAACGCGTCCTGTCCAAACACGACCCCAGGCACGAACGCGAGGAGTGGTCCAAGCAAGAAACTGCCAGTCAGAGGGCTCAGCAGCCTCTTCCCACGGACGTCACGGTGCAAACTTGTGGACCTCCAAAAAGGGCGCCATAACTACCCGGCTCAAAGGTGCCATGGCGTGCGCGCGGCTGCCTCTCGGTCCAACCAGCTTTAAAGTATATATCGAGCTCTTAATCTTTAATACTGTCCTTAGCCGACACTTTGCTATGTCAATAGGTCTGGCCACCATGCCGACCAAAGTTAAGTTGGCTCGCCGCGGCGTCGACTTATTCCGAAGCGCTCATCCGCCTTCGAAATGCCGAACTGAAATTTGTTGAACGCCCAGCGTTGCAACTGAAGTGCCAGCATTCATTGGCTTGACATTAAAGAGGTTCCCTCCCGCAGCCCCGGTTCCCACCCCGTTTTACACGGTGGAAAATCCAGAATCGTGAAGTTTCGTCCTAAACCTGTTAACAAGTGAAAACTATTCTTGCGAAAAACCGGCTTTGTTCAATGGCACTCAGCTTTCCAGCGCTACCCTCGTTCGGGGAGCCGCCCTGCTGGAATCACTCGACTATTTCGCAAAATAATAAAACAATCGGCTACGAATGTTGTCTTGGCAATTTGGCGAAAAAGAGTTCTAAAACACTGAAAATAAGTTTGGCCAGAACTTGAAATCAACTAGTTGCAAGTGGCCGTAAGTGTCGCTAACTGCCCGAGCGTGGCTACAACTCGCGGCAGGCTGCCATCGAGGGAAGACTACGCCGCGCAACACCCAAACTGGGGTAATGAATGGGCTTGGAATTATATGCGCCCGCCGCGCTCTTCGCCGCGCAGTGCGCCGATGGACCTCAGCGTGCTTATCATCTCGGTGTTCTCCAGGTATAGCGTGCGTGGCCAGAGAAGCCGGAGTTCTGTAAGACAACGGGCCTGACAGAGCGAACAGCCGGCCGCACGCGTTTTTCAGATCAAGAAAACAAGCAGCAGATGAGTGTTTTGCGGACAGTCACGATAGCCCTGTTCAAGCGGTGCTGACTGTCAGCGGGCGCGCAGACCGTCCGCCCACCTTGCACTTGCGACTTCAGTAAGTCCCCGCGTACTAACCATTCACAATCTGGTTAAGCAGGGATTGAGTCGACTATATTCAGATCTTGAACGAAGAATATCGAGTTACCCAAAATGCCGAATAGCTATACGAAGCAGCGGATCGCCTTCTTTCTGTTCTGTTTCCTTCTTGGCAGCTTAGCCTTCAGTCAAACATCTTCTCTGAGCCTCTCGTCTGGTTCCGCCGTCGAGGGTGGCTCTGTGTCGCTGAACCTTTCGTTAAGCGCCAGTGGCGGTGCACCTGCCGGTTTGCAATGGACACTCTCGTTCGTTCCCACCGATGCCACTTCCGTCGTGGTTGCCGCCGGGGCGGCGCTCAGCGGCGCGAGCAAGACCCTTACGTGCAACTCCGTCAGCGGCTCGGTGACGTGCATGGCGATCGGGGCGACCGATTCGACGATCGGTAACGGTGTGGTGGCCACGGTTACGGTTACCCTCTCCCCGGCGACCAGCGGTGCGACCGTGCCCATCGCGGTCAGCAAGGCCACAGCGGCTTTTGCGAATGGATCCTCTCTGGCGAACGGATCTACCGAAACCATGTCGGCGGTTTCAGGCGCGATTACGGTGACAAATTGGGCGCCTGCCTTGTCTTCCCTGTCGTGCTCGCCCACCAGCTTGGGTTCCGGCGCCAAATCCACCTGCACGGTCAGCTTGGCTCAGGCGGCTCCGAGCGGAGGCACGGCTGTGTCTCTGGCCAGCAACAACACAATGCTTCCGGTCCCCGCCTCGGTCACCGTACCGGCCGGCTCGACTTCGGCTACCTCCACAGCGACGGCTGGCAATTGCGGCACCAATCAGACGGCAACGGTCACGGCTACCCTCAACAGCGCTTCCAAGGCTGTCGTCATCAGCCTGATGGCACCGGTGCAAGTCTCCTCGCTCACTTGCAGCCCCACTAGCCTGGGACAGAGTTCCTCCAGCACCTGCACCATCACGTTGAATCAGGTGGCGCCGACGGGAGGCGCCAGCATAGCCTTGTCGAGCAATGCGGCGGCACTGACGGTGCCGGCGACGGCGACCGTGGCGGCCGGATCTGCCACGGCCACTTTCGGCGCCACCAGCGGCACGATTTCCAGCAATCAAACGGCAACGGTAACGGCTGCTTACAACAGCACCTCAGCGACGGCCGGCATCAGTCTGGTAGTACCGGTGAAGGTCTCCTCGCTCAGTTGCAGCCCCACCAGCCTGGGGCAGAGTTCCTCCAGCACTTGCACCATCACGCTGACTCAGGCGGCACCGACCGGAGGCGCCAGCGTGGCCTTGTCGAGCAATGCGGCGGCACTGACGGTGCCGGCGACGGCGACGGTGGCGGCCGGGTCTGCCACAGCCACTTTCAGCGCCACCAGCGGCACGATTTCCAGCAATCAAACGGCGACGGTGACGGCTACCTACAACAGCACCTCGGCGACGGCCGGCATCAGCTTGACGGTAACCGTGCGGATGTCCTCGCTCAGTTGCAACCCCACCGGCCTGGGGCAGAGTTCCTCGAGCATTTGCACCATCACGCTAACTCAGGTGGCGCCGACTGGAGGCGCCAGCGTGGCCTTGTCGAGCAATGCGGCGGCACTGACGGTGCCGGCGACGGTGACAGTAGCGGCCGGGTCTGCCACAGCCACTTTCAGCGCCACCAGCGGCACGATTTCCAGCAATCAAACGGCGACGGTTACGGCCACTTACAACAGCACCTCGGCGACGGCCAGCATCAGTCTGACCGCGCCGGTGCAAGTTTCCTCGCTCAGTTGCAGCCCCGCCAGCCTCGGGCCGAATTCCTCCACCACCTGCACCACAACGCTGAATCAGGCGGCGCCCAGCGGAGGCGCCAGCGTGACGCTGTCCAGCAACAGCACGATGCTGTCCGTGGCGGCCTCGGTCACAGTGCCGGCCGGTTCAACTTCGGCCAACTCCACAGCTACGGCTGGCAATTGCAACTCCAATCAGACCGCAACGCTCACGGCCACCCTCAGTGGCGTTTCCAAGATCGCTAGCATCAGCCTGGTAGCACCGGTGCAAGTTTCCTCGCTCAGTTGCAGCCCCACCAGCCTGGGGCAAGATTCCTCCAGCACTTGCACCATCACGCTGAATCAGGCGGCACCGAGCGGAGGTGCCAGCATCACGCTATCCAGCAATGCGGCGGCACTGACCGTGCCGGCGACGGTGACGGTGGCGGCCGGATCTGCCACGGCCACTTTCGGCGCCACCAGCGG
The DNA here is from genome assembly GCA_003142185.1 of Bryobacterales bacterium. Lineage (GTDB taxonomy): Bacteria > Acidobacteriota > Terriglobia > Bryobacterales > Bryobacteraceae > Bog-375. Next base: position 47,596 of record PLOR01000080.1, read on the forward strand.
CACGATTTCCAGTAATCAGACGGCGACGGTGACGGCCACTTATAACACTTCAGCGACGGCCAGCATCACTCTGACGGCGCCGGCGACGGTGACCGGCGTATCGCCGAATAGTGGGTCGACGGCGGGCGGGACAACCGTAACGATCACCGGGACGAGCTTTGCCGCCGGAGCGACCGTGACATTTGGCGGGACGGCGGCGAGCGGCGTAGTGGTGGTGAACAGTACGACCATCACGGCCGCAACTCCCGCCGGAACCGCGGGAGCAGTGACAGTGACGGTGATGAATCCTGGGGCGCAAAGCGGAAGTTTGGCGGCCGGGTTCACCTATGTGGTGCCCACCAGCACGACTATTACCTATGTGCAGGGTAACTTCGCCACGCCGCAAACCGCTTCGACCACGGTAAGTATCGCCTTCACGGCCGCTCAGGTTGCGGGCGACCTCAACGTCATCGCGGTGGGCTGGAACGACAGCAAGGCCGTGGTCAGCGCAGTTACGGATTCGAAAGGTAACAAATACGCACTGGCCGTGGGCCCCACGGTCCAGAGCAGCTACGCGACGCAGTCCATTTATTATGCGAAGAACATCGCAGCGGCGGTTGCCGGGGCAAACACCGTCACGGTGACCTTTGCGAGTGCCGCGACGGCCCCCGACATACGCATACTCGAGTACAGCGGAGCGGATCCGAGCAACCCGGTGGATGTGACGGTTGCAACTACAGGCAGCAGTGCCACCAGCAGCAGCGGCGCCGTGACCACGACCAACGCGAACGACTTGCTCTTCGGCGCCAACCTGGTTCAGACCAGCACCACCGCTCCGTGCAGCGGCTTCACCAAACGGCTGCTGACAACGCCGGACGGCGACATCGCGGAAGACGAGATGGTCAAGACGGCCGGCAGTTACACCGCCACCGCGCCGGTCAGCCCATCCGGGGACTGGATCATGCAGATGGTCGCCTTCCGCACTCCGACGGGTGGCACAGTTCTGCCGACAGTGACTAGCGTATCCCCGAATAGCGGGCCGACGGCGGGCGGGACAGCAGTCACGATCATCGGGACGAACTTTGCCGCGGGAGCGACAGTGACGTTTGGAGCGACGGCGGCAGCCAACGTAGTGGTGACGAGCGGTACAACCATCACGGCCACGACGCCAGCGGGAAGCGCCGGTGCGGTGTCAGTCACCGTCACGGCGAACGGGCAAAGCGGGAGCTTAGTCAGTGGGTTCAGCTACTCGCTTCCGCCGACGCTGACCAGTGTGTCTCCGAATAGTGGGTCAACGGCGGGCGGGACAGCAGTCACGATCACGGGTACGAACTTTGCCGCAGGAGCGACAGTGACATTTGCTGGAGCGGCGGCGGCAAACGTAGTGGCGGTAAGTGGGACCGAGATCACGGCCACTACGCCAGCCGGAAGCGCCGGAGCCGTAACCGTTACGGTGACGAACCCTGCGGCGCAGAGCGTGAGTTTGGCGGACGGCTTCACTTATGTGGTGGAAGCCACGGCGACGCCCACACTCGTCTCCCACGTCAGCGAGTCTAATTCGCGGTCCTCCGCCGTGACCAGCCCTTACCACCTCTACCTCCATCTGGCCGACCCAGCCACAGCCGGGAACGCCATCGTAGTTGCGTGCCAGTTCCAGGGTGAGCCGACGCTGACTATTACCGATAATAAGTCCGACAGCTACAAGAACGCAGAGGTCTACTACAATTCGGCAAATAACCAGTCCATCGTGATCGCCGAAGCGTTCAATGTGACTGCCGGAGCTTATAACCTGACGGCAACCTGGAGCGCCGAAACCTCGCAATTCGCGTGCGTGAGTTCGCAGATTGCCAACGTCATCGCGGCCGATGGGGCGGGAGCCGGTAACGAAGGCTCCGGCACGTCCGCGACGGCCGGCAGTATGACACCGACGGCATCCGGCGACATGGTATACCAGGTGGTCGCCAGCCTGAGTGGAAGGTTCGCGCAGAAGAGTTTCACGGCTGGATCGCAATCGAATATTGCGTGGAATCTCGAAAGCGCGGACCTAGAAGACGGCATGGCCGTTCAGTCCGGCGTCTATTCCTCCACGTCGGCAATCGACCCGGCCATGACCCAGGGAACAAGCGCCACCTGGATTTCGGCCGCAGTTTTGCTCAAATCCGGGACCACAGGGGCAGTACCTACCGGCATGCGGGTCGCATATGAAATTCATGAGAACTTCCCGTACACACCAGCCGCCGGCGGAACGGGAAATGCCTATACGAGCCCCGCGGCGTTGCAGATTCCGTGCATCGCGGGAGCTACCATTGCAGCTTTGATGGATGGCGGCGGAGCCACAAACCCCAGCCTGATATCTAGTATCACGGATAGCAACGGTAACACGTGGAGTCAGATCGCCCAATATGTCTACTCCAATGACGGCGTGTATGCGCAGGCATATTACGCAAAGAACGTGGCATGCTCCAGCGGCTTTGAGACCTTGAAGGTCACGTTCGCCGATACCACCAACGATGACACGATAGTCTTTTATGTCATTCCTGGCGCCGGGACCAGCCCGCTGGACACGTACAGCGGCAGCGCACAGGACATCAGCAGCGCCGGCTCACCCGTGACGCTGAATTACACACTAACTCCTGCGGCGGCGGGTGAAATTGTGATAGCCGAGGAGAACTGGTACTACAACACAGCTACCGGGACTCCGGAGACGAATTGGCTGTTCGATTCATCATACTATTCCGGCATAGTGCTGGATGGTCCGCAACCTATCGATCAGAACGGCGGGTGGATGCATTACTACACGACCTCCACAAGCCCACTGAGTTTCACTTACAACATGTTGTCCAGCAGCGACGCGAACGGACCGGCGGCTGGAATGGCAGTGGCCTTCAAATAGGGGCGCGGCTGGGCCGGTTCGCAAGTTACGCAGCAACTGCGTGAGTGTGGCGATCGAAGAGAAGTGAAACACGCCAGGTCAGGCTGGCACGTGCGGCGGAGGGTTTGGGCCCTCCGCCGCACGCGCCGCATTCAGACGGTGATCGTGGCTCGCGGCTACAATACGCCCGGCCTCCCGTAGTAGACCTCCGTCGAGTACTCTACCTTCACCCATCCGTCCCGCCGATGCCGGGCAAACAGGGCGTCCACCTCCTCCATCAGCGCGGCGAATTCACCGGTCCCAGGCAGCGGCGTGTAGGATGACGATGCCACTCGTCCACGCAACCCTTCGGCGTCGAGCGTCTGCCAGTTATCGAGCCGGGCCATGCGCCAGCCGCGTCCGCCAAATAAGCGCGAGATCCGCTTTTCGTCGATGCGGGACTGCTCCGGCGCGTGGCGCGCGATCAGGGCTTCATAGTCGCTCATGAAGCCCGGTTCTCGCTTGCGTTCGTTCCACACCAGCATCAGCCAGCCGCCGGGTTTCAGAATGCGCGCGAATTCGGCGCGGGCCGGGTCCGCATCGAACCAGTGGGCCGCCTGCCCCGCCGTGACGAAGTCAACGCTGGAAGTGGCGAGCGTGGTCGACTCCGCGCGTCCGTCGATCGCCTGAAACTGCGCCAACTCCGCCAGCGCCCTGCGACCGGCGTTGCGCATCTCGGGATTCGGCTCGACGCCAAAAACGTGGCAGCCTCGCTCCAGAAACAGACGCGCCAGGAGGCCGGTTCCGCAGCCGATATCGGCCACCGCCTGGCCTGCCCGCAGCCCGCATTCCCGCTCCGCCAGCGCCGCCACCGCCGCCGGATAAGAGGGCCGGCAGCGCTCGTACGCGTCCACCCGCACCGAAAACCTGCGTGTCGGATCCTGATTCATGTCTACAATATGATATCCGGATATGACCACGCAGCCTCACATTGCGGTGGTCGGCAGCGCTAATGTCGACCTCACCACTTTCACCGACCGGTTTCCACGGCCGGGCGAAACCATCTTCGGCCAAGGCTTTCACTTGGGCTTCGGCGGCAAGGGCGCCAACCAGGCAGTAGCCGCGCGGCTGTGCGGAGCGCGCGTGTCGATGATCGCGCGCGTCGGCGACGACCTGTTTGGCCAAGCCACCATCGACAACTTCACCGCGCGCGGGGTCGATGCCGCGCGGGTCCTGATCACCGAAGGCGTGTCGAGCGGCGTCGCGCCCATCTTCGTCGATTCGGCCGGGCAGAATCGCATCCTGGTCGTCAAGGGCGCGAATGACTGCCTGCTGCCCGCCGATATCGACGCTGCCGCGCCGGTGCTACTCGATGCTGATGCCATCGTCCTGCAGTTGGAGATCCCGATCGAAACGGTCTATTACACACTGCGCTTTGCGCGCGCCAACGGCATCCGCGCCATACTGAACCCTGCGCCCGGCCAGCCGCTCGACCTTGCCGAACTGGCTCACGCCGATTACGTCATCCCCAATGAAACCGAGGCCGAGACGCTCACCGGCATGCAGGTGAACAACCTTCACGATGCCCGCGACTGCGCCGTACACCTGTTGCGCAGTGGCGTGCGCCGCGTCATCATCACGCTCGGCGCCAATGGCGCCCTCTGCGCCGGCGAGACCCGAGTGGATCATGTCCCTCCGTTCGCCGTCGAAGCCATCGACACCAGCGGCGCCGGCGACGCCTTCATCGGCAGCTTCGCCGCGTTCCTCGCCGCGGGCGAGAGGGAAACTGACGCGATCGCGCGTGCCAACGTCTATGCCGCGCTTTCCACGCTTGGCGTGGGCACGCAAGCGTCCTTCGTCACCCGCGACCGGCTGGAAGCCTCATGGAGCCAGCGGCCGCAATCATAGCTCCGGCGCGGGAAGCGAGTTGGCGGAAGGCAGTGCGGATCGAACACACCAGCGGCCTAACGGCCGCCGAACGGTTTTGAAGACCGTCCCAGACACCAGTCCAGATTGCCTTCCGCCAACAGTCTAGCAGCCTCTGCGGCAACCTGGCCGGGCACGCCCGAGGTAGGACAGACGATCGGTTTGTGTCGTCTGTCAGGGCGTCGTCTAAAGCGAAGCAAGACAGGCCACGAAAGGCGATGGCCTGTCCTACCGGCCCCGGGCAAGCTAAAGCATGCCCCACCAAGCTAACATTGTTTTTTGAAAGGTTGGCCCACTTGATCACCAACGGCGAATACATCAAGGACATACTGGCGCGGGAGCCGGGAGCGAAAGTCGCGGCGCGCGGCTGGGTGAAGACACGGCGCGACGGCAAGGGCGTGCACTTTGTGCAACTGCAGGACGGATCGTCGGCGATCGATCTGCAAGTAGTGATCCTCGCCGGACTGTTGCCCGAAGCGGTGCTGGCCGCGGTCACCACCGGATCGTCGCTCCGCGTGGAGGGTACCGTGGTGGCGTCGCCCGGTCCCGGCCAGCCGGTCGAGCTGCGCGCGGAAGCGGTCGAAGTGTACGGCCCGGCCGATCCGGCCACCTACCCGTTGCAGAAGAAGGGCCACACCATGGAGTTCCTGCGCGAGATCGCCCATCTGCGCTCGCGCAGCAATACGTTCAGCGCGGTGTTCCGGGTGCGCAACGCGCTGTGCTACGCGATTCATCGCTTCTTTCAGGACAACGGTTTCGTGTACGTACAGACGCCGCTGATCACAACGCTCGATTGCGAAGGCGCCGGCCAAATGTTCCAGGTGACTACGCTCGATCTCGCCGCCACGCCGAAAACGCCGGAAGGCCGGCCCGATTTCAGCCACGACTTTTTTGCCAAGCCGGCGCACCTGACGGTCAGCGGGCAGCTCGAAGCAGAGATGTTCGCGCACTCGTTCGCCAACGTCTACACGTTCGGACCGACCTTTCGCGCGGAGAATTCGAACACGCCGCGCCACCTGGCCGAGTTCTGGATGATCGAGCCGGAAATGGCCTTCGCCGATCTTGACGACAACCGGCGCCTGGCGGAGCGGTTCCTCAAGGCCGTGCTGGCGGAAGTGATGGACCGCTGCCGCGCGGATCTCGAGTTCTTCAACAAGCGCGTCGACAATACCTTGCTGGCGACGCTGGCCAACGTGGTGGAGAACGATTTCGTGCACCTGCCGTACACGGAAGCGGTGCGCATTCTGGAAGAGGCCGCGGCCAAGGGCAAGACGTGGGAGTTTCCGGTGAGTTGGGGGACCGACCTGCAAAGCGAGCATGAGCGCCACCTGACCGAAGAAGTGTTTCGCAAGCCGGTGGTAGTGACCGATTATCCGACCCAGATCAAAGCCTTCTACATGCGCCTCAACGACGATGGCCGCACGGTGGCGGCGATGGACGTGCTGGTGCCGCGGATCGGCGAAATCATCGGCGGCAGCCAGCGCGAGGAGCGCCTGGACGTCCTGCGCCAGCGCATGGTTGGGCAAGGGCTGAAGGAAGAGGATTACGCCTGGTATCTCGATTTGCGGCGCTTCGGTTCGGTGCCGCACGCCGGCTTCGGCCTGGGCCTCGAACGGATGATGATGTACCTGACCGGCATGAAGAACATCCGCGACGTGATCCCCTGTCCGCGCACGCCAGGCTCGGCCGCGTTCTAAGACCCGGCTCGCCTCCACGCCTGGTTCGACGATGATATGCTTTTATCAATCGTCCAAAAGGAGGGCTTACCAATGAGTTCGAATACCGGCACGCCGGCCTTGCCGGGCACGGCGCTGGCGCCCGGCACCGCAGCTCCGGATTTTCGGTTGCCAAGCACGCCCGATCAACTTGTCTCCCTGCACGAATTTCGCGGCCAACCAGTGGTCCTCGTGTTTTACCCGGCTGATTGGAGCCCTGTGTGCGGCGATCAGACCGCGCTGTACAACGAGCTCATGCCGGAGTTTCACCGTTTCGATGCGGAGTTGCTCGGCATTTCAGTCGACGGCCCCTGGTGCCATCTGGCGTTTGCGCATGACCGTAAGTTGCGGTTCCCGCTGTTGGCGGATTTTGAACCCAAGGGGGCAGTGGCTCGCCAGTATGGCGTTTATAGGTCCCAGGACGGCTTTTGCGAACGCGCTCTTTTCGTCATCGATGCGGAAGGAACCATTCGTTGGAGCTACGTGTCGCCGGTTGGCGTTAACCCGGGGGCCGATGGGATTCTCGCTGCCCTCGAGGGCCTTGCCCCGAAGGAGAAAAAGATATGACGACACGTTCCTCGACCGAGCTCACGCTGCCTGTTACCGATCGTGACCACATCCAAGGCTCGACGGAGGCCCTCGTCACTTTGGTGGAATATGGCGACTACGAATGCCCTCACTGCGGCCGGGCGCACCCCATCGTGGAAGAGATCCGCCAGCAATTTGGGGATCGATTGCGGTTTGTTTTTCGCAATTTCCCGTTGACGCAAGTCCATGCGCACGCCGAGGCTGCGGCTGAAGCCGCGGAGGCGGCAGGCGCTCAGGGCCGCTTCTGGGAGATGCATCACGCCCTATTTACACACCAGAATGCACTCGACACCTCGCACCTCGTGCAGTATGCGGGCCGGCTCAGGATCAACGCGGCACAGTTTGGTGAGGCGCTCTCAGCGCACACGTTTCGAGATCGCGTGCGCGAGGATTTCATGAGCGGAGTCCGCAGCGGGGTGAACGGCACGCCCACGTTCTTCATCAACGGCATGCGCCATGATGCGCCGTTTGACTTACCCTTTCTCTCCGAGGCTATTGAGGGGGTTATGGGGTCCGGTGGGGATCAGGGTCGTGCGGCCGGGCAATCCTAGAGGCGGTAGCAGTCTTCCCGTCACATCAGGGAGCGCTCTTACTGCACCAGCCGGTAAAGATCCACTCCGCCGTTGTAATTCGGTACGTAGATTTGACCTCCATCGATCACCGGAGGATTAAATTTGTTGAACAGGAACTGAACACCCCAGCGTTGCGAGTCCCATAGGACCTTTAGCGATCCATCCGCAGCGCGGTGTACAGGATCGTACACTAACAATCGGCCGTTCACCACGTTAGCATTTGCATCGCCGTAAGGGATCGTACAGACTAGGATCGCTGAGTTTGGATCCGCTCCGTTGCTCGATCCGGAACAGAATCCACCCGGCATTCCTCCTGGAGGTTCTCCTCGCACATCCGCGCTCGCGTACTCGTGGCCTTGCGCGACATAAGTCAGATTTCCCGTTGAACTGACGGCCCATTTATGGAGTTGCGAATTCTCACCCCAAGCGAAGATCGTCCACGATCGCAGCACCGGATCGAAGAACTGCACGGGTGTCATGTGGAGATGCGCGGTGTCGCCCCATGGAAAGAAGTTCAGTGTTCGAGGATCGGCCGGGCACGGATCGACCGGACCTGGGCTCATCGTAAGCCAGACAGGAGGCGCTGCCAGCTTCTTACAGTTATTCTTAGGGTTGGCGAGGTCTGCCAGAGTAGTCCCGCCAAGGCTCGCCGTCTTGATCGGATACGCAATTCCATCTTTTCCGGTTGCAATGCAAATGCCGAGGGAGAAAATGCAGGCCGGACCAGCCGATCCCCAATCCTCATCGGACCAGTTTCCCGATGCCATCTGCGGGAAAACGAGGAGCGTTGGGACGCCTTGGTCGTTCACCGTCGCCTTGAGCGTCGCATTCTTTAACGACATGCTCATGCCGCCCCCTACGGGCCGCTTGATCGCCTCTGAGGGGGCGCTGATGCCGGACATCTTCATGGCCGGCGCAGGCTGCTGTCCGGTTCTGACGAGGTCAGTCCACGGTGTCCAGTGATCCACTACCTGTAGGGTGGCTGGATTCCCGCCCGAAGAAGGCGAATACTTCAATTTCAGGAACGACTCACCCCACTGACTGACACCATCGAAGTCGCCATTTCCGGTGAGGACGTAGAGGGAGCCGCTCGGATCCGCCACTGCACCTTGTCCGGCCATCCATACGCCAGCACCCTCCCCTGCCGTGGTGGCCAGCATCGCACTCACCTGGTTGCCGGTCACATCGAACGCAAAGCAAAAGCCGCTAGCGCCCGTGCCAGTTTCGAAGATGGTCCCCGAACATCCAAATACCGTTTTCACACCGTTGATGTTCGTCTCGACGAGAGACGACCGCTGTTTGCGCATCTCCGAATTGAAGTCTTGTGTTCCACTCTTGCCTTGGATCAAGACGCGCGGAACCACCTGGCTTCCGTCCGCCACGCTCAGCACGAACATGAAGTATTGGGCCGTTTGCGGGTTGCCGGTTCCGTCTGTCGAAACCCAGCAGACCTGATACAGGCGCCCGGTGTCCGGGTCGATCACGCCCGTTGAGATACAGCCCCAATGCTGATTGATGTTCTTCGAGTCAATTTGCTGAGAACTGGTTACCGGCACACCCAATGTGACTTGCCAGATGGCAGACCCATCATGTGCGTCGACTCCGCGCACAATATTCGCCATCGACGGAAGCACCATAACATCGCGGGTTCCGAGAGCAGTTTGCACATTCGGCAAAATGAGTGGCTGCGCTTCCATGCCCCGCGCGTCCCCGATAACCGGAATGATGGTCGCTCGGATAATTCCCTTAGACTCAACGGAAGCCTGTGTCAGTTGAGTCTCGTGCTGATTCCAACCGCTTCTTGAGTTATCCGCGGCGCGGGTGAGCCACGGAACCATGGTCGATTGGGCTGCACAATTCCCAATCGCCACAAGAAAAGCTGAGCAGAAGAGAAGGCAATGTCGAAAGCGGCTCATGGGTTCTCCTCCAGGGTTGAACTACGACGAGGCAAATGATGAATCGACTGACTTAGCCGCAGCTTACTCGAAACGGCTATGTACGGCCCGTTGCATCCTTTTCGGTCAAGTGTAACAGAAGGCGCAACGTTGTTCAATAGGTTCGCGCTGGATAGCTGTTACAAGTGCAGCGTTTGCCGGGCATAGCGAATACTCAACAGGTTATTCTCAGCTTCGAGCCTTGTCTGCCGCTCTTCGCTCAGGCCCGCAGTACGCGGCAGCGGCTTTTTCGGCGGATTCCGGTGCACGATTTCGAGCACCCGCGCCAGATCGCGGCCGGGCAGCGGGCTGTAAGAATCGTCGAATGTCGCCCAGTATTTCTGGGTGAACACCGGAATCTTCAGTGGATCGCGCGTGATGGTTTCGACATCGAACGGGATCCGCGGATCGCGTTGGCGCAGCGCCGCCACCCATCGCGCGAGGTCTAAGATGCCGTCGCCCAACGGAACTTCCGAAAGCAGGAAGCCATCTTCGTAAGGCTCGACGGCCATGTCTTTAATATGGCAGGCGATGGCGTACGGCGAGAGGATGCGGAACGTCTCTTCAGGGTCCTCGCACAGGGAAAGGTTGTTGCCGAAGTCGAAGTGCACGCCCACCCACTCGCTGGAGAGGCGTTGCAGCCACGCCGCCTGTTCCGCCGCTCGCCAGCCCTTGTGATTCTCGATGCCCAGCTTGAGGCGATATTTGCGCAGGACGGGCTCGGCGAGCGCCACCGATTTCTGGCAGCGCGCGAAATCGCGGCGGAAAGCGTCAAGGGCATCGAACTGCTCGTAGCGCCGCTGGGTCATGGCTGCGTGCAGGCTGAAGGCGCCGGCTTCCTGGCACGCCTTGACGGCGCCATCGAAGCGCGCCACGTCGCTCTCATCACGCGGCAGCGGCGTATCCACGATGACGCGCATGCGGTACCGTTCGGCACGCTCGCGAAACGCCCGGACTGCTTCCGCATCGGCGGATTCCAGGCGCGTCTCGCATCCATCGAGCTCGAGCCGGTGGCAAAGATCGAGGAAATCCGCGTGTGGATCGGCGGCGCGAGACGCCCGGATTTCGAGGCCGAAAGCGGCGGGCGCGCCTCCCAGGCCCACGAAGCCGCCCTCCGCGGCTTCCGCCGTTTTCCGTGATAGCAGGAACGGCGCACAGCCGGCGGCCGCGACCATCAGCTCTCTTCGCGTCATAGCGAAACGAGTATATACCGTGCAGCGCCTATCCGGGTGCCCGTCGATGGCAAACTTGCAAACCGTTCGGCGAAGATAGTAGCCTGTCGAGTGCGTGGCGGCCGCGAGAAATGCCGGCAGCGAATGCCTGTGTCGCCGGGAAAGAGCCCGTGCAGAGTTTGGTACACCCTCTGGTGGTCACACTGATGGTCGCCGCGGCAGCCTCGCTGGGTGCGCAGGAACCGCCTCCGCCGGAGCCGGGCGGCCGTGGAGGGCGCGGCGCGGCAATTCGGGACTTCCTCGGGCTGGGCGCCGCGCCGGACGCGGCTGCAGCCGAGCGCGGCGGCAAGCTGTACCAGCCGAATTGCGCGTTCTGCCACGGCGAGAGAGCCACCGGCGCCGATGGTCCCGACCTGGTGCGCTCGACCGTGGTCCTGCACGATGAAAAGGGCGACCTGATCGGGCCTGTGCTACTGAAAGGGCGGGCCGATAAAGGCATGCCGGCATTTTCCACGCTGACCGAAGGCCAATTGCGCGACATCGCCGAATTCCTGCATCTGAAAGTGGAGCTCGCCGCCAACCGCGGCACCTATCACACGCTTAACGTCGTCACTGGGGACGCGAAAAAGGGCGAAGCGTATTTCAACGGCGCCGGCGGCTGCAACGCCTGCCATTCGCCCACCGGCGACCTGGCACATGTCGCCAGCCGTTATCCGCCGGAGGTGCTACAGAACCGCTTTCTGTGGCCGGGCGGTTTTGGCTCGGGTGTTCGCAGAGTGACCGTGACGCTGCCCGATGGCGAGACGTTTTCCGGAACACCAAAGCGCCTCGACGATTTCACTGTCTCGCTCACCGACGCATCCGGCAATTACCATTCCTGGCAGCGCAGCAACGGTGTCCAAGTGGCTTTGGAAGACCGCCTGGCGGCGCACAGGCAGCTACTCGGCAAATATACGGACGCCGACATTCATAACCTCACCGCGTACCTGGTGACGCTGCGATGAGCGCGGGGCTAGAGTCCTGGGATGAACCGGTTGACAGGCGGAAGCGCCTGTCCCACATCCCTTCGACGGCAAGGTGGGGCAGACGTTTCCGTCTGTCAACCGCGCGGTCTGCGCGACTTCGTCGCACCTTCCTGCTTACGGCGTTCGCGCTGCTTCTGCAATTCGTGGCCGCGCAGGGCCTCGATCCCAAGGCGCTCAGTCTCTTCAACCCGCCCGCGGACGCCTGGCCGACCTATAACGGCGACTATTCGGGGCGCCGGTACAGCCCGCTCCGGCAGATCGACGCTTCCAATCTCGGCTCGCTCGGGATCGCGTGGATGTATCGCATCTCTGGCGTTGGCCCGCTGCGCGGCGTAGGCAGCCCGGTGATCAAGTCTACTCCCCTGATGGCGAATGGCGTCCTGTATTTCACCATTCCCGACCACGTGTTCGCGCTGAACGCGCGCTCGGGCGAACTCATCTGGCAGTTCGACTGGGAGGATCACGGCGGCCACCTGGTGGGCAATCGCGGCGTGGGGATGTACGGCCAATGGCTCTATTTTCTGGGGCCGGACGGTTGGTTCATTTCGCTCGACGCCGCCACCGGCAAGGAACGCTGGCGCAAGAAGGTGGCTGATGAGAAGCTGCAATACTTCACCACCATGGCTCCGCTGGTGGTGAAGAACCACGTGCTGGTCGGCGTGAGCGGCGACGCAATGGATGTGCGCGGATACCTGGAAGCGCACGATCCGGAAACCGGCGACCTGCAATGGCGCTGGTGGACGGAACCGGAGAAGCCGGGCGACCCGGGTTCGGAAACCTGGCCCAACCAGGCCGCCATGGATCACGGCGGTGGCATGACTTGGCTGCCGGGCACTTACGATCCGCAACTGAACCTGTTGTACTGGGGCACCGGCAACGCCAACCCGGTTTACGCGGGCCAGAGCCGCAGAGGCGCCAACCTGTGGACCGCATCGATCGTGGCGCTCAACCCCGACACAGGCAAGCTGGCTTGGTGGTTCCAGGCTTCGCCACACGATACGCACGACTGGGACAACGTGGAAACACCGGTGCTGTTCGATGCGGCGATCGACGGCCAGCCGCGTAAGCTGCTGGCGCAAGCGGCGCGCTGCGGATACTTCTTCGTGCTCGACCGGACTAACGGCAGGAACCTGGTTTCCAAAGGATTCACCGGCGTCAATTGGTCGAAGGGCGTCGACGCCAAAGGGCAGCCCATCCCGGATCCCGCCAAGGAGCCGAAGGTGGATGGATCGCTGATCGACATTCCGGCAGGCGGCGGCACGAATTGGCCGGCGCCCAGTTACGATCCCGACACGGGTCTATTCTACGTCAACGCCTCGCGCGGCTACAGCATCGCCTATCTCACCGACACGGACCCGAAGCCGGAAGGATACGGCGGACGCGGCGGCGCTCTGACGAGCGAGGCCGTGCTGGAGGCGCTGGACATCGGGACGGGCGACATTCGCTGGAGTCACACTTATCCCAGCGGCGGGTTTGCCACCGCCGGCCCCGGCATCCTCACGACGGCCGGCAAAGTGCTGTTCACCGGCGACCTGGCACAGAACCTGATTGCCTACGACCCGGCGGCGGGAACCATCCTCTGGCATTTCACCCTGCCGCAGAATGTGAGTAACGGGCCTTCCACCTGGATGCTGGATGGCCGGCAATACCTGATCGTTGGCGCGGGCGACACGCTTTTCGCCTTCGCGCCGGCCGGAGCGAAATGAGAATCGGGATACCGCTGGCCGCTGCCGCGTGCGCCCTCTGGCTGGCCGCGCAACAGGACACGCCCGAGGCGCAGAAGAACCCGCTGGCCGGCGATAACGCGGCCATCGCAGGCGGGCGGGCCTTGTTCCAGCAAGCCTGCCAGGCTTGCCACGGAGATGAAGCGCGCGGCGACCGTGCGCCGGCGCTCACGGGCGTCTTGCGCCGCGGCAGCGCCGATGGCGAGATCTTCGTCAACATCCGCACCGGCATTCGCGGCAGCCAGATGCCTCCCTTCGCAAAGCTCAGCGCGGATGAGGTGTGGCAACTGGTGTCGTATTTGCGCAGCCTGGGCGCTCCGCCGCCCAGCTCCGACACGAATCGGCCGGCCAACGTCACCGCAGTGACGTTTGAGCGGCTCCGCCGCGCCGCGGCCGAGCCGCGGAACTGGCTCACGTATTGGGGCGATTACTCCGGTCGGCACTATTCGCCGCTGCGCCAGATCGAGACTGCCAACGTGCACCTCCTTCAGGCGCAGTGGGCGCTGCAACTGCCGGGCGATTCGATCATCGAGGCGGTTCCCGTGGTGGTGGATGGCGTGATGTTCATCACGCGGCCGCCGGGAGAAGTGATGGCGCTCGACGCCGCTACCGGCCGGCGCATTTGGAGCTACCAGCGGGCACAGAAAAAAGTTAACCCTTACGAGAGCAACCGCGTGAACCGCGGCGTGGCCGTGCTGGGTCAACGAATCTACTTCGGAACGCTGGATGCGGCGCTGGTGGCGCTCGATGCCCGCACCGGCAAACCGCTTTGGGAGACGCAGGTCGCCGATACGCTCGAAGGCTACAGCATTACGTCCGCGCCGCTGGCGATCGGCGGCAAGATTATCACCGGCGTGGCGGGCGGCGAGTACGGGATTCGCGGCTTCATCGATGCTTACGACGCGGCCACCGGAAAGCGGCTGTGGCGCTTCTACACCGCGCCCGGTCCGGACGAATTCGGCAACGACACCTGGGCGGGCGATAGCTGGCAGCGCGGCGGCTCTCCTACGTGGCTGACCGGCAGCTACGATCCGGAACTCGATACCATTTATTGGCCCGTCGGGAATCCCGGGCCCGATGCCAACGGCGACGTTCGCCGCGGCGACAACTTGTTCTCCTGCTCCGTGGTTGCGCTCGACGCGGCCACCGGCCAGCGAAAATGGCACTACCAGTTCACGCCGAACGACACGCACGACTGGGACTCGACCGAAGCCCTGGTGCTGGTGGACCGCGTCTGGCACGGCCGGCGTCGCGCACTGCTGCTGCACGCCGACCGCAACGGCGTTTTTTATGTGCTGGACCGCGCCAGCGGCAAGTTCCTCTCGGCCACGCCGTATGTGCGCGTGTCATGGGTGAGCGGCTGGGACCGCGCCGGCCGCCCCATCGCCAAACCTGGCTGGCGCGCCACGCCAGAGGGAGCCATCGTCTTCCCCGCCCTGATTGGCGGCACCAATTTTCAGGCGCCATCTTACAGCCCGCTGACCGGATGGATGTACGTGGCGTATCACGATGGCGGCGGCTGGTTTTCCTCCGGGCCGGCGCCTTTCGAACACGGCCGCCAATATTGGGGCAGCGGCGGCGCTGGCCCGTTTGAAGGCGCGCCGCCCGGCACGCGGGATTCGCAGGGCATCGCGGCCCTCGACCCCGAAACCGGCGCAGTCCAATGGAAGCACGAATTCGCCAGTGTTTCGTTGCAGGCCGGCGTGCTGGCAACCGCCGGCGGAGTGGTATTCGCCGGCTCGGCGGACGGAGATTTCCTGGCGCTCGATGCGCACAGCGGCAGCGAGCTATGGCATTTCAACGCAGGCGCGGAGGTCACCTCTTCGCCGATGAGTTACGCGGCCGATGGCCGCCAGTACGTGTCCATCTCGTCCGCCGGCGTGCTGTATAGTTTCGCACTGCCGCGGTAAGGGGGCGAGCCGGTCTCCGATCTCCGCGTGCGCTTCGGTGAAGTGAGTTACCAGATGTGCACGCGTGCTTCGGGCGCCACGTAAAGCTCGTCACCCGGCTTCACGCCGAACGCGTCGTACCATGCGTCGACGTTGCGCACCACGCCGTTGACGCGGAACTGGCGCGGAGAATGCGGATCGCTCACCACCTGCCGGCGCACGTAATCGTCTGTCACCTTGCCGCGCCAGGCCTGCGCCCAACCGAGGAAAACCCGCTGATCGCCCGTGAGCCCGTCGATCACCGGCGCCGGTTTGCCGCCCAGCGACGCGTGATAGGCATCGAGCGCGAGCGTGATGCCGCCCAGATCGGCGATGTTCTCGCCCATGGTGAGATCGCCGTTCACGTGCACGCCGGGCAGCGGCTGGAACGCGGAATACTGCACTCCCAGCATTTTGGAGCGCGCTTCGAATTTCGTCGCGTCTTCCTTCGTCCACCAGTCGCGCAGAGCGCCCGCGGCATCGATCTTGCGGCCCTGATCGTCGAATCCGTGAGTAAGTTCATGGCCGATCACTCCGCCGATGGCGCCGTAATTGATGGCGGGGTCCGCATTTGCATCGAACATCGGCGCTTGCAGAATGCCAACCGGGAACACGATGTCGCGAAGCGAGCCGTTATAGGCGTCGTTGGTTTGCGGCGTCATACTCCAATCGCTGCGGTCCACCGGGCCAAACAGACGGCCCGAATAGAACGCCCAGTCCGCGGCGCCCGCGCGGCGCACGTCCCCCACCAGATCGTCGTCGGTGATGAGAAGCTTGGAATAATCGCGCGGGTGATCGGGGCCAGCGACCTTGATGGTGTAGGTGTCGAGCTTCTGCAGCGCCTCGGGTTTCGTTTTCGGTCCCATCCAGTCGAGTTTTTCGAGGCGCGCACGATAGGCAGCTTTCAAACTGGCCACCAGCGCCTCGATTTTGGCTTTCGCGTCAGGGCCGAAATATTTCGCGTTGTAAAGCTGGCCCACGCCAAAGCCTAAAGTGCCGAAAGTCCCGAAGCGGTCGCCCACCAGGAAATCGCCGCCGCTCACCGCATAAACGCCGCGCTTCCAGCGTACCTGCTGCTGCCGCTGTCCGGCGAGCGTCTTGCCGCGCATGTCGAAATAAGCTTCGGTGAACGCTTTGGAGAGATACGGCGCGGCGTTATCGGCAATCTCGAAAGCCTGCCAGGCCTGTAGCGTTTCCATGGGTGTTTGCGCGTAGAGCAAGGCGAGTTTCGGGAACGCGCTCTTCTCCGCCACGATCACCCGCTCGACGTTCGCGACGCCGGCATCCTTCAGAAACGCTTTCCACCCGAAGCCCGGGGCGTGTTTCTGCAGTCCCGCGATGGACATCGGATTGTAGGCGGCGATGGGATCGCGCTGCTGCGCCTTGGTCCAGCTCGCGTCCGCAATCCGGGTTTCCAAATCCACCACATCCTTCGCCCGCGCATCGGCATCCGGCCAATCCACGAGGTCGAGGAGCTGAGCGACGTAAGCTTGATATTTCGCCTTCTGCGCGGCGAAATCGGACTTCAGATAGTAATCGCGGTCGGGCAGGCCGAGCCCGCCCTGGCCGAGATAGAGGGCGTAATGCTTGGGATCCTTCAGATCTACGTCAATGTTGAAATTGAACAAGGTCCCTTCGAAATCCGATGCGTTGCGCCCCATCAGCGCGGCGAGTTCGTCGCGCGATATCGCCGCGCGCACTTGGGCGAGATCCGGCGCAATCGGTTTCGCGCCCAGTTGCTCCACGCGCGCCTCATCCAGGAACGCCTTATAGAAGGCGCCTATCTTGCCTTCGAGATCGGCGGGCTCGTGCGGCACTTTGGCGGCCGCCTGCTCCATCATGTCGTGGAGCCGCGCTTCCGTGCGATCCGTCATCAACAACCGAAAACTGATGGCCGGCTTATCGGGCGGAATCGGCGTGCGGTCGAGCCACGTGCCGTTGGCGAAGCGGAAGAAATCGTTACCGGGCTCGGTGGTTTTGTCGGCGCCCGCAACATCATAGCCCCACGCGCCATACTGCGGTTTTGCGGTGGTGTCCGCCACTTGCGCGCTGATCGAAAGCGTCAGCACGATCGCAATTGCCGCGACGACCCCACGACGCGAAGCAAGCTTGGTATGCACGTTTAACTCCCTCCATGAACGTATCGGCGGCCATGGTCGCAGATCGGCCGTGCCGTAAGTCATATTACCGCGTCTTTATGTTCTCTGCGAACTCGATACCAGGGCCGTATTCAGCCTTTCTTGATGAAGTCCTCGCGGACCGGGTGGAACGTATCCACCAGCCGCGCGGAACGAGACAACAACTGAATGGAGTGCGGAACGCCCGAGGGAATCGCAATCAGATCGCCGGCGTTCAGCCTTTCCGGGGTGCTGCCTTCACTGCAGAACAGCACTTCACCGGAGGCCACGTATGTAGTCTGCTCGTGAGGGTGCGAGTGGAACGGTTCGGGCTCCTTCCACGGCCCACCTTCGATGTCCAGCGCCACCGACATGAGCTGGTTGGTGCGGATAATCCTTCTCGACAATCCTTCGCCCAGCTTTTCAGCCGGCTCGACGGCGGGACGCAATGCAGCAACTTTGTCCTTAGCATAAACCATGCAGCCATTTTCCCGCACTCGACGAGGTCGACGCCGCCAGGTCGTGAGCGCCGACCTGGAGGCTGCACAGGAGGTCTTCTCTGTCCGACACGCTTGCGTGAGATCGCTTGGGTGCTGGCGCGCCGACACATTGTCGTTCTATATTTGTTTGAGAGTCGAACATGGTTCCTTCCTCACGCGCAATACGAGCAACATGGCGGGTTCTCCCGATGAGCCTTCTAGTCGTCGTCGCGTCTCAATTTGCAGCGGCGCAGCAAGCTCCCAGCCCGGCTGCGGGGGTGCCTCCTGCTTCTTCAACTGGTGGGCCGCTGCCGATGAACTGGACGGCGGAACAGGACCATCAGAACATGATGGATCAGCTCGGCATCAAGGCCCTCCGCCCGGGAGCGAACGGCAATGAAAAAGCCCCCGATCACGCCAATTACGATGAGTCCAAAGCTAATCCGTTTCCGGACCTGCCCGACGCGCTCACGCTCAAGAACGGGCAACGGGTCACGACGGCGGCACAATGGCGGCGGGACCGTCGCCCGGAGATCGTGGAAGATTTTGAGCGCGAGGTGGTCGGCCGCATCCCCGTCAACGTGCCGGGGGTGACCTGGACCGTCACGAGCACGACGAACTCGAAGGCCGGCGTCTTTCCCGTGATCGAAAAGCAACTCATCGGACACGTGGACAACTCCAGGTGTCCGTCGATCAGCGTTGATGTCCAGATGACGCTGGTCACGCCGGGCAACGCGAAGGGCCCCGTGCCGGTCATGATGATGTTCGGCAGCCAGGCATTTCTCAAGCGGATGGCAGAGTTCATGGAAAAGCGCCCTGAGTCGAAGGGGATGCTGGGGACCGATCCGCCTTCGACTGAACAGCTGATTGCCAATGGTTGGGGCTACGCGTTCCTCGATCCGGGCAGCATTCAGCCCGATAACGGTGCAGGGCTGAGGCAGGGCATCATCGGTCTGACGAACAAGGGACAGCCGCGCAAGCCGGAGGACTGGGGCTCGCTGCGGGCCTGGGGCTGGGGCGCATCGCGCGGCCTCGACTATCTGGAAACCGACCAGGCAGTGGACGCCAAGCGTGTCGGCATTGAGGGTGTTTCGCGGTTTGGGAAAGCAGCCCTGGTGACTATGGCGTTCGACACTCGCTTTGCGGTCGCGCTGATTGGTTCCTCCGGCGAAGGCGGCGCCAAACCGCACCGGCGCAACTTCGGAGAGAAGCTTGAGAATCTCACCAACTCCGGTGAGTATCACTGGATGGCCGGCAACTTCCTCAAATACGGTGCGGTTGAGGCTTCGTTTGGGAGCGAGAATGCCGGCGACCTGCCGGTGGATTCCAATGAGCTGATAGCGTTGTGTGCCCCGCGGCTGACCTTCATCAGCTACGGCATCCCGGAGAAGGGCGATGCGAAGTGGCTGGACCACCAGGGCAGCTACATGGCGGCCGTGGCCGCGGGGCCCGTATTCCGTTTGCTCGGCGCGAAGGATCTCGGAGTCACGGAAGACTATCATTCCGCGAAAATGCCGCCGGTCAATGTCGGACTCCTCGAAGGCCAACTCGCTTGGCGCCAGCATGACGGCGGCCACACCGACGCTCCGAATTGGAAGTACTTCCTCCCCTGGGCGGACCGGTTCCTGAACTATCGTGCGACCGCGTGGCAACTTCCCGCGGATCAGCCGGTGTTCCGTACCGATCCGAACTCGCTGGTGGCCCACGCCCAGCTCCTCGAAAAGGCGAAGCGGGGCGGGATCGACCTCTATTTCGAGGGAGACTCGATTACGCGCCGCTGGGGCGCCACCGACTATCCTGAGCTGCTAGCCAATTGGAGGCAGAACTTCTTCGGTTGGAACGCGGCTGATTTCGGCTGGGGGGCCGATCAGACACAGAACATTCTCTGGCGGCTGGAGAACGGCGAACTCGACGGTTTGAATCCCAAGGTCGTCGTCCTGCTCGCCGGTACGAATAACGTTGGCGACACACTGGCGCACGGTGACGCCAATGAGCGGACCGGCGATGTCACGCGAGGTCTTCAGGCGATTGTGCGGACGATTCAGGCCAAAGCGCCTGCGGCGACGATCATCGTGACAGGGATCTTCCCGCGCAACGACAACATGAACCTGATGCCGATCATTGACAAGGTCAACGGCAATCTCTCCAGTATTGCCGACAGTCGGAAGGTCCGGTATCTGAACATAAACGACAAGCTAGCCGCCCGCGATGGCCGGCTCTTTGACGGAATGATGCATGCTGGGGACAAGGTGCATCCGACCGTCCAGGCGTATCAGATTTGGGCCGACGCGTTGAAGCCGGTCCTTAGCGAATTGCTGGGCTCTCCCGCCGCCGTGGACCACGCTCCGCCGCCCACCGGCGATCCCAGCGTGGCGCGATGACGGAATTACGTCTTGCCTAAGCGCTCTATCTCACGGCAATCCGAAACGGCAGGAGTTAAAAGATGACACATAGCTGCATCCCTCTCGTATTGGACTGAGCATGGATCCCCGAGAGATTCGAACATATCGTGTGCAGCTTTACAGCGCGTCTCGGTGAAATCGCGTTGCGGCTCTTTGCGTATGCGCCTCGAGCAAGCTGTCGTAGGATAGCATGTGGAAGTCTTCGCGCTCCTGCGCACTGATCAACCGTCGCCTACCTAGCTTACATCGTTTGCTCGGGGTCCGACAACGGGAAGATGGTCTTAGGCGCGTGGAAGTGCGAGGCCTTCGAGAACATCACTGATGGACAGCGTAGTGGAAAGTGTTGCAATCTTGATCGGCCGGGAGTTGGCGCAGTGGAACGAAGCAGGCGGGACGCCCTTTAGGCGATACCGAGCAGGGCATCGAATAGCCAGACGGAGCCACCCAGGTTTTGTCTCTTGATTCCGAGTAATCGCTGTCGCGAAATCCCCTTCTGTCCACCAGAGTCGTTCCGGAAGACCCAGCCGTTCCGACATTTCGCTTGAAGTCTCCTCCAGCCCAAGGTAAGGTCAAAATGGCTACCGATAATGAACCTTAACGGGCCCCTCGTGGAGCGTGCACGCCGCCATACAACCAGCGGTCGAGTGGGCGACGGGCCATTCTCGACGGCTACTTCACCGCCGACCTGGGGCATCAAGCTGCAATCTGTAGGATAATCACTCAGATGAAATCGAAGCTTGCCGTTTGTTCTTTCCTGACAGTGGCGCTCTCGGCCCAGAGCCGCTTCGCTCCGGGCGTTAAGCCCTTTGTCACCGTGGACGATCCTGTAGTCGCTCTCCAGCATGTTCGCGTGATCGACGGAACCGGCGCCGAACCGCGGGAGGACCAGACGATTATCCTCGACCATGGCAAGATATCGGCAGTGGGCCCGTCGGCAACCACAGTGCAGCCGGCTGGTGCCCGCGCCGTCGATCTCAGTGGCTCAACCGTGATCCCCGGTCTTGTCGGAATGCACGAACACTTGTTCTATCCCTCCGGCGGCGGCATCCCCATGTACAACGAGCAAGCCTTCAGCTTCCCGCGCCTCTATCTGGCGAGCGGTGTGACCACAGCCCGCACAGCCGGCAGCCTGGAGCCCTATACCGATCTCAACCTAAAGCGCTTGATCGATAACGGAAGTATGCCGGGGCCCGAGCTTTACATCACCGGGCCCTATCTCGAAGGAGCGGGCAGTTTCGCGGCCCAGATGCACGAACTCACCGGCCCCGATGACGCTGCGCGCACCGTGGAGTATTGGGCATCCGAAGGAGTCACGTCCTTCAAGGCCTATATGAACATCACCCGCGACGAACTGAAGGCGGCCGTGGACACGGCACACCGGCATGGAATCAAAGTCACGGGCCACCTCTGTTCGATCGGTTTCAGCGAGGCCGCCGCGATTGGAATCGACAATCTGGAACACGGCCTGCTGGTGGACACCGAGTTTCACCCAGGCAAGCTGCCCGACGTCTGCCCTCCTCAGGCGGCTACCCGCAGCGAGATCGCCCGTCTGGATCTGGACAGCGCCCCGGTGCGCAACATGATCGCAGACTTGGTGAAGCACAATGTCGCGATCACTTCCACCCTCGCGGTGTTCGAAGCGTTCGACGGAGGCCGGCCGCCGCTGGAGGAGCGATTCCTCGATGCGTTGACGGCGGAGGCGCAGGTCAGCTACCTCGGCGCGCGCGCCCGCGCCCAGGCCGGATCGTTCCTGCCGATGCTCAAAAAGGAATTGGAGTTCGAATTTGCCTTCGTGAAGGCGGGAGGTCTGCTGATGTCGGGTGCGGATCCCACGGGCAACGGCGGGGCACTGGCCGGTTTTGCCGACCAGCGCAATATCGAGCTGCTGGTAGAGGCGGGATTCACGTGTTCGCAGGCCATCCAGATCGCAACTGCTAACGGCGCGAAGTTCCTTGGTGAGTTCGACCGCATCGGGACCATCGCCGTCGGCAAGCAGGCCGACCTCGTTGTGATCGACGGCAATCCCGCGGCCCGCATCGCGGACATTCGCAAAGTCAAGATGGTCTTCAAGAATGGTGTCGGCTACGATCCCGTGAAGCTGCTGGAGTCTGTACGCGGTTCGGTTGCCCTGCACTAGCCGCCGCGAGCTATAGCCTTTGCCCCTTGCAGGCTCCTGTTTCAAACAGCGAATCGATGCCGCAGATGGAGGTAAACATCTTGCGCGCGTTGTGGGCGACGCCGGGGACCAGGCAGCACGCGCTGTGCGAGCCCGGTGTTGTGGCGCGACTGCAGATACGTGAAATAGTTGGCGCCGCGCCGCAGGCGTGTCGGACCTTGAGCCTCGGCGGCACAGTTGCGACGTGAATTTCGAAGCGCGGATTCCCGAGGCGACGAGGGACGAACTGGCTGCGATGGGGCACAAAGTCGTGATGCGTGGTGACTTTTCTTCCACGAGAATGGGCTCGGGACAGGCGGTTCAGCGCGACTTTGGTAAAGGGATGAATGCTGGGGCGTCCGATCCCCGGAAGGACGGGGCGGCGGTGGCGGAATTGAAAGGGTTCAAGATCGAGGGGAAGTAGACAGCCGGTTTGTCAAGTCGTAGTCGTCACGTGTCTGCCGATCCAGTGCGGCGCAGTTCTCCATAGGCGTCCGTCGATCCACTCCCGCAGATGGAGGCGAGAGATCTCGTAAGGGCCGAGTCGGTCTCCGGTAGAGAGTGGCATGTAAATCACCACCTAGCCGAATTCGGCGCAACCCGCGGATGTGCTTCGGCTGACAGCGGGAGCTACCGATATCAGGTCTTTAACGGGTGGAGTCGAGCAGTTGCCGCCGGCGTTCAGTTCCCGGAACGCCGTTTGACCTAAGCCTGACGGCGGATGCTCTGCTTTCATTTTGAAGCCCTACGCCGCCAGGCGAATCGATCAGCGAATGGCAAGGGTCACGCCGGTCTGGCTGGGGACGCCACCCACCCGCAGCAGCACGGGGACGGCAGCGCCAGTCTGGATTCCACTGGGAATCTCGACGTTCAACTGCATGACGCCTGCCACTTCGCCCGGCGCTCCGCCAGCGTACTGAACTTGAGCCGTTTGGCCGCCTATCGTAACCATCACCGGGAGCACTGGTTGCGGCGCCATTGCGGTGGCGATCTGCCCATCAACGCCGGCGGGCGAAGTCTGGCCCTCGCCGGTCGCGAACAACACAACGATGTCGCCAATCGCCGCGGGTGAAGCGGCGCTATTCAAAGTGCCGTCCTGGTTAATGGCGGCGGCCTGCCCCAGCCCGCTCGAGTCCGCCGCAAAGATCCCCGGCGCCGACGCAGCCACGGGAACCGCTACGGTGGCCGCGGGCTGGCCTTGATAGGTAACCGTCACTTGCGCCGACGAGCCAGTGACGCCATATGGCACGATGGCCGATGTCTGCGTGGTCCAGGCGTAGATCAGCGGGGCGGCGATGCCGTTAATCGTAACCACCGTGCCTGCCAGTTGCGCGTCAAATAGGCCGTCACCGCCCACGGCCGCTTGCACCAGTTGCTCCGGCCCGATGCCTGATCCATACAACGTGACGATCTCCCCGGGAGCGATGGACCCTGTGAGGCTGCTGGCGGCATTCACCCCGGCGAGTGGACCGACGGGCTGGATCAGGCGCACAGCGCCGTTGTAAGCGTCAGCCAGATAGAGGCTTCCACCGCTGCCCATGGCCAGCCCATTGGCCGCGAAACTGGCATCCAGCGCAGGGCCGCCGTCTCCGGAATAGTTGTTGATGTTGTAAATGTCGCCGGCGATGGTGGTCATGATGCCGTCGCCGGACACCTTATGGACGGCTACATCCGAAAAATAGAGGTTGCCCGCCGAATCCAGCGCGAGGCCGAATGGGCCACCGATGGGCACGTTCGCCGCTTGCATCCCGTCGTTGGCCCAGCCGAGCGATCCATTGCCGACCACGGTAGCGATCACGCCGTCCGGAGACACCTTTCGAATCCGGAGATTACCATCGTCCGCTATGTAAAGGCTGCCATCGGCGGCGACGGCAACCGACTGGGGCCCACTCAACGATGCGCTAGTGGCCGGTCCGCCATCGCCCGAAAAGCCCGCGATACCATTGCCGGCGACCGTCGAGATGATCCCGTCCGTGGATACCTTTCGAATGCGGTGCGCATTCTCATCCGCGATATAGAGATTGCCAGAGTTGTCCAGCGCGAGGCCCCAGGGTGTAATCAGGCTGGCCTGCGGAGCCGGGCCTCCGTCGCCTAAGTACCCTCGGCTGTAGTTACCAGCCACTCCATGAATAAGACCACCCGGACCAACCTCCCAGACGCAGGCATTGTCGCTGTCGGCGATGAAAATATCACCCTTGGCGTCGGAGACAACTCCCCCCACACGGCCGAGATGCGCATCAAGCGCCGGCTCTCCGTCAACAACCGCGCCGAAAATCAGCGGGCCACCAGCGCCCGCGACGCTTGTGATAACGCCGCTGGTAGATACTTTGCGGACCCGTTGATCCGAGTAATCGCCGATCAGGAGATTGTTCCTGCTGTCAACGGCGACGAAGAAGGGAGAGTTCAGTTGGACGCCGGTGGCCGGTCCCCCATCCCCCAGGTAAAACTCGAGGCCATTGCCGGCAATGCTTTCGATGATCCCGCTGGCCGATATCCTGCGCAGCCGGTTGTTGCCGGCATCTGCGATGAACAGGTTGCCGGCGCCATCCACCGCAACGCCGGCGGCCCCTTGGAACTGGGCGCGAGCGGCCGGTCCGCCATCGCCGGAAAAGCCCTCCCCGAGGGAGCCCGCTATTGTTGTGATAATGCCACCGGGAGAGATCTTTCGGATTGCCGAAACGCCATAAACGCCTGTTCCGGCAATGGAAATGAAGACGTTCCCCGCGCTATCGACTGCGACGCCGGATGGGTCCGCCAACTGCGCATTCACTGCCGAGCCGCCATCGCCCGCTGTCCCGGCTACGCCCGTTCCAGCGATCGTCGTGATGATGCCGCCGGGAGAAATCGCTCGGACTAAGTCATCGACCACAAGATACAGAACGCCGTTCGCATCGATCGCCATGCCTCGCATGGAATAAATGTTGACTCCGATGGCGGCCTGGATGGCCGGCCCACCATCGCCGGAATTGCCCGCAAGGCCGTTGCCGGCGATCGTTTGAATGATGCCGTCGGGAGAGACCTTGCGGATACGATGATTGCCGGAATCGGCTAGGTACACGTTGCCGGCCGCGTCGATTGCCAATCCGGATGGAATGGAAAGCTCCGCAACGACAGCCGGCTCGCCATCGCCAGAGAAGCCGATGAACTGGCTCGATCCGGCAAATGTCGTAATCGTACCGCCGGCCGTCACTTTCCGAACGCGGCCATTCGACATCTCGGAGACGTACAGGTTGCCTTTGCTGTCGAGTGCGATGGGGCCGGGTTGGTCCAATTGTGCGTTCACTGCGGGTCCGCCGTCGCCCGCGAAGCCGCGGCGTCCGTTGCCCGCCAGCCGGGTAAGCACTCCATTGGTATCCACCTTGAAGACCGACTGGGGGCTGCTGAAGTAGACATTCCCGGCAGCATCGGTGGCCACGCTGTTGGGCTGAACCGCTGCACTTAGTGCCGGGACGGGGGTGGGCGTCGGAGCGCCTCCCGCGGCGGTAGAAATCAAGTACTGCTGTGCGCCAGCGGTTCCGACGGAAATTGTCAGAGCCAGCACAACGCGGCAACCGAGCTGTGAGGGCATGTTATTGCCACAATCATAACAAGTCAAATCTCTACTTGTCCAAGACAGTTTTGAACGAAATAGGATTACTTGATAGGGTAGCGTTCGCCGCCGCGCCCCGCGCCGTCGCACGAAAAGAAAGAATCACCACGCGGGTTCGGCTGGAGCTGTAGAAGCCCATTAGGGCCGCACGATAGCTACCGATATGGCGCGATAACGGTGACTAGGATTCACGAGCAGTGCTGAAGCCCCGTGTGAGACAATACCGAACAGCAGCGCGAATGCCATAATGCAATGCCCATCGTGCGCAAGCCGCATTCCGGAAGGCAGCCGCTTTTGTTTCACCTGCGGCGCCGCGATGCCGAGCGACGCCTCGGTTGCCGAGACGGTTGCCATCGCCGATACGCCCGCGTCCACGCCCGCAAAATCGCAGAGTCGCCCCTCGTCCCTGACCGGTTCTTCCGTCCGCACATCTTCGGAAGGACGTTTTCTTCCGGGTGAACTGCTAGCCGGCCGGTATCGCGTCGTTGCCCTTCTCGGCAAAGGCGGAATGGGAGAGGTGTATCGCGCCGACGACCTCGCGCTGGGCCAGCCAGTCGCGCTCAAGTTTCTTCCCGAGGCCCTCGGTAAGAATCCCGCGTCGATTGAGCGCTTTCGTAATGAGGTCCGGCTTGCGCGTCAGGTGTCGCATCCGCACGTCTGCCGCGTTTACGATGTCGGCGAGGTCGAAGGTCATCTTTTCCTTTCGATGGAATATGTCGATGGCGAGGACCTTGCGTCGCTGCTGCGCCGCATTGGCCGGCTTCCTTCCGACAAGGCGCTGGAGATCGCTCGCGGACTCTGCGCCGGCCTCGCCGCCGCGCATGACAAAGGCATTCTCCATCGCGATCTGAAGCCTGGCAACGTTATGATCGACGGACGCGGCCAGGTCCTGCTCACCGACTTCGGTCTCGCCGGGATCGCCAGTGAGATCGCGGGCAATGAGGTGCGCAATGGCACGCCCCTCTACATGGCGCCGGAGCAGCTCGCCGGCAAGGAGGTCACCGTCCGTAGCGACATCTACTCGCTGGGTCTCCTTTTATATGAGCTCTTCACCGGCAAGCCGCCCTTTGAGGCCGCGACGCTGGCCGATCTGATACGCGTGCGATCCAGCGCTCCGCCGCTGACCCCCTCCACGCTGGTTCGCGACATGGATCCGGCGGTCGAACGCGTGATCCTGCGCTGCCTGGAAGTGGATCCCGCGGCCCGCCCGGCATCGGCTCTCGCGGTGGCCGCCGCCCTTCCGGGAGGCGATCCGCTGGCCGCCGCGCTGGCCGCGGGGGAGACGCCATCGCCGGAGATGGTCGCCGCGGCAGGCGAGGGTACAGGCCTGCGCATACGCGTCGCCGTGCCCCTGCTGGCCGGTATCCTGATTGCGATGGCTGTCTGCATCTTCCTCGCGTACCGTTCCAGCGCGCTCCAGATCATTCAGCCCGATTATTCTCCCGACGTCTTGGCCCAGAAGGCGCGCGACATCATCCAGCGCGTGGGCTACGGCGGACTGGATTCCGACGAGGCTCGTGGCTTCGACTGGGAGGACTGGTATCTCGACTATCGCAAGGCGCAGAAGGGCGCGCCGAACTGGGACCGCATCCTGCGCGACCGCCCGCCGGTGCTCCGCTTCTGGTATCGCCAGAGCCCCTATCCGATGACCGCCATCGCTTTCCATGATGACCACCTCACGCCCGGCATCGTCGATACGGACGACCCGCCGCGCGAACGATCGGGCATGATCAACGTCTTTCTCGACCATCGCGGGCGCCTGGTCAGCTTCGAGGCGATTCCGCCGCAACTGCTCGACCCTCTGAAGCAGCCGGCTCCGCTCCCCGACTGGGCGCCTTTGTTTGCCGCTGCCGAGCTCGATCCTGCAAAGCTCGAAGCCGCGGAGCCTCTCTGGACATTTCAGGCCACCTCCGACGCCCGCGCCGCCTGGACGGGCGTGTGGCCAGGCACGTCCATTCCGTTACGGGTCGAAGCCGCTTCCCTGCGCGGCAGGCCGACCGCATTCGTGCTCTTTGGACCGTGGATTACGCCCTGGCGAATGCCGTCCCGTCAGGAGCCGATCTCGAAGAGGCTGGGCGTGTTCATCCTGATCGGCATCTCGATCGTCATTGGCATCGCAGTGTGGCTTTTCTCGCGCAGGAACGCGGTGCACGGCCAGGGCGACCACCGCGGCGCGCTGCGGCTCGCATCGTTCATCGGCTTCGTCCAGATGGGGCTCTGGGTATGCCGCAACCACTTTGGGTCCTTCGAAGGCTCGTTCGGCAACGGCATTGTGGCCATCTGCACCAGCCTCTTCTACGCCTTCGTTGTCATGTCCATTTATCTTGCGCTGGAGCCGCAGGTCCGCCGCCGCTGGCCACACACGCTCATCTCGTGGACCAGCCTGCTCACGCGCCGCTGGAAAGACCCTATCGTCGGTCGCGACGTTCTGTTCGGCTTGGGGCTGGGTTTGTCGTGGTGGCTTATCGATCTGACAGCCCATGCGCTGAACGGCGGGGGAAAACCCCTGCGCGCCGCGGAACTGGGCATCCTGATCGATCCGCGCGCGGCGGCCGCCGAGTGGCTGTTGCGCATCCCGGGAGCGGTCCGCGATACCCTGGCGTTCTTCCTTCTCATATTCGTCTTTATGCTCCTGTTGCGCAGGAAATGGCTTGCCGGCGCCCTGTTTGTTCTGGTGTTTCTCTCGTTTAACATTGCTATGGGCGGCAATACTCCCGCCGCTATCGTGGCAGCAACCCTGATCTTCACGCTGATCGCCGTCGCGGTGCTTCGTTTTGGCATTCTGACGCTCGGCGTCTGTCTGTTCGTGTCTTCCCTGATGACGGACGCGCCAATTACCGCGGACGCCTCGGCGTGGTATTTCTCCGGGTCCGTTTTCACGCTGGCCACCATCGTCCTTCTGTCGCTGTGGGCGTTCCACAGTTCGGTCGGCGGCGAGCGGCTGTGGAAGCAGTTGTTGTCCGACGAATAGCGGCCTCGGCTGGCGAAGTGAGCGTGCCGTTATTGCGCCTAGTCGAGCCAGACTCCGCTCCCATCCTGCGGCGACGGGTCCGGCGCCGGACCGAAACGTGACCAAAGGAAGTGGCCTGATGAAGCCGTCGTGATTGTCATTCTTTTCTACGGCAGTGGCCGTCCAGCCCGGAGACCACTATCGATAGCCCGAAATAACGCTCGCGCGGAAAGTTGAGAACCGGCCCAGGTCCCCAAGCATGCGGAACAAATGGGCTGCCGTCGCGCCGTTGCCTCAGCACTAGGAAAAGCATCGACCTTAGCGGCTGCCATCGCCTCGACGCGGATCGGACAGCCAGGTGTTGGCCGCTTACCAATCGGCTTCAACCAGCGATATGCCCTGCCGCGGGAGCGCGAAGCTCAGGCTCAATCTTCCATCTTGGGTCGACACCCACTCGGGTGAATCGAGCAGTTCCAACTGGCCGGCGGCTTCGAGACGCGCGTACTGCTCTGCGCTCGGTTGCTCCGGCGATCCCATGCGCAGCCAGGCGGCGTATGCGTTGCTGTGCTCCTCGTCGATGCGATAATGCCGCACCAGCACGCGACCAGTGGCGACCGGAATGCCGGCGATGGTCAGGCTGACCGGGGTGGGCGGTGCGGGCATATCGTCGTCGTGATAATTCCAGATCAGCGTTGCGATCTCATGTGCGGATCGGGCAGCCAGCGCGTCGATATGCGGTTGGCCATGCACGCCGGTCGCCATCAACTCATCCAAAGCGACGGCGCCCGCCGATTCCACGCGGACGCGGTCACCGCCCGGCATCATTCCCAGCATGCGGAAGACATTCAGCACCGGCTTGTCGATGCCGTTGGTGGCCAGCGTGCGAAAGCCGGCTGGTAGTGGCCGGGCCGCCGATGCGCGCCGATGGCAAAGCGCTCTTCAACGCCGCGGCAGCGTAGTCGTACAGCTGGTCGTACTCCTCAGCCGTGCCTTTCCAGTAGCTGATGTCGGGTTCATTCCACACCTCCCAATACCAGCTCTCGACCTCGCGCCGGCCGTAGCGCCGAATCGAATGGAGTACCCATTGGCGCACCAGTTCCCCCCACCGGGCGTAGTCTTTGGGAGGGTACGACCAGCCTTGGCCGTCGTCGGGCTTAGGCCAGTTGCGGGCATACGGCTGCGGATGGATCGACAGCGCTTCCGGCATGAAGCCGATCTCTACGAACGGCTTGGCGCCGGCTCGGATGTACGTGTCGAAGATACGGTCGACGATGGTCCAGTCGTAAACCGGGCGGCCGGAAGCGTCTTCGGTGTAGGCGTTGGTCGAGCCCCATTTGAGCGCGGCAGTGCCGTCCCCAGTGCAGAGCAGGTGGTGCACTCGGATATAGACCGGCGACGGGCTCAAACGGGCAAGCTCACGAACCAGCTTGGGACCATATTGCATGTAGGTGTAGTTCGGCTCGTCGTAACCGAAATAGGAAAAGACGGGGCCGAACGGACCCAGGCTGGCCCCGCCATCAACCCGAATGGTCGTTTGACCCTGGGCCCAAACCAGCGCCGGCATCACGGTCGCGAGGAAAACCGCTGCGCGTCTCATGGCAACATCAAGCGTACTAAAGATACGGGCGGCCTGCGCTGGTTGCGGAAGCGTTCGGCGGCCGATTAGGTTGACGGTGACGGTTTTCCGGTTGCTGCCGGGCAAAATGGGGAAGAAATGGGGAAGCTCGGGAATGATAGGGAAGTATCCAACAGCAGTCGCAAACTACTGAATTCAGATGGCTTCCCTTTTGTTTCAGTTGGAGGCGCGGGTCGGAATCGAACCGACGAATAAAGGTTTTGCAGACCTTTGCCTTACCACTTGGCTACCGCGCCCTGCGGAGGATGTCGTCACTTGCACGATAGCGCGGGCGACGGAGTCAAGTCAAACCGCTGCGGGCAAATGTGGCGCATGCGGCGTGCGCCACGAATCACCCGCTTGCTGGATAATAGAAGAGCACATGACGGTTGAAATCGAAGGCGTCACCCTCCACCTGGCCCATCCCGATGAACTGGCTGCCGAGTGGGTGGGGCAAAGCGAGCTGATGCGCCACCTGCTGGCGGCGTGGATGGTGATTCACGAACAGGACTTGCCGATGAGCCCGCGCCTGCTCGGCAAGCCCGGCGTCGGCAAGACCACTCTCGCCTACGCCGCGGGCAAGCGTATGGGGCGCGAGGTCTACATCCTGCAGGCCACCATGGACACGCGTCCCGAAGACCTGCTGGTCACCCCGGTGATCGAGGGCACCGGCAGCCTTCGCTACGTCGCCTCGCCGCTGGTCACCGCCATGATTCGCGGCGGCATCGCCATCCTCGATGAAGGAAACCGCATGAGCGAAAAAAGCTGGGCCAGCCTGGCGCCGCTGCTCGACAACCGCCGCTATGTGGAATCCATCGTGGCCGGCATCAAAATCAAGGCGCACCCGCAGTTCCGCCTGGTCGCCACCATGAACGACGATGCTTCCACCTTCGAGCTGCCCGAGTACATTCATTCCCGGCTCCAGCCGCAAATCTTCATCGATTTCCCGGAACGCGACGAGGAAAAACAGATCCTGCGCGAGAACCTGCCCTTCGCCGAAGAGCGCATCCTCGAGTACGTCACCGACTTTCTGCAAATGGCGCACGCCGCCGACGAACGCTACACCGTCCGCGACGGCATCAACGTCGCCCGTTTCGCCATCAAGCTGAAGAGCCTCGCCACTCAAAAAACTCACGAGCACGAGGCTTTGGAAATCTCCATCGCCCGCGTCCTCGGAGAGGAAGCCCTGCGCTATGCCCGACGACGGCCCGCCGATTCCTGAAGCCGGCAGCCTGCGGCGCGGCCGGTTCACCTATTTCCCGGTGGTGCCCGGCCGTCTCGAGTTCTCGATCGAGGTGCGCCAGGCCATCCTCCGCGAGCGCCCGCAAGTGGTCGCGCTCGAACTCCCTGTCAGCCTGCAGCAGGATTGGGTCCGCGCCGTGGAGCGCCTGCCGGAGATGTCGCTGATCTTCTATCCGGAGGATGACGACGCCACCTACGTGCTCGTCGAGCCGGCCGATCCCTTCACCGAAGCCATTCGCACCGGCCTCGAAATCGGCGCCGAGATCGTTTTCGCCGATCCCGAAGCTGGCGACCGTCCGCACCTGCCCGACGCTTATCCCGACCCCTACGCCATTCGCGCCATCGGCCTGGAGCGTTTCGTCGAAGCCTATCGCGTTTACCCGCAGCCGCGCTCGGAGGAGATCTCCCGCCATGCCGCCGGCATCGCCTGGAAACTCGAAGGCGCCGACCCGGCGGCCAGCGTGTTCGTGGTGGTCTCGCTCAATCTGCTCGATCCGCTGCTCGACGCCATGGAGGAGCCGCAGGCGCAGCCCCTTTCGCGCACACGCCGCGAGGACATCGAGCTCCTCAACCCGCACCCGGATTCGCTCGCTGAAATCGCCGTCGAATATCCGCAGCTTCAGTGGCGTTATGAGAACTACCGCGCCGCGTTAGCGGACCAAAACCTGATCGACCGGCGCCATGCCCAACTGGCCGTGCTGCTGGCGGCGGAAAAAGAGTACGAGGTCTCTACCGGCGAACGCATCGCCCACTGGCAGCGCCGCCTGCTGGCCCGCTACACACGCAACCTGGCGCTGGCCGCCAACGAACTCTGCGCCGGCATATTCGATATGGCCGTAGCCGCGCGCGGCGTCGTCGACGACAACTACGCCTGGGACGTTTGGGAAGCCGCCGGCAAGTATCCGCCGCAGAAGCTGGAAGCGCCGCCGATGCTCACCGTCCGCATCTCCGGCGACCAGATGTGGCGCGATACCCGCCGCATACGCCTCCGCCGCCGCCTCCCCAGCACCAAGCGCCGCCTCCGCCCGTTCGGATTGCGGCCGCGCAAGAAAGAGAAGTTCCCCGGCGAATGGGCCAGCCAGGTCAACGGCACCGGCATCTGCTCTTATCCGCCCGAAGATCTGGTGGTCGAAGACTACGGCCGATTCCTAAAACAGAAGGGCAAGAACCTGCTCTCCGAAGACCGCGTGCGCGTCGAGCCTTTCACCACTTCGATCCTCGACGGCATCGACATGCGCGAGACCATTCGCAAATGGTACGAACGCCGCATCTACGTGCGCCAGTTCCAGAAGATGCGCGGCGAGGTCGGTTCCGTCGTGGTCATCTTCGATGAAGACCGCGACAACCGCTATCCCTTCACCACCACCTGGACCGGCGAGAGCCAGAACGAATCGGATATGGCGTTCTACTCCACCTTCCCCTTCGAGAACCTGGTCGGCCCCGGCATCGGCCGCGCCGAATACGGCGGTTTTTTGATGAGCCTGCCGCCGCACCGTATGTACGACGTGTGGCGCGATGCCGATTACGAAGACGCCGAGAGCAAATCCGAACGCCTGTTACTGGCCGCCCTCGATTACTCCATTCATCACTATGTCGTCTATGTAGCCGCCAAACCGCCGCGCTCCATCTTCAAAACCATCGCCAACCGAGTCGGCCGCACCATCGTCTACATCCCCATCGGCCAGCTCTCCCCTGTTTCGCTGAAAAAGATTCGCGTAGTCCACGTCTTAGATGGCCACGAAAAGCGCGCCATCGTCAAAGACTATCTGTGGTAGTGGGGCAGGTCCCCAACCTGTCAAACGCCGGGCGCACCCCGGCCGTTGACCGCCTCAACCTTCAGTCACAACCCATCTCCCTCACTAACTCAATCACTTACCTCTCAAATCCCTTGACACACCCCTTATCCTTGAATTGGGACTGTGGCGCCAGGCACCGCTGCTAGTCCTTCTCTTTGGCCAGAGACCGTTGCACTCAAGTGATACTGAACTTCCGGCGCCCGTTAACGGCATGCGGGGTCCCCCTCGGGCTGGACTCTCGACGGAAG